>NZ_CP043661.1:7546478-7851642 GCF_014217565.1 Kribbella qitaiheensis
CCGACCCGGCGGTCCGGCGGCGGCCGGGATCATGATCGCCTGGCCGCTGATCCGTCCGTAGTACGGATGCTGCCCCCTGCCTGCGCTGATCGGCTCCGGCGGCTCGGTACCCTTTCCCCGTGAGCCTCGCCGTACGAGTCATCCCCTGCCTTGATGTCGATGCCGGCCGGGTGGTCAAGGGCGTCAACTTCGCCGACCTGCGTGACGCCGGTGACCCGGTCGAGATGGCCCAGCTGTACGACGCCGAGGGCGCCGACGAGCTGACCTTCCTCGACATCACTGCCTCGTCGGGTTCGCGCGAGACGACGTACGACGTGGTCGGGCGGACCGCCGAGCAGGTGTTCATCCCGCTCACGGTCGGCGGTGGTGTCCGGGAAGCGGCGGACGTCGACCGGCTGCTGCGCGCTGGTGCCGACAAGGTGGGCATCAATACCGGCGCGATCGCGCGGCCGGCCGTGATCGAGGAGATCGCGCACCGGTTCGGCAATCAGGTGCTGGTTCTTTCCCTCGACGTACGGCGTGCCGCCGACCAGCCGAGCGGCTTCGAGGTGACCACCCACGGTGGCCGCAAATCGGCCGGGCTGGACGCGATCGAGTGGGCCCGGAAGGGCTGGGAGCTCGGCGCGGGGGAGATCCTGCTGAACTCGATGGATGCCGACGGCACCAAACAGGGCTTCGACCTGGAACTCATCCGCGCCGTCCGCGCGGTCGTCGACATCCCGCTCATCGCCAGCGGGGGAGCGGGCCTGCCCGAACACTTCCCGCCCGCGGTCGAAGCCGGCGCCGACGCCGTCCTGGCCGCCAGCGTCTTCCACTTCGGAGACCTCCGGATCGCCGACGTGAAGAAGGCGCTCCGCGACGCCGGCATCGTGGTCCGGTGAGCGACATCGTGGCCGAGCGCCCTGACCAGACCAGCTCTGATTTGCTGGCCGGCGTCGAGCACGAGCTCTCCACCCTCTTCCGCCGTGCCCGCTCTTCCCAGATGCTGCTGGCGCGCCGGGTCCACCCGGAGATGGACGCGGCCGGCTACGCCCTGATTTCCCAGATAGAGCTCGGTACTGCGAGCGGCGGCCCGGGCGTCCGCGCCTCGGACGTAGCCCAGGCCCTCGGCCTCGACAAGTCCACCGTCTCCCGCGGGCCTCACCCAACTCGAGTCCATCGGCATGATCGAACGGGTCGAAGACCCCGACGACGGCCGAGCCCGCCTACTCCGCATGACCGCCGCCGGCGCAGCAGGATTCGGCGCTATGCGAACCCAACGCCAAGCAGAGTTCCACGCCATCCTCGCCCGCTGGGATGCCCCCGACCTGGCAGCTTTGGCCAACCTCCTCTCCCGCCTAAACTCCGACCTCAGCTAACAGCCCTGCCTCGCACCTCCTGCGTCAACTGCTCGACCACCCGCCCCAGGACGCCGCTCCTGCGTCGCGGCTCGGTGAGTGCGAGATGGTTGGGCGACTCCCGCTGGGTGAGGCACTATCTTGCGTGTGGTGGGCTGGCTGGTGCGAGTTGGAGTATGTCGACCTGCTTCGCGCTTCATGCGTCAGCGCTCGTCCCACCTACCCCGGATTCGCCGCTCCTGCGGCTCGGTGACTGCGAGGTGGTTGCGGGGGACTCGCGCTGGGTGAAGGGACCACCTTGCGTGTGGAACGTTGGCAGGTGGGGTGGGTACGTCGGCCGGCTTCGCGCTTCCTGCGTCAGCGCTCGTTCCACCGCCCCGGGGTTCGCCGCTCCTTCGTCGCGGCTGGAACGTGCGGTTGATGCATCTGGTTCGAAGGTGCGGGTAGTCGGTTCGTGCTGGGTTTATGGGCTGCGAAGGACGAGTGGCGCGCGTGCTCTGAGTTCGTGGGTGCGAAGAACTCTGGTTCGCGTCCCCGGGCTGCCTGATGGTGCTGGTCGCGGTGATGGGCGTCAAGAGCGCCTTCGGCGTCCCTGCGGGACCGAGCAAGCTCGGCTCTTGACTCCCACCACCGCGACCAGGGAAGACCGCAGCTATCCCGGAGCCGCTGACCGGTGTGGCGACATGTGGAAGTGGTGGATCAGGCGCGCCCCGGTCGGCGAGGTATGTCGTCGGCCCGATTGGGGCGATACCGGGCGGGTTTATCCGGCCGAAGGAGGATCTGGAGGAGGCGGCGCGGGGAGAGTGGCTTTGACATGTGATCGGTGTGCCGAATACGGGTCAGTTGGTCCGGGTGGGGAAAGGTGCGCCGACCAGCAAGGTCTCTCGGCGAGGTTCAACAGGTGTATCAGCGCTTGCTGGATCGGGCCCGCTCTGTGGTTTGCGGGAGTGTCTGTTTCGCCTTGCAGGGTTGAGGGTCTGGTCATCCACAGCCTCCTGCAGGATTGGTGTCGGTCGGCAATCAGGACTATAATCGCCAGTATGTTCGATAGTCCCGCAGAGGTAATGGATGCGTTGACCGCAGTGGTCGACGCGGATATTGCCGTGCTGGACGCGGATGGTCTGCTGGACCAGTTGGCGAAGATCCAGCAGTTGGAGTCGGTGCTGGCGGCGAAGAAGGCCGAGAGGATGGTCGGACTCCACCACGCACTGGCAGGAACCTCAGCTGATCTAGGGCACGAGTCCCCACGTCCAGGTGACCGCGCCGCCCGGCCGTCCGAGCGGCGCTGGTCAGGTGATGTGCTGCGGTCAGTCTCCGACGAAATCGCCCTGGTCATGGGCGCCCACCGCAAAACCGCCGCCCGCTGGCTGAATCGCGCCGCAGTCCTGGTCGAACGGTTCCCCGCAACACTCGCCGTCCTGAGTGCTGGTGATATCCCCGCCGCCGCAGCACAACACATCGCCCACGAACTGGCAGTCATCGCCGACGACGACCTCCGCGCCGGCGTCGAGAAGGTCGTGCTCGCCTGGGGCCGACGCTACGGCTGGGCCCGGATCAAGAGAACCGCCCAACGCGAAGCAGCGAAGGTACTCGCCGAGTACGAATCGCTCCTGCACGCACAACGCCAAGACGAACGCACCACCTACACCGTGTCCCACGACGGCGGCATGGCCGACCTGGTCGTCTCCACCTCAGCCATCGACATCACCGCCATCATGGCCGCCCTCACCGCCCGCTGCCTCGAACTACAACGCAACGGAGACCCCCGCAACCTCAACCAACTCCGCACCGACCTCGCCATAAACCGCCTCCTGGGCCACGACCAAACCACCAACACCAGCAACAACCCCGAGCACCCCGGCAATCCGGAGTCGCACCCCGGGGCCAGCCCCGCTGAGCCGCGCCCCGAGGCCACACCAGAGCACGTCAGCCGCTCCGAGCCGCGCCGGGAGGCGACACCAGAGCACGTCAGCCGCTCCGAGCCGCGCCCCGAGGCCACCCCTAAGCACCACGGTGGCAGCCAGTCGCGTCCCGAGCATGCCGCAGGTGATCCGGCGGCGACCGACAACCAGTCTGCGGATGTTGTGGCCGCTTCGGATGCTGGTACCACGCCTTCGCCGGACGTTGCATCTTCCCCGGACGCCCCGTCCCCCCGAGACGCTGGACCCTTCCGAGATGCTGCGGCCAGCCTGGAGGCTGCAGCACGCGCGGATGCCGATGCCGATCCGGCTACCGGCGCCGACCTGGATGCCGAGAGCATGTCGGGTACCGAGACCGGCTCGGGTTCTGAAAGCACCATGGATGCAGGGACAGCTACCGTCGCGGTGCCAACACCAGCCACGGTGACGACACCAGCCACGGTGACGACACCAGCCACGGTGACGACACCAGCCACGGTGACGACACCAGCCACGGTGACGATGCCCTGTGCGAGTGGGAATGCTTCGGGTGTGGCGTCGGTGTTGCCGGAATCGGGGTTGAATCCGGCGGTAGGAGTGCAGGTGGTGATTCATTGCACCTACGCCGAGGCCGAAGCGCTCGCGACCGGAGCGATCTGCACCGGCGGCGAACTCGAAGGCTACGGAACCCTGCCCCAAGACGCGCTCGCGATGGCCTTCACCCGCGCCAAGTTCAGATACAGGTTGACCGACCGGTCCCCGAAATCTGATCCCGCCCGGTACACGCCGAGTCCGGGACTGGATCAGCATGTCCGCGACCGGGATCAGCGCTGCCGGTTCCCCGGGTGCACCGCGCGGATCAAGTCCTGCGACCTCGATCATCGGGTTCCGTTCCCCGAAGGGCGTACTGACGCGGACAACCTGGAAGGGTTCTGCCGGCATCACCACCGCCTCAAGCATCACGGCGACTGGCAGGTGTTCAACACCGACACCGGATGCCTGATCTTCATCAGCCCCACCGGCCCGCGCCTACCTCGACCCACCAGCGATGCCCCAAGCCGCCTGAGATTCTCTGCACACCAGGCGCAGGGTCACGCCCGACGCTGCCCCAGGCAGCCCGACGCAGCCCGACGCAGCCCGACGCAGCCGACATGGCCTGACCGCGTCGCAGGCCGGGCACCGCTCATGCCCGGCGCTGCCGGACTCAGCGTCATACCTGACGGTGCAAGACACCGCCTTCTCGTCCGAAGTTTGGCGGCGCGTCACCTCGCGCCCCGAGGTTGTCAGGGACTCATTCAGATGTTTGCCGCCCCAGCCGCCCCAGCCGCCCCAGCCGCCCCAGCCGCCCCAGTTGCCTCAGTTGCCTCAGTTGCCTCAGCCGCCCCGGCTGCCTCGGTCCGTCGCCAGATCCGCGCGGCCGAGGCGTCCCACCGGCGCCCCGGTGTCGACGGAGCGGCTCGATGCCGCTGCCGGGATGGACTGCGCCTCGTCGGGATGGTGTACGACGCGGCGGGGCGGACAACTGAGCAGGATGTCATCCCGCAGACGGACCCAGGCCCCCTGCTCACTTGGCCACTGGAGAGCGGGGACTGAAGTACGCCAGTGCCCGTGCAGTACTTCGCTGCTTGGCGGGTTGGCGACATTGCGCGGGGGTGGTTGCAGGGGACTCGCACCCGATAGTGAGCGCAGGGCTACTCTCTGAACATATGGTTGCAGAAACCAACTAAATATGCATATAGTTGGGTTATGCAACTAGCCCAGCAAACCTCTGTCCCGGAGGTGGAACGGGATACGCCTGCCCAGGAAGTGCTCGAAGGGGTCAGTTCGCTGATCCGGGCCGTGCGTTGTGTCGAGCACAGGCACCTTTGGCCGGACGCCGGATTGCGGCGGGCCGACGCGAGTGTGCTGAAGATTCTGGCGCGCGACGGGGAGCAACGCGGTGGCGAGATCGCCGTGAAGCTCGGAGTCGACGCGTCGGTGGTGAGCCGCCAGGTGAGTGCGCTGGTGGCCGACGGCCTGGTGAGCCGTCGGCCCGATCCGGCGGATGCCCGCGTTTCGCTGGTCGCGCTGAGCGCGACCGGGCGGGAGCGGCTGGAGGCCCTCTACGCGAACTACACCCTGCAACTACGCGCCGCGTTGACGGACTGGGACGACGAACAGATGGCGGCCGCGGCGGATGCGTTGCATCGCGTCGCCGGCGCGATCACGTACGTCGCCGAGTCCGACCGGCGCGTCAATCCTTCGACTGGAGACTGATGACTGTCACCGAGAACCGGCAACAAGCGCCCGCTGCGCCGGAGCTCACCCACCGCGAGATCCTCGAAATTTTGATCGGTCTGCTGGCCGCCTTGTTCACGGCGATGCTCAGCTCGACGATCGTCAGCAATGCCCTGCCGACGATCATCGCCGATCTGGAGGGGTCGCAGACGCAGTACACCTGGGTGCTGACGGCGAGCCTGTTGGCGACCACGGTGTCGACCCCGATCTGGGGCAAGCTGTCCGACCTGATGAGCAAGAAGCTGCTGGTGCAGCTGGCGATCGGCCTGTTCGTGGTCGGTTCGGCCCTCGCGGGGATGGCCCACAGTGTACCGTTCCTGATCGGCGCCCGCGTCCTGCAAGGACTCGCGATGGGCGGCCTGATGGCGTTGGCCCAGGCGATCATCGGTGCGGCGATCCCGCCTCGTGACCGCGGCCGGTACTCCGGCTACATGGGTGCCGTGATGGCCGTCGCCACCGTCAGCGGCCCGCTCATCGGTGGCGTCATCGTCGACACCTCCTGGCTCGGCTGGCGCTGGTGCTTCTACGTCTGCGTCCCGCTCGCCGTGATCAGCCTGGTGGTGCTGCAGAAGTACCTGCACCTGCCGATGATGAAGCGTCGCGTGAAGATGGACTACCTCGGCGCGATCCTGATCAGCGCCGCGGCCAGCCTGCCGCTGGTCTGGGTCACCTTCGCTGGTCAGGACTTCGACTGGGTGTCCTGGCAGTCCGCACTGTTCGTCGGCGGCACCGTGATGTTCGGCCTGCTCGCCGTCCTGGTCGAGACCCGCGCGCCGGAACCGCTGGTGCCGTTGAAGGTCGTCAGGCAGCGGACCACCGCACTCGCGATCGTGGCCAGCCTGGCGGTCGGCGTCGCGATGTTCGGCAGCGCGCTGTTCCTCGGTCAGTACTTCCAGATCGCCCGCGGCTACAGCCCGACCGAGGCCGGCCTGCTGACGATCCCGATGATGCTCGGCTCGTTCTTCGGTTCGGTCGGCTCCGGCCAGATGATCACCCGCTACGGCAAATGGAAGCGGTACCTGATCGCCGGCGGTGTCCTGCTCGTCGTCGGACTCGGGATCCTGGGCACGATCGACCACGCCAGCCCGTACTGGTACGTCGGCCTGGGCATGCTCTCGATGGGCATCGGGATGGGCATGATGATGCAGAACCTGGTGCTCGCCGTACAGAACACCGTCGACGTGACGGAGATCGGCGCGTCCAGCGCCTCGGTCTCGTTCTTCCGCAGTCTCGGTGGCGCGGTCGGCGTCTCGGTCCTGGGTGCGGTCCTCGCGGCCCGCGTCAAGGACCTGCTGATCCAGGGTCTGCTCGCCGGACCAGGCGGCGCCGAGGCGGCCCGCAAGGTGCAGGAAGGTGGCGGCGGCACGAGCCTGCTCGACGTCAATCACCTGCCCCCGCAGCTCGCCGAGCTCGTCCGTCACTCGTACGGCGACGCGACCGGCCGGATCTTCACGATCGCCGCGATCTGCGGTCTGGTCAGCCTGATCGCGGTGATGTTCATCAAGGAGGTCCCGCTCCGGCGCACGGTCGCCAAGCTCGACACTCCGCTGGAGGACGTCCTCGACGACTGAGTACGAGGTACGACGCGGGCGGTGTTCTCCACGGGGGAGCACCGCCTTCGGCCTACTCGGGCGGTTTGAGGCCGTCCAGTGAACGAGTGCGGATGATGGGGGAGCCGAGCAGCCAGAGAACCGCGAGGAAGCCGCCGGCCGAGGAGACCAGCAAGGTCTCCCGTACTCCGATCCAGGTGCCGAGGAAACCGCCGACGATGGCGCCGAGCGGTCGTACTCCGTAGTTGATGCTGCTGAACGCACCGCTGACCCGGCTCCGCATGTGGTCGTGCGTCACAGAAGCCTGCAACGAGTTCAGCGGTACGTCGAAGCACATCACGGCGAACGCCCCGACGAACTCGGCCGCGGCGAGTGCTGCCGCGCGAACCCAGACCGGGCCGGACGCGAATGCCGCGATCGCAATGGACGCGGGGAAGACGATCGCGCCAAGTGCGATGAGTCGTCCGGCGCCGAGCAACCGGGTCAAGGGGGTTGCCGCCAGTGCGCCGAGGAGGCCGCCGGTGGCGCCGATTCCGAAGGCGAGGCCGATTGTGCCGGCGGACAGCGACAGGTTCCGGCTCGCGAACAGCACGAGCAACGCGGTACTGATCAGGTTGAAGAAGTTCACCGTCGTCGCGCAGGCGAGGCTGACGCGCAGATATGGGTGCTTCAGCAGGTAGCGCATTCCCTCGCGAGCCCTGTGCAGCAAGGATTCTTCAGCGACCTCGTGCTCGGCCGGGGCCGTCTTCAACCGGCTGATCTGTACGGCCGAGAAGACGAACGAGAGTGCGTCCGCGATCATCGCGACCGGCGCGGTCAGCCACTGCACGAGTATGCCGGCGACCGCCGGGCCGCCCATGAAGGAGATCGACCGCGTCGCCGAGAGTTTGCTGTTCGCTTCCAGGAATTGATCGCGGGAGACGAGTCGTACGAAGAACGACGCGTACGCCGTGCTGAAGACGACGTGCGCGGTACCGGCCAGGATCGCGATCACGTACAGCTGGCCGAGAGTCAGAGCATCCATCCAGTACGCCGCCGGCAAGGTGAGCAGCACGATCGTCCGGCTCAGGTCGGCCGCGATCATCAGGGGACGCTTGTCCCGGCGTTGGTCGACCCAGGTGCCGATGAACAGCGAGGCGAGGTTCGGCAGCCAGACCGCTGCGGTGAGGAAGCCGACCTGAGCAGGCGAGGCATTCAGTAGGGTGACGGCGATCAATGGCAGGGCGAGCTCGCTGATGCGGTCCCCGAACTCGGAGACCCCCTGGGCGGACCAGAAGGTCCGGAACTGACGGTCACGCCACAGGCTTGTTGCAGGCAGAGTCCTCACGTGACGTCCTAACGCAGGCAGGGGAATGGCGGAAAGCGGGCAGGCGGCGCCGCCTTCGAATCAGTTCGTTGCTTCGGGCAAGGACATCCGGATCATCCGGATCGGGTGGGCCTCGGTGGGGGCGCCGTCGAGGCCTCGCTGGACGTAGGGCGCGAGCAGGTCCTCGATCCCGTTCTCGATCGCCTCGGCTTCGTCCGGGGTGATCATCAGCAGCGTGTTCGCGGACCAGGCCTCGCGACTCAGTTCGGGGGCCAGGCCGGGTTCTATGTCCGACAGCCACTGCTGGGCGTAGTCGAGGGCCTGGCTCATCAACTCGGCACGCAACAACCGCGCGGCCTCGGCGCCCTCCGGCGTCGACGGCATCTCGAAGCGGAAGCCGCGGGCGACCGCCTGCCACCAGCGCCGGCGCTTGTCGGTCCCGCCGTCCGGCGAAGGCCCGTCGGTGACGAGACCGAACGTCGCCAGGTGCCGCAGGTGCCAACTGGTCACCGACGGCGAGGCGCCGACATGTTCCGATAGCTGGGTGGCGGTGGCCGGCCCGTTCTTCTGCAGATAGCTGAGCGCGGCCAGCCGGACCGGGTGCGCCAACGCTCGCATCGCCTGCGGGTCGGTGAGCTCGAAATCGCCGTACGGATTCTTGAGAGACACGTTTCGAGAGTAATCTCTCAGATCTCCGCGCGCATCCGTACTACGCATAGGCGTACTAAAAGCTCCCGAAGTACCTCAGAAGCTGGGATTATAGTTAACAAATGCGTAGTAATGAAGAAGCGGCCAAGCGCATCCTGACCGGCAGCGGACTGTTCGCCGCCAGAGCCCGCGCGGAGCGGACCGGTGCGATCACCCTCAGCCAGACCGGCGTTCTACGGCAGCTCTCCAAGGCCGGCGCGCTCACCCCGAGCGAGCTCGCCGACCGGCTCAAGACTCAGCCGCAATCGCTGTCGAGAGTGTTCGCCGCCCTGGAGGAGCAAGCCTGGATCCGCCGCCGCCCGGCCCCCGACGACGGCCGCCAGTCACTCCTGGAGATCACCCGGGCCGGCGCCGACGTACTGGCAGCCGAGATGCGGCCGAGGGAGATCTGGCTGGCCGGCGCGCTGGAGAAATTGACCGAAGCGGAACGCGACTTCCTCGTCGTCGCAGCCGGTCTACTCGAACAACTATCGGAGGACGACCGTCTATGACGGCCACCATCAGCACGGACGCCGCCACCGACAAAGCCCCCGTACGCCGGGCCCAACTGCACGGCGCACTCACCTGAGGCCTTGTGCCGGAAATCTGCTTCAAAAAAGATGGAACCTGATGGGGGAGCAGCGCGTGTTAGGGGTGTGAGGCACATCGACAGCGATCCGGCGGCGGAGGTTGCGGCGCTCTACGCGCGGACCTGGCCGCGGCTGATCGGTGTGCTGGTGTCGATCGGGGGTTCGCGAGCCGACGCCGAAGAAGTAGCGCAGGACGCGTATGTGAAGCTGCTCGGCCGCTGGGACCGGATCCGCCGGTACGACGATCCGGAGGCCTGGGTGCGAGCGGTCGCAGTACGGACGCTCGTGAGCAGGTTGCGGCGTCACCAGGTGGCTGCGCGGGCCTCCGCGAAGCTGCTGGGAAGGACCGGGGAGGTTCGCGGGCCGGACGGCGACGCGCTGGATGTGTCGGCCGCGCTGGGCAGGATCACTCCCGCCCAACGAGCTGTGGTGGTGCTGCATCACGTGATGGATCTACCGATCGAACAGGTGGCCGACGAGCTCGGACTGCCGCCGGGGACGGTCAAGTCCCGGTTGGCCCGAGCCAGGCAGGCGCTGGCCCCACTACTCGCCGTACAGGAGGAGGTGCCCAACCATGTCTGATCTGCACGAGCTACTGACCGAGTATGTCGACGAGCAGACCCCCGACCAGGCGCCACCGTTCACGCAGGTGGAGCGCGTCCTTCGCCGACAGCGTCGCCGCCGCAACCTGGCAACCGTGGCAGTGGTGGCGCTGCTGGCTGGTGGCTTCGCAGTCGCGGCCGTGGACCTGCCACGAGGCGCGGAGGAACCGGCGACACCACCGACGTCGACCAGTACGCCGGTGCTCGGTGTGCTCGACGACGGCCCGCCGCCCGCCAAGTTCAAGTTCGGTACGACGCTGATGGTCCTGGACGGGGAGATCCCGATCGTGAGCGTCACCGCCGACCCGAGCGACACCGCCGGCGTGATCGTCGACGCCGCCCGCGACAACAGTGAGACCTGCATTCCGCACACGATGGTGCGGATTCTGGCGCAGGACGCCAAGACGGTCCGGATCGCCGCCTACCGGTACTCGGTGGCGCCGGATCAGCCCGAGACCCAGCAGTGTCTGAAACCTGGTGGAAAAGACCTGCGGATCCCGCTGGATCTGCGCTGGCAACTCGGGAGCAGGAAGGTGCTGGCCGGCACGACTGGGAACCGGTCGGTCCTGAACTGACGACCTCGCCGGGGCGGACCGCGACCACCCCGGCGAGGAAGTCTGTTGCTCAGTGCGTCGCCAGCGTCTGACGCCAGACGTCGCTCACCACGGTCGGTCGCATGCCGACGCCGAGGTAGAGCTGTACGGCCGGCGTCGGGTTCGAGCTGTCCACATGCAGGATCGTCCCGCCCAGCCCGGCCGCCGAGTCGATCGCGAACGCGTCCTTGAGCAGGAAGGTGGCCAGTCCCCGGCCGCGTGCGGCGGCGACGAACCGAAGGTCGGCCATCAGCGGGTCGCCAGCGTTCGGCGCCAGACGTCGATGACGAGGGTGGCGCGCATGCCGACCGAGATGTACAGGCCGAGAGCCGGGGTCGGATTGTTCGTGTCGA
The DNA here is from genome assembly GCF_014217565.1 of Kribbella qitaiheensis. Classification (NCBI taxonomy): domain Bacteria; kingdom Bacillati; phylum Actinomycetota; class Actinomycetes; order Propionibacteriales; family Kribbellaceae; genus Kribbella; species Kribbella qitaiheensis. The sequence continues at coordinate 7,557,672 of NZ_CP043661.1, forward strand.
CGTGCAGGAGCGTGCCGCTCCGCCCGGCCGCGGCGTCGAGGGCGAAGGCGTCTCGCAACAGGTACTTCGCCAGGCCACGACCACGGGCCTCCTTGAGGACGCCGAGCCGCCCGATGTAGCCGCAGTTCTCGTCCGACACGAACTGCTCGGTGCATTCCCGGTAGGCGACCGGCTGCCCGTCCAGCTCCATCAAGGTCAGCTGGGACCAGTCGAAGGTCGACATCGCTTCCCGCGACTTGAACCACTCGTCGTACGGCCGCGGCACGAACCCGAACTGCCCTTCGAAACTTTCGGTGTGTACTTCGTACGCCGCGCGCCGGGTCGCCTCGTCGAACGTGCCCCGGTGGATCACCACCTCCGCGGGTGGCTCCGGCACGGGCACCGGCCCGGTGTGGTCGATCCGCATCCGGTGGTACGTCGTCGCCGGCGCGAATCCGGCGCCCGCGAGCAGCTCCCGCCTCTCGACGTCCTCCCGGTAGACGCCGGCGTCGGCAAAGATCTCGGTGTGCCCGTTGGTGCGCCCCAGGTCGGCGGCGCGGGCGGTCGACTGCTCGAGCAGCCACTGGGCCACGACGGCATCCAGGGTGACGATGCCGACGTCGATCAGGCTGTGATCGCCCTTGCCGAAGACGTTGCCGTAGCCGACGAGCTCCTCCCCGGCGTACACCAGCCAGCCGTCGGTCTCCAGGTCGAAGCCGGGTTCGGCCAGCTCGTCGGCCATGTCGTCCAGCGTAGGCAGCGCGACGGTCATCCCATCATCGTGGAGAAGGACCGTCGCGCTGTCTAATTCATATTTAAAACCCTCTAGCCTATTTCATTAGCAGGCCTTCACCCATTCGCCACAGTTATCGGCAGCAGTGCGAGCCAGGTCCGGCTTCATCGCGGCGACCGGGGCCTGATCGGTCCAGGAAGCCAGCAGTACGCCGACCGCGTCCTCGACCGAGCGGGGACTGGTCAGGTAGTTGTTGCTCAGCATCGAGAAGACGAGCTTGCGGCCGTCCTTGGTCGACACGTATCCCGACAACGCCGTGACGCCGGTCAGCGAACCGGTCTTGCCGTGCAGGTTGTTCGCTGCCGGTGTGTTGGCCATCCGGTTGCGGAGCGTCCCGCCGACGAACCGGTTCGGGTTACCGGCGATCGGCAGCGCGTCGTACCACTGCTGGAACCACGGCTCGTGCTGCGCGGCGATCAGGAGGTCGGTGACGCTATCGGCGGTCACGTTCACCTTGCGGGACAGGCCGGAGCCGTCGGACAAGCGGATCGTGCTCGTGTCCACTCCGACGCTCTGCGCGTACTGCGTGACAACGTTGAGGCCGGCGGGCCAACTGCCGTCTGCGGCCGCTACTGCGCCCATCGCCTTCACCAGCGTCTCCGCGTGCATGTTGTTGGAGAGCTTGAGGAACGGCGTCATCAGTTCGCCGACAGTCATCGACTCGTCCCGTGCCAACCGGCGGGCAGCGGCCGGTGCTGCCGACGTACGGATGTGTCCGTCGACCCGGATGCCCTGAGCGGTCAGGGCGCGCCGGAACACGTCCGCGGCGTACAGGGTCGGCTCCCAGACCGTGACCCACTCCTGGCTGAGGGTGTCGTCGGCGGGCACCGAGCCAGTGACATGTACGACGTTGGTGCCGTGGTCGCGCTCGATGGTCAGGGTGTTGTCGGAGCCGGCGGCGCCCGTCTTGGCCGTGCTCACCAGCTTGATCACGTCGTTGGGCGGGACCAGGTTGAGCTTGACCGGAGCGCCGACCGTCGCACCCGGCAAGCTCTCGACGATCGCCGTGCCGGAGTCGTAGTCGGTGTTGGGAGCCAGCGTCAGCGCCGAGATCTGGGCGCTGTAGTAGAACGGCTCGTCGTCCCAGGCCCAGCTGTCGCCGAGGCGGACCTTGTCGAAGTACGTGTCGTCGGCGACCAGATCACCGTCGACCCGCCGGATGCCGGCGGTGGCGAGCTGCTTGGCGAGTGCGACGTAGTCCGACTCGAGCGCGGTCGGATCACCGAAGCCCTTCAGGTAAAGGTTTCCGCGCAGCTTTCCCTGCTGCACGGCCGCGGTCGCGAGGACGTCGGTGTGGAAGCGGAAGTCCGGGCCGAGGGTGTGCATCGCGGCCGTGGAGCTGAACAGCTTCGTGTTGGAGGCGGGCAGCAGCCGCGTGCTGCCGTTGTGGTCGTACAGCGTCTCCCCGGTCGTCACGTCCCGGACGACCAGGCCGACCTGCGACCCGTCGTACCGCGGGTCCTGCAGCAATGTGTCCAGCTGTTGCTGCAACGGCGTGACCTGTACCGCGGCGGGCGCGGTCGCTCCGACGGACTGGGTGACCAGCCCCGCGGTGGCCGCGACCGCAGCGGCGACGGCGACCAACCCACGCGATGACACTCTCGGTAAATACTTCACGAGAAACTCCTAGGCTTCAGGCGGAAACCAACTATCCGGGAGTCTCCACCGCCAGACCCCGTGGGTCCAGCAGTCGGCGAATTTCAATCGGTCGAGACCACCTCTCGCGCTCTAGGTGAATCGATGGAAAAGTTGGGGTCACAGGTTCCGCCCCACCTGAGGAGTGCTTCGATGACCAGACGATTGCTTGCCGCCGCTGTCGCGGCCGTGGCCCTGCTGAGCGCGTTGACGCCGGCCGAGGCCGCCGTACGAGCGCCGCAGAAGACGACCGCGGCGGTGTTCCCGACCGACGTGATCGGGGAGGACTTCCCGGATCCGGACGTGTTACAGAAGAACGGCACCTGGTACGCCTACTCGACGAACAACGGTCGCGGGAATGTGCCCGTCGCCAGTGCGCCGAGCGCCAACGGGCCGTGGACGATCCGCGGCGACGCGATGCCCGGCGGGCCGTCCGCCTCCTGGGCCCAAGGCGGCCGCACCTGGGCGCCCGACGTCTACCCGAACCCGGACGGCAGCTTCACCCTCACCTATACGGCCTGGCACAAGACGTCGGGCCGGCAGTGCATCGGCGTCGCCACGGCGAGCTCCGCGGTCGGCCCGTTCACCCCGGTCGGCACCCAGCCGCTCATCTGCCCGCTGAACCTCGGCGGCGCCATCGACGCGAACACCTTCGTCGCGAACGACGGCACCCGCTACCTGGTCTGGAAGAACGACGGCAACGCGATCAGCCGGCCGTCCACCCTGTGGCTGACCCGTACTTCGAACAACGGCACCACCCTTGTCGGCGGGAACACCGCGATGCTCACGTCGAACGGGGTGATCGAGGCCCCCGACCTGGTCCAGCGCGGAAGCCAGTACGTGCTGTTCTTCTCCGGCGGCGGCTACAACGATTGCAACTACCTCACGTCGTACGCGACCTCGCCCAGCCTCAGCGGCCCGTGGACCACGGCGTACCGTCCGCTGATGACCACCGCAACCTTCGACAACCACGTCTGCGGTCCTGGCGGCGCGGACTTCAACAGCAGCGGCAAGGTGTTCCTGCACGGCTGGGTGAACGGCTCCCGGCACCTGTACGTCGCGGACGTCGGCTGGGCGAACGACTTTCCGGTGGTCCGTGGCAGCCGGGTCCGCACCGAAGCAGAGCGCGGCACGCTGAACAATTGCGTCGTCCGCACCGGAGCCGCCGGAGCTTCCGAGGGAGCCGTCGCCGCCCACATCGACTACGCGGACTCGTGGGTGCAGGTCTCCTTCTTCGCCCCGGCCGCGGGCGGCTACACGCTGTGGGTCGGCTTCGCGAACGGCATGGGCTCCACCTCGAGCCACGGTGTCGTTGTCAACGGCAACAGCCAGGGTGTGGTCAACTACCCGGTGACAGGCTGGGACAACTGGCAGCAGACAGCCGTTCAGATCACTCTGAACGCGGGCTGGAACACCGTCCGGCTGACCAAGGGCACGCTGTACGCCGAAGTGGACTACCTCGAACTCCAGTGAGGGTTCCCCCAGTAGGCTCGGTGCGGAACCACATCGCATCACGGGGAGTCCGGACCAGCAGATGGCAAAACCACCAGAACAGGTGTCCGCCGAGCGGCCGCGCCGGCGGTCGCCTGGCTGGCTGGACCTGCGCCGGACCACCCGGGGTCTGCAGGCGATGTTCTACGGCGCGCTGGCGTCGCTGATCTCGCTGGCGATCACGTTCTGGACCCTGCCGCAGATCAGCAGCGACGGCCGGCTGCCGATCCTGCGGCTGGTGGTGCTGCTGGCCGTGATCGGGCTGGTGATGCGCTGGATCCTGGCCGGTGTCGCGATCCTGATCGGCTCGGTCGGCGTCCTGATCGGCGGCCTGTTGTCGCAGTTCTGGGTGGTCTATCTCGGCGTCACCGTCGACCCCGGCGTGAAGCTGCACGGCGGGGTCGAGGCGCCGGTGATCGTGTCGATCGTGATGGCCTCGGTTAGCGCCTTCGTCGGCTGGCTCGCGTACGCCGGCAGTGACGACGCCTATGTGTCCGAGGTGATGCGGGTCGTCCGCCGCCGGGCCCGGCGGATCCAGGCCACGCCGAAGACCGGGATGCTGATCATCCAGCTCGACGGCCTGTCCGCGCCGCTGCTCAACTGGATGGTGATGGCGGGCAACCTGCCACACCTGGGTGGCTGGATCCGTGAGGGCAGCCACTCGATGGTCGGCTGGCATACCGGCGTACCGGCGACCACACCGGCCAGCCAGGCGGGCATCCTGCACGGTGGCTCCGGGCAGATCCCGGCCTTCCGCTGGTACGAGAAGGAAACCAGCCGGGTGATGGTGACGAACCGGGCCCGCGACGCCGCCGAGATCGAGGCCCGGATGTCGACCGGCCGTGGCCTGCTCGCCGACGGCGGGGTCAGCATCAGCAACAACTGGTCCGGCGACGCCGACCGCTCGGTGCTGGTCTTCAGCCGGGCCGCGCTGCCGACCGGGCGGAGCCGTGGCTACGTCCGCTTCTTCTCCAGTCCGCAGGGTGCCGCTCGCGGCCTCGTCCTGTGCGTGGGGGAGATGATCAAGGAGCTGCACCAGGCGCGCCGGCAACGCCGCCGGAACCTGATCCCCCGGGTCAAGCGCGGTGGTTCGTACATCTTCCTGCGAGCCATCTCGAACGTGCTGCTCCGCGACCTGAACGTCTCCCTCATCACCGACGAACTGGTCAAGGGCACGCCGGTGATCTACTGCGACTTCGTCGACTACGACGAGGTCGCCCACCACGCCGGCCCGACCCGGCCGGAGTCCCTGCAGACGCTGGAAGGGCTCGACCGGGTGCTGGGCGCGCTGAAGCGGATCATCGACACGCTGCCGCATTCGTACGAGATCGTCGTGCTGTCCGACCACGGCCAGAGTCAGGGATCGACCTTCCTGCAGCGCTACGGACGGACCCTGACCGAGGTGGTCGACGACCTGGTCGACACCACCAAGGAGCCGGTCGCGGCGACCGGCAAGTCGGAGGGCTGGGGTCCGGTGAACGCCTTCCTGACCGAGCTGAGCCTGCGCCGCAGCGTGGCCGGCACCGTTACCCGGAAGGCCCTGCACGGCAAGGCGTCCCGCGGCGAGATCGAGCTCGGCCCCAGGGACTGCGAGCCGACGGTCGCGGCAGATGAGCAGATGGTGGTCACCGCGTCCGGCAACCTGGCCCTGATCTACCTGGCGACCACGCCCGGACGGGTGCCGTTGGAGGAGCTCGAACTGCTCCACCCGAGGCTGATCCCGGGCCTGGCGACGCACCCGGGAGTCGGATTCGTCGTGGTCGACACACTGGCCGAGGGACCGGTGGCGATCGGCCGGGCCGGCGTGCACGTGCTGCGGTCGAGCCGGATCGAAGGCATCGACCCGCTCACGGCGTACGGCGACCACGCGGCCGACTCGATGCTGCGGCAGGCCGAGATGCCGCACAACGGGGACATCGTGGTGATCAGCCGGGTCGACGAGTACACCGACGAGGTGGCCGCGTTCGAAGAGCTGGTCGGGTGCCACGGTGGTATGGGCGGCTGGCAGACCGAAGCGATGCTGGTCCACCCGCGGCGCTTCCTGGTCGAGAAGCCACCCGTGGGCTCCGACGCGGTGCACGACCTGCTGATCAGCTGGCTCGAGCAGATCGGCCAGCGTCGCGACGAGGAGCCGGCCGAACAGGTCGTTGCTCCGTCGGATGCGAATGTGGAGGCCTGAGAGTGCGGATCACCTGGTGGGGGCACGCCACCACCACCATCGAGGAGAACGGAACCCGCCTCCTGACCGATCCGGTGCTGACCTCCCGGATCGCGCATCTGCGCCGCCGTCGCGGCCCGGTTCCGTTGCCGGTCGCAGGCGACTGCGATGCCGTGCTGGTTTCGCACCTGCATGCCGATCACCTCCACCTGACCTCGCTGCCGTCGGTCTCACCGGACGCGGCCCTCGTGGTGCCGCGCGGTGCGGCGAAGCTGATCCAGCAGGACCTGGGAACGACCTACGCCGACCGTTGCATCGAGGTTGCCCCTGGCAACCAACTCCGGATCGGCAGCTTGGATATCACTGCCGTAACGGCTGACCACGACGGCCGCCGGCTGCCCTGGTCGTCGCACCGCGGCCCTGCGCTCGGCTATCGCATCGACGGCACGCCCAGCGTGTGGTTCGCCGGCGACACCGACCTGTACGACGGGCTCGCGGCCGAGGCGGGGCCGGTGGATCTGGCGCTCGTCCCGGTCGGCGGCTGGGGTCCCTCGCTCGGTCCTGGGCACCTCGACCCGGTCCGCGCGGCCGAAGCGGTTCGCCGGGTCGGCGCGCGCGTCGCCGTACCGGTGCACTACGGGACGTTCTGGCCGATCGGGTGCGACTGGCTGAAACCGGAGTTGTTCCTGTCGCCCGGGTCGCAGTTCAAGGCGGCGATGGCAGAGCTCGATCCGGCCGTGAAGGTAGAACTACTGGCGCCGGGGGATTCGGCCGAGGTGGTTCATCGATGACGGGCGACGACTTCGGCTGGCTGTACCTGGCCGCCCTGGCCGGCGCGGTCCTGCTCGGCGCCGTGCTGCCGGTCGTGCCGACCGGCGCGGCCGTCTCAGCGGGTGCGGTGCTGGCTTCGCACAGCAACCCGATCGGTCTGATCGGCGTACTGATCGCGGGTGCGGGCGGGGCGTATGCCGGTGACCTGATCGTGTACGCCGCCTGCCGGGCGGGTGGGGAGAAGCTCGCGAAGAGGGTCGGCTGGCTCCGCGACAACGCGTCGCTGGACGCGATTCGCGAGCGGTTGGCCGAGCATGAGATCACCGTGTTGCTGACGTCCAGGTTGATACCTGGCGGCCGGGTGCCGGTGCTGCTGGCGGCCGGTCTCGCGGGGTACCGCTGGCATCGGTTCGCAGTCGTCGACCTGGCGGCGTCGTCGCTGTGGTCCGCGGTCTACATGGCGATCGGGCTGCTGGGCTACGCGCTGTTCGACAAGCCGTGGCAGGGGGTCGTGGCTGCGATCGCCCTGGTGCTGCTGACCACGGTGGTCAGCAGTGTGATCCAGCGACTCCGGAAAAAGACGGCCGCGGCGAAGCTGACCGCCGACTGAGCGGCTTCAGACTCCGAACGACATCGTCTTGAGGCGTTCTACCGTTTCGGGGTCGCCGGCGAGTTCGACCTTCGCGACCGCCTGGCGGCCGAAGCAGAACAGGACCAGTTCGGCGGGTTCACCGGTCACGGTGACCGAACCTTGGTCGGTGGACTTCTTCGCCACCGACTCGGTGCCGTCCGGCAACCGCAGTACGAGACCGCTGGGTGCCTTGCGGGTCATGCCCTTGGCGGCGAGGCGGACCTGCTTCCACAGGCCTTCCTGCTGCTCGGCCGGCAGTTGACGCACCTCGAACTCCGGACCGGCCCGGCGGACGTCCTCGTGATGGACGAAGTACTCGGTGGTGTTCAGGTTGTGGCCGAGACCGGGGATCGAGTAGATCGTGAACGGGCCCGGTCCGCGGCGGACCTTGTCGACGATCTCGGTGAAGGAGTACTTCGCCTTCGCCCGGGCCATCCGTTTCTCGGTGGTGTCGGAGAGCGCGGGAATCATGATCCCGGGCCCGGCCAGCGGGTCGGCCTCGCGGACGTGCAGGTGGATCGCGAGGTCCCAGGTGGTCCACCCTTCGCAGAGCGTCGGCCGGTCAGGGCCGACTTCGTCGAAGAGGTCACACAGAGCAATTCTCTCTACCCGGCTGTAGTCGGTCACAAGTCGATCGTAGTTGTCGGCACCCAATGGCAGAATGCGATCGTTTCAATCTGAATGTACTGTCATTCGTTGTCAGTCCTGTGGCTGGCTACGCCCCTGACAGTGCCGTCATTAAGGATGCCCGCGTGCCGTTGCCGAAAGTCCCCAGCAAAGGGAGCGTGACCCGGCGTGGGTTCGCGGTCCTGCGGGTCGCGATCTGGGAGGAGCCCTGGGTCTTCACCTGGTCGGTGCTGGCCAGCGCGCTGTACGGCGCGATGACGGTCGCCGACGGGTGGGCGCTCGGCTGGTCCACCGACCACGTGATCCGGCCGGCCCTCGAGCGCGGTGACACCACCTTCGGCGCGATCGCCTCGCTGGTCTCGCTGTTCCTCGGCATCGCGATCCTCCGGGCCATCGGCGTGGTCGGGCGGCGGGTCGGGGCCGGCGTGATGCAGTACCGGCTGCAGGCGACGTACCGGCAGCGCGTCACCCGGCAGTACCTGAAACTGCCGCTGGAGTGGCACCACAAGCACCCGACCGGCCAGCTGCTGTCCAACGCGAACGCCGACGTCGAGTCGACCTGGTACCCGATCGCGCCGCTGCCGATGGCCGCCGGCGTGATCGCGATGCTGGCCTTCGCCATGGTCGCGATGTTCGCCGCCGACCCCTGGCTCGCGGTGGTCGGCTGCCTGGTGTTCCCGCTCGTCTTCGTGGCGAACGTGATCTTCCAGCGCACGCTTCAGCCGCTCGCCACCCGCGCCCAGCAGTTGCGCGCGGACGTCTCCGAAGTCGCTCACGAATCGTTCGACGGTGCTCTGGTGGTCAAGACGCTTGGCCGCGAGGCCGCCGAGACCGAGCGCTTCCAGACCCCCACCTTCGCCCTGCGGGACGCCAATATCGCGGTCAACCGGGCGCGGGGCGCGTTCGACCCGGTGATCGAGGGGCTGCCGCGCATCGGCGTGCTGCTCGTGTTGCTCGTGGGTGTCGGCCGGGTCCGGTCGGGCGCCGCCGATGCTGGTGATGTGGTTCAGGTGGCCTTCCTGTTCACCTTGATCGGCTTCCCGATCCGGGCACTCGGCTGGGTGCTCGGCGAGCTGCCGCGATCCGTCGTCGGCTGGGACCGGGTTCAGCGCGTGCTCACCGCCGAGGGCGGGATGGAATACGGCGTGGCGAAGCTGACCTCGTCGGCCGCCGCGCGGCTGGAGGTGTCGCAGGTCCGGTTCGGGTATCTGCCGGACCGCGACGTACTGGCCGGCGTGGACTTCACCATCGAGCCGGGCCGGACAGTCGCGATGGTCGGGCCGACGGGATCGGGCAAGTCGACCTTGACGACGATGCTGACCAGGCTCGTGGATCCGGAGGAGGGTGCGGTCGCAATCGACGGGCTGGAGCTGCCTTCGCTGGCTCGCGACGAGTTGGCGGGGTCGGTCGCGCTGGTTGCGCAGACCGCTTTCCTCTTCGACGACACGATTCGCGGCAACATCACCCTCGGCGGCGACTACAGCGACGAGGAGATCTGGGACTCGCTGCGGATCGCTCAGGGCGACGGGTTCGTGAAGACCCTGCCGAACGCGCTCGACACCAAGGTGGGCGAGCGCGGTACGACGCTGTCCGGCGGGCAGCGGCAGCGGATCGCCCTGGCCCGGGCGCTGGTACGACGGCCGAGACTGCTGATCCTGGACGACGCGACTTCGGCCGTGGATCCACAGGTGGAGGCGCGGATCCTCGCCGGGCTGCGGACCGCAGTACAGGGGTCTGAAGCGGCGACCACCGTGCTGGTGATCGCTTATCGCAAGGCGACGATCTCGCTGGCCGACGAGGTGCTGTTCCTCGACGAGGGCCGGATCGCCGCGCACGGCTCGCACCTGGAGTTGCAGGAGAGCTCCGCGGCGTACAGGGATCTTGTCGACGCGTACGAGAAGGACGCGGAGCGGCGTGAGGAAGAGGCTGAACTGGCCGCGGAAATGAACGATCTGGACTCGGAAGGAGCATCCGCGTGAGCGCCGCAGAGGCCACCCGGCTCGACCATGGCGACGAGGCCGGCGGGCTGGAGACGCTCCGCCAGGGCATCCGGGTGTCGCCCGAGCTGGCGCGCGGCTGGTGGATCACCGGCCTGCTCGCGCTGACGATGACGGCCGGGCGGATCGTCGTACCGATCGCCGTCCAGCAGACGATCGACAAGGGGTTGTCGGGGCCGGGCGGTCCGGACATGTCGTTCGTGGCCTGGATGTGCGTGGTCTGTTTCGGCGGCGTGCTGGTCACCGGCGTCGCGTCGTACTTCACCACCGTGCGGCTCGCGACGAACTCCGAGCGCGGGCTCGCGACGATGCGGATCAAGGCGTTCCGGCACGTTCACGACCTGCCGGTGCTGACCCAGAGCACCGAACGCCGTGGCGCACTGGTCAGCCGGGTCACCTCGGACGTGGACACCGTGTCGCAGTTCCTGCAGTTCGGCGGGTTCATCTTCCTGGTCAGCCTCGGGCAGATGGTGCTGGCGACCGTGGTGATGTTCTTCTACTCGTGGCAGCTCGCGCTGGTCGTGCTGATCTGCTTCGTGCCGCTGTTCGCCAGTCTGCGGTTCCTGCAGGCGCGGATGTCGGCGGCGTACGGCATCGTCCGGGCGAAGGTCGGCGAGATGCTCTCCGCGATCGCCGAGCCGGTGGTCGGGGCGCAGGTGGTTCGTGCGTACGCGATCGAGCGGCGTACGCAGAAGCGGATCGACGCGTCGATCGAGGACTTCCGGCGGACGTCGACGCGGGCGCAGGCGATCACCGGGATCACCTTCTCCATCGGCGGTCTCGCGGCCGGGCTCGCGAACGCGGGCGTGCTGACGGCGGGCGTTTTGCTCGGGGTCGACGGGAAAGCGACGCTCGGCGAGATCCTCGCGTTCATGTTCCTGGTCGCGCTGTTCTCCGACCCGGTCCAGATCGCCACCCAGGTGCTCACCGACGCGCAGAGCGCCTTCGCCGGCTGGCGTCGCGTGCTCGGCGTCATCGCGACGCCTGCCGACGTGGTCGACCCGGGCCTGTCAGGCGTCACGCAGGAGCGGGGACCGATCACGATCGAGTTCGACGATGTGGACTTCGCTTATCCGGAAGGTGATTTGGTACTCCGCGACGTCGCGGTGCGGCTGGAGCCGCATCGGCGGGTGGCCGTGGTCGGTGAGACGGGTTCGGGGAAGACGACCTTCGCGAAGTTGCTGACGCGGTTGATGGATCCGACTTCGGGCGCAGTACTGCTCGATGGGGTGAACGCCCGGGAGATCGCGTTCACGTCGTTGCGCGAGCGGGTGGTGATGGTGCCGCAGGACGGGTATCTGTTCGACTCGTCGCTGGCCGAGAACGTCCGCTTCGGGCGTCCTGAGGTGACCGATGCCGCGTTGCTTGCGGCTTTTGAGTCGCTCGGCCTGACGGATTGGCTGGAGTCGCTGCCGGACGGGCTGGACTCGCCGGTCGGGCAGCGGGGCGAATCGCTGTCGGCGGGGGAGCGGCAGTTGGTGGCGCTGGTGCGGGCGAACATCGCCGACCCGGATCTGCTGGTACTCGACGAGGCGACCTCGGCGGTCGACCCGGGCACCGAAGTACGGGTGAACGCGGCGCTGGAGCGGCTGATGGCCGGCCGTACGTCGGTAATCATCGCCCACCGCCTGTCCACAGCCGAAGCTGCCGACGAGATCCTCGTCTTCGACGACGGCCGCGTTGTGGAGAGAGGTCCTCATTCCGAGCTGGTCGCCGCCGGTGGCGTCTACAGCCAGCTGCACGACAGCTGGATAGCTCAGCGCTCCGCTAGCTGACCACAAGCAGAACCCCGCCCCACGCAGCCTGTCAGAACTGCGCGGAGCGGGGTCAGCTCAACTGTGCACTCTGTGATGCCCCTCAGCCACTCCCCAGTTTTCAACAGCTCAAGTGAAAACCGGGCGGTGATTCAGTGCGCGGGGGCTGCGCCGTTCTCGCGGCCGGCGCCCGGCTGGGGTACCAGCAGGAACTCGACACCGCCCTTGTCGTCGACCGCGGCGTCCAGGATCTTGTCGTCGAGCGCCCCGGCCGCGTTGGACTCCAGGAACACCCGCGCACCGCTCTCCTCGACCACCTGGTCGCCAGGCAGCGGCGCCTCGGTCGTGGTCACCGCCAGCGACGGGTCAGCCGGATTCTCCTGCGAGATCCGGACCCCGGCGCCATCCGGAGCACCTTCCACGCCGGTGATGCTCTTGATCACCAAAGTGGCGTTCTCAGTCAGGGTAAGCACAACAACTCCTCGCCTAGTTTTCCGCTGAGCCGACCCCGTGCCCCTTCCCCAAACCACCAAACATCCCCGCCCCCCACCCCAGCCCCACCCACCCCAGCCCCACCCCACCCAGCCCCACCCCACCCGGCCCCACCCACCTCAGCCCCACCCCACCCGGCCCCACCCACCCCAGCCCCACCCCACCCGGCCCCACCCACCCGGCCTCTCACCACCCCAGCCCCACCCGGGCCGCACCCACCCCGGGCCGCACTCACCCCGCCCTTCGCCGGGCCTTTGTGCATGGGTTGCGCATCCTGCTGCCGACGAAGGCTCACCCCGTGCACAAAGCGCGCGGACGCCCTCACCACCCCGTAGTACCGGGTGACTTTGTGCACGGGCTGAGCATCGCTCGCCAGCAGGATGCTCAGGTCGTGCACAGAGCCTGATGTGGCTCCGCAGTATTTGCTGCTTTGTGCACCGCCTGAGCATCCTGCCGGGGAGGGACGCTCAGGCGGTGCACAAAGGGGAGGGGTCAGAAGGAGGTGTTCGCGGCTGGGGGGAGCGGCCAGCAGTGGGGGTCGTGGGGGTCTGTGGTTCGCCAGATCGGATCGGCGCCGGTACGGCGGCGGCCGCGGGTGAAGGCGGCATAGAGGCGGTTGACGAGTTCGCCGGGTCGCTGGAAGAGGTCTTCGAGGCCGAAGTGGATCAGTTCCAGATCGCGGTCCGCCAGGCGTTGGTCCCGCTCGTAGTTGCGCCGAAGCAGTCGCCGACGTTCGGCGGGAGTGGCGGCCTCGAACTTCGCGAGGCCATCCGCTTCGCCTACCGTGCGACCGTCCGGCCACCAGAAATCAACCCGTTCAAGCATCCACGTATGGCCGTCCCAGAACTGAGCCTGCAACACCGGCGCGGGCAGTCCGGCATCGGCGAAGACCACTCGCGCCATCGACTCGAGTGCCGATTCTGCTCGCGGATCGGCGAAGGCGACGGCCGACCTTGCCCGCTGGATCCCAGGCCAGCCGGATTGTCGGCGTACTGCGTCGTCGAGTTCGGCGCGCGAAACCGAGAGCGCAAGGGCATGGTCCGCCGTCACCACCGCCTCGGCGAACGGCAGTTCGCGGGCGAGATCGACGACAGTCCGCGAGTCGGAGGTCAGCAGGAGTCCGCGGTGCCGCTGCAGCTCGGGTGACGTCAGGTCGGCTCGTCGCAGTACGACGTCATCGCGCTTCTGGTTGCGCCGCTGCTTCCCGGGTTCGCAGGTGAGCCAGACCGGGTTGGTCAGGAGCCGGTGGTTGTCGGTCCAGACACGGAGATCGCGGAGTACGGCGGCAGTGCGGTGACTGATGACCGATCGCGGATGCGCCGCCTGTGCGCATCCCGCCCGGGCGGTCTGTTCGTCGAGGGACCCGCTGATGTACCGGTGATGGAACCGCTGAAGCGACCGATTGCGGATCAGGCGTTGCACGTCGTGATTGTGCAGCCCGAGTTGGCGGAGGTCGCCGACGGTCTGTGGCTCGCGAGCGGCCGCCAGCAACGCCTGCCGGACCTCGTCGCTGAGCTTCTTCACCATCCCAATCCTCCCGGAATCACCCCACCTCCCGCTTTCCCACCTGTGGACAACGTCGGCCGATGGATTCTCCGACCGCCTTTGTGCACGGGGTGAGCGTCCGCCCGGCGACAGGCACTCAGCCCATGCACAAAGGCGGCGGGAAGGGCGGGGCACATGGGTGGGCGGGGGTGGGCGGGGGTGGGGCAGGGGCGGCGGCGGGAAACCCGGGTGCGGGGTGGGGGTGGGGTGGTGTGGGATGGGGGGATGACGATTTGGTTGGGGACGCCGTCGGTGGACGGGCTGGGTGGGGTGGCTCGTGTGCTGGGCGAGTGGCAGGTGGAGGCGGGGGCGGTGCAGTTGCATCCGGGGGATCTCGGATGGTTCCGGCGGTTCGGTGGGGAGCGGACCGCGGCGGCTACCCGGGTGTGGGAGCGGGACGGGGAGACTGTCGCCATCGGGCTGCTGGACGAGCCGGATCTGCTGCGGCTGGCGTTCGCACCGGCGGTGTTCGAGGACGAGGAGCTGGCGGCGCAGGTCGCGGCGGACATCGTCGACCCGAGCCGCGGCGTACTGATCGAGGGCAAGGTGTACGTCGAGGCGCCGGTCGGTGCCCGGGTGAAGGACCTGTTGTCCAAGGAAGGCTGGGGCATCGACGACCCTTGGACGCCGCTCAAGCGTGAGCTCACGGAGCCGGTCGAGGATTCAGGCCTCGCGATCGAGGTGATCGCTGCGGAGACCGCGCACATCCGTACTGCGGTTCAGCGGGCCGCGTTCGACGGTTCGACCTTCATCGAGGAGCGGTGGCACGCGATGGCCGAGGGGGAGCCGTACGCCAATGCGCGGTGCCTCGTCGGCAGGGACGGTCAGGGCGAGCCGGTCGCGGCAGTGACGGTGTGGTCGGCGGGTCCGGGGAAGCCCGGCGTGCTGGAGCCGATGGGTGTGCACCGCGACTTCCGCGGCAACGGGTACGGGCAGGCGATCACGCTGGCGGCGGCCGCGATGCTGCGCGAGCTCGGGTCGTCGAGCGCGCTGGTCCTGACGCCGAGCTTCAACGTCGGTGCCGTCGCCACCTACCGGTCGGCAGGCTTCGAGCCGCTGCCCGAAACCCACGACCAGGTGCGCTCCGGCTAGCCGGTGGCGTCGTCGGCGGCCCGGAGCACGCGGAGGATGTTGCCGCCGGCAAGCTTCACCAGGTCCGCGTCGCTCCAGCCGCGGTCGGCGAGGGCGTAGAAGAGCGACGGGTACGACGCGACGTCGGGCAAGCCGGCCGGGAACTCGGGGCAGCCGTCGTAGTCGCCGCCGAGACCGATGTGGTCGACGCCGGCCACCTCGCGGACGTGCTCGACGTGCGCCACGACGTCCTCCAGGGTGGCCTGCGGCTTCGGCTTGTCGTACGCCTCCAGCAGCTTGCGCTGGTCCGCCGGTCGCAGCGGGTCGAGGTCCAGTGAGCCTGCGACCTCCTTCGCCTCGGCGACCCAGTCGACGAACGGCTGCGAGACGAAGTACGGGACGAAGGTGACCATGCAGACGCCCTCGTTCGCGGCCAGGGTCTGCAGGACGTCGTCGGGCACGTTGCGCGGCACGTCGCAGACGGCGCGCGCGGAGGAGTGGCTGAAGATCACCGGTGCGCTGGTCACCCGGAGCGCGTCGCGCATGGTGTCCGCGGAGACGTGCGAGAGGTCGACGAGCATGCCGATCCGGTTCATCTCCCGGACGACGTCCTCGCCGAAGGAGTTCAGTCCGCCGAGCACCGGTTCGTCGGTGGCCGAGTCGGCCCACGGCACGTTGTTGTTGTGGGTGAGCGTCATGTAGCGCACGCCGAGCGACCGCATCACCCGCAGTACGGGCAGGGAGCTGTCGATCGAGTGGCCGCCCTCCATCCCCATCAGGGAGGCGACCTTGCGGTCCTTGAACGCGGTCTCTACCTCGTCGGCGGTCGACGTCAGCGCGAGCGAGTCGGGGAACCGCGCGACCAGCTTCTGGACGAAGTCGACCTGCTCGAAGGTCCGCTTCACCGCGTGCTCGTCGTCCGGCACCCACAGGGACCAGAACTGCGCGCCGACCTGGCCGACCCGCAGCCGGGGCAGATCCGTGGTGAGCTGGGGCACGCCGACGCTGAGATCGTGCGCGTCCAGGTCGTACTCACACAGTTCGTAGAAGGCGATCGGCAGGTCGTTGTGACCGTCGATCAGCGGATTGTCCTGCAGCAGACCCTGCACCCGGGCAACACTCGTCGTCATCCGGCCATCCTGTCAGGGTTGTCCGTCCCGCGCTCGGGGGGCTGGTCGGAGCGGACCGGCCGATCGGGGACAATGGACGGGTGAGCATCGAGGATCTGACCTTCGACTCGGCCGGACTCATCCCCGCCGTGGTGCAGCAGCACGACACCCGCGAGGTTCTGATGGTCGGCTGGATGGACGCCGAAGCGGTACGCCGTACCGCGGAGACCGGCTGGAGCACGTTCTGGTCGCGCAGCCGCCAGGAGTACTGGGTGAAGGGCGAGACCAGCGGCCATCGCCAGCAGGTCAAGCAGATCCTGGTCGACTGTGACGCCGACACCCTGCTCGTCCTGGTCGACTCCGAAGGCCCCGCCTGCCACACCGGCACCCGTAGCTGCTTCGAACACGGCGAGATCGAGGTCACCGCATGAGCACCGCCCCCGACCTGGAGACGTTCCGCGAGTACGCCAAGGATCGCCGGGTCATCCCGGTCACCCGCCGGCTGCTGGCGGACGCCGAGACCCCGATCGGCGTCTACGGCAAGCTCGCCGCCGAGCGCGAGGGTACCTTCCTGCTCGAGTCGGCCGAGAATGGCGGCGTCTGGTCGCGGTACTCGTTCATCGGTGTCCGGTCCGCCGCGACGCTGACCGAGCGCGACGGCCAAGCCATCTGGACCGGCAACCCGCCGGTCGGACTGCCGGAGACCGGTGACCCGCTCCAGGCACTCCGCGAGACGCTGGAGATCCTGCACACGCCGCGACTGCCCGGCTTGCCTCCGTTGACCGGAGGCATGGTCGGCTTCCTCGGGTACGACGCGGTCCGCCGGCTGGAACGGTTGCCGGACACAACGACCGACGATCTCGGCCTGCCCGAGCTGACGTTCCTGTTCGCGACCGATCTGGCCGCGCTCGACCACGAGACCGGCGAGGTCTGGCTGATCGCGAACGCGGTCAACTGGGACGACTCCGACGAGCGCGTCGACGAGTCGTACGCCGACGCCGTCCGCCGGCTGGACGCGATGGAGCGCGACCTGGCCCAGCCGACCCCGTCGTACGTCGTACATGCGGATCGCCAGGCGCAGCCGGATCCGCATCGGCAGCGGTCGAGCGCGGAGTACAGGGAGGCCGTCGAGACCGCCAAGGAGGAGATCCGGGCGGGCGAGGCGTTCCAGATCGTCGTGTCGCAACGGTTCGAGCTGCAGACGAAGGCGAGCGCGCTCGACATCTACCGCGTGCTGCGGAGGTCGAACCCGAGTCCCTACATGTACCTCGTCCGGCTGGATGGTTTCGACATCGTCGGGTCCAGCCCCGAGGCGCTGGTGAAGGTCACCGACAACAAGGTGATCCTGCACCCGATCGCGGGCACCCGGCCGCGGGGCGCGACGCCGGAGGAGGACCACGCGCTGGAGGAGGAGCTCAAGGCCGACGCCAAGGAGCGTGCCGAGCACCTGATGCTGGTGGACCTCGGCCGCAACGACGTGGGCCGCGTCTGCGCGCCCGGCACGGTCGAGGTGGTCGACTTCATGGACGTCCGCCGCTACAGCCACGTGATGCACCTCGAATCGACCGTGACAGGCCGATTGGCCGCGGGCAAGACAGCGTTCGACGCGCTCACCGCGGCCTTCCCGGCCGGCACGCTCTCGGGCGCACCGAAGCCGCGCGCGATGGAGATCATCGACAAGCTCGAAGTCACCCGTCGCGGGGTCTACGGCGGCGTCGTCGGTTACCTCGACTTCGCCGGTGACGCCGACACAGCGATCGCCATCCGTACTGCGGTCCTTCGCGGCACCACCGCCTACGTTCAGGCAGGCGCGGGCATCGTCGCCGACTCGGACCCGGCTTCGGAAGACGCCGAGTGCCGGACCAAGGCGGCCGCGGTGCTGAACGCAATCGCCGTCGCCGGAACGTTCTCCGAGATCTGATGCGCCCACAACGGCTGGTGGACCTGCTGACCCTCGTAGCCCTTGTGCTGCTTGCCCTGTCGGGTTATCTGACCTGGTCGAGCGCCGATCCCGGCAGTGGCCGGCCGAAGGTGAACTTCAGCGGCTACACCGTTTCGCACGCGCCGGTGACGCTGGCTCTTGCCGCAGTGGTCGCCGTGATCGTCACCAAGCTGGCCGGTACTGCGTTGCGCCGCGTGATCGCGGGCCTCTTGGTGTTCATGGGCGCAGCGGCTGTCGGCGTCGCCCTGCAAGTGCGACCGAGTGCCAGTGAGCTGGGCAGGCTTCGGCCCGAGCTCAGCCAGGCCGTGACGGACCACGTCGCGCTGAGCACCGGACCTGCTCCGTGGCTCGCGCTGGCAGGGGGTCTCGCGCTGTTCGCGGCGGGTGTCATCGCAGTACTGACCGCACATCGGTGGCGGCGCCCCACGGCCCGCTACGAGCGCGATCCGGCCGCGACACCGGCCGATCAATGGAAGGCGATCGACGCGGGTGAGGACCCGACGATCTGAGTTCGGCGGGCTACCGCCACAATAGGACGGGACGACAACGAGGAGTGGCGCCAATGGTGGAGAATACGACCGCGGATCAAGCGGCGACTTACGAGAGCGAAGAAGCTCACGCGGGCGGCCTGCACGGCAGCACTCCGGCGGCGTGGACCGCCGTGGTGATCGTGCTCGTCGGCTTCACTCTCGGCGCCATCGCCATGGTGATGGGCCCGAACTGGGTGTTGTTCTGGATCTCCGCCGCGATCGCCGTAGCCGGTGGTCTGGTCGGCAAGGTGATGCAGCTGCTCGGCTTCGGTGCCAAGTCCAGCGACCACCACTGACGGACGGACCACAGACATGACTGTGCTTGACGACATTCTCGCCGGGGTCCGGGAGGACCTCGCGGAGCGCCAGGCGCGGGTCAGCCTGGACGACCTGAAGCAGGAAGCGCAGCGCAAACCCGACGCCAAGGACCCGATGCCGGTGTTCCGCGGCGACGGGATCGCGATCATCGCCGAGGTGAAGCGGTCCAGCCCGTCCAAGGGCGCGCTGGCCGACATCGCCGATCCGGCGGCGCTGGCTTTCGAGTACGCCGAGGGTGGTGCCGCGGCGATCAGCGTGCTGACCGAGCAGCGCCGGTTCGGCGGCAGCCTGGAGGATCTGCGCGCCGTTCGCGGCCGCGTCGACGTGCCGGTCCTGCGCAAGGACTTCATCGTCTCCTCGTACCAGCTCTGGGAGGCGCGCGCGGGCCGGCGCCGACATGGTGCTGCTGATCGCGGCGGCGCTCGAGCAGGAGGCGCTCGTCTCGCTGATCGAGCGGGCCACCTCGATCGGGCTGACCCCGCTGGTGGAAGTGCACGACACCGAGGAGACCCTGCGTTCGGTGGACGCCGGGGCCCAGCTGATCGGCGTCAACAACCGCAATCTGAAGACGCTCGAGATCGACCGCGACACGTTCGCCCGGGTCGCTCCGTCGATCCCGACCAACCTGGTCCGGGTGGCGGAGTCCGGCGTCCGCGGGCCGCATGATGTAATCGAGTTCGCGCGCGCCGGGGCCGATGTCGTCCTCGTCGGTGAAACCCTGGTGACCGGCCGCGATCCGCGCGCCTCGGTCGCCGATCTCGTCGCTGCGGGATCGCACCCCGCCATCCAGCAGCGTCACTAAGACGTCGGATTTCCCCTGCTCCGGCAGGGGAAATTCACTGGAAGGCGAACCCATGACTGCTGTGCTGCCTGACCAGCTCGGGCACTTCGGCCGCTTCGGCGGCAGGTTCCTGCCGGAGGCGCTGATCGCGCCGCTCGACGAGCTCACGAAGGCGTGGCAGGAGGCGATGGCCGACAAGGCCTTCACCGACGAGTTCGAGCGGATGCTCCGCGAGTACGCCGGTACGCCGAGCCTGCTCTACGACGCGACCCGGCTGTCCGAGGTCGCCGGCGCCCGGATCCTGCTCAAGCGCGAGGACCTGAACCACACCGGCGCGCACAAGATCCGCAACGTGCTCGGCCAGGCGCTGCTGACCAAGCGGATGGGCAAGTCCCGCGTCATCGCCGAGACCGGCGCCGGCCAGCACGGCGTCGCGACGGCGACCGCGTGCGCCTACCTGGATCTCGAGTGCGTCGTCTACATGGGCGAGGTCGACACCGAGCGGCAGGCACTCAACGTGGCCCGGATGAAGCTGCTCGGCGCCGAGGTGATCCCGGTCAAGACCGGCAGCCGCACGCTGAAGGACGCGATCAACGAGGCCCTGCGCGACTGGGTCTCCAGCGTCGACGACACCCACTACCTGCTCGGTACGGCGGCCGGTGGGCACCCGTTCCCGGCGATGGTCCGCGACTTCGTTCGTGGCATCGGTGACGAGGCCCGCGCGCAGTCGCTGGAACTCCTCGGCCGCCTGCCCGACGCGGCGATCGCCTGTGTCGGTGGCGGTTCGAACGCGATCGGCCTGTTCGCCGCGTTCATCCCGGACGCCGACGTGAAGCTGTTCGGCATCGAGGCCGGTGGCGACGGTTACGAGACCGGGCCGGCACGCCGCCACGATCACGGCCGGCCAGATCGGCGTACTGCACGGCGCCCGGTCCTACCTGCTGCAGGACGACGACGGCCAGACGATCGAGTCGCACTCGATCTCGGCCGGCCTGGACTACCCGGGCGTCGGCCCCGAGCACTCGTGGCTCGCGGAGACCGGGCGAGCGTCGTACCGGCCGGTCTCGGACGCCGACGCGATGGAGTCGTTCCGGCTGCTGGCCAGGACCGAGGGGATCATCCCGGCGATCGAGTCGGCGCACGCGATCGCCGGCACGCTGGAGATCGCCAAGGAGCTCGGCCCGGAGGCGACCCTGCTGGTCTGCCTGTCCGGCCGCGGCGACAAGGACATGGACACCGCCGGTGAGTGGTTCGGCCTGATCGACGCAGAAGGTGCCAAATGAGCGAGTTGGTTGCCCTCGGCAACGCCGGGTCCGCGATCCGGAAGGCCAACGACGAAGGCAGGGCCGCCCTCGTCGCGTACCTGCCGGCCGGTTACCCGACCATCGCGGGCGGCGTCGACGCGATCAAGGCGCTGGTCGACGGTGGCGCCGATGTGATCGAGATCGGCCTGCCGTACAGCGACCCGGTGATGGACGGCGTGACGATCCAGCGCGCCGCCGAGATCGCGCTCGCCCAGGGACTCCGCACTCGCGACGTGCTCAGCACGGTCGAGCAGGTCGCCTCGTACTCCGCGGTGCCGGTGCTCGTGATGACGTATTGGAACCCGGTCGAGCGGTACGGCGTGGACCGGTTCGCGGCGGATCTCGCGGCGGCCGGGGGAGCGGGCCTGATCACGCCCGACCTGATCCCCGACGAAGGTCCCGAGTGGATCGCGGCTGCGGACAAGAACGAGCTGGACAAGGTGTTCCTGGTCTCGCCGTCCTCCACCGACAAGCGGATCGCGATGACCACGGCGAACTGCCGCGGTTTCGTCTACGCGACGGCTGTGATGGGTGTCACCGGAGCGCGCGACCAGGCTTCCGATCTGGCCGCGCCGCTGGTGGCCCGGACCAAGGCGACCACGGAGATCCCGGTCGGGGTCGGCCTCGGGGTCTCCAACGGGGACCAGGCCGCGGGCGTGGCGGCGTACGCGGACGCGGTGATCGTCGGTTCGGCTTTCGTGAAGGCGCTCGACGCGGGTGGCGCTGCCGGCGTACGGGAGCTGACCGCGAGCCTGGCCGAGGGCGTCCGGCGGGAACCCCGGGCCGCCGCCAACCGTTAGACCCGCTGTGAGTCGAAATCGGAACGCGGCCATTTTCTTCGCCGCGGTGGCTCTGCTTGCCCTGGTGGGTTGCAGTGGCGGTCAGAAGCAGACAGCGGACAACCCCGGCGGAGCGATCATCCGTACGCCGGCAGGTGATCCGAACGGGTTGCGTGGGGCAACGCTGGACCGGCCCTACGCGTTACCGGCCAAGTCGCTGACCGATACCGACGGCAACGAGTTCAACCTGGTCACCTCGACGAAGAAGCCGGTCACGCTGGTGTTCTTCGGCTACACGAACTGTCCGGACGTCTGTCCGACCGTGATGGCCGATGTGGCCTCCGCGCTGACCAAGCTGGACGAGTCGGTCCGCAAGCAGGTCCAGTTGCTGTTCATCACGACGGACCCGGCCCGAGACAGTGGGCCGGTGATCCGGAAGTACCTGGACCGGTTCGACCCGTCGTTCGTCGGGCTGACTGGCTCGCTGGCGTCGATCAAGGACATCGCGAAGGCCGTCGGCGTACCGGTCGAGGGCATGCAGAAGCTGCCCTCGGGTGGGTACGAGGTCGGCCACGGCGCGCAGGTGATCGGCTTCGGCGCGAACGACAAGGCGAACGTGCTGTGGCTGTCGAACGCGGCGATCGGCGATCTCGCGCACGACTTCGGCAAGCTGGTCGCGGACAACCAGTGAAGCTTTGGTTTCCGTGGATGTCGCTTGTTGCCCGGTTGGTCCTGGGCGGGGTGATGGTGGTGGCCGGCGCGCTCAAGGTCACCGATCCTGAGACGGCCACCCAGGCCGTTCGCGCCTACGACCTGCTGCCGACCGCGCTGGATGCCCCGGTCGGCCTGATCCTGCCGTTCCTGGAGATCGCGATCGGCCTGCTGCTGATCGTCGGCTTCGGTGTCCGCTGGGCGGCCTTCGCCGCCGGTGTCTTCATGGTGGTTTTCATCGCTGCGGTGTCCTCCGCCTGGGCTCGTGGTCTCGCGATCGACTGTGGCTGCTTCGGCGGCGGCGGTCAGGTCGCGCCCGGCCAGACGAAGTACCTGCAGGAGATCCTGCGGGACGTCGGACTGCTGGTGCTCGCGGGGTGGTTGTGGCTCACCCCGCTGAGCAAGTTCGCGCTCGAATCGGATCCGCACGTGTCGACAGGAGTAACAGCGTCGTGAGCAAGACCAACGCCCCCGTGAACCCCCTGCTGCCGGAGAAGCGCAAACGGCTCTCGCCCGGCATCGTCGTCGTGGTGGTGCTGGTGCTCGCCATCGTCGCCGCTGTCGGTGTCGACTACTGGCGCAAGCACTCCAAGGTCGAGGTGACCGCGAGCGGCAAGCCCGAGCCCACCGTGATCACCGGTCCGGGCACCGACGGCAAGGGTGTCACCGTCGGCAAGGCGGGTGCCAAGACGAACATCGACATGTACTTCGACTTCCGCTGCCCGCACTGCGAGGAGTTCGAGCAGGCCACGGGTTCGACCCTGGACCAGTTGGTCGAGGACGGGACGGCCACCATCACGTACTGGCCGCTGGCGTTCGTCAGCCCGCAGGACTCACCGCGGTTGGCCAATGCGTTCGCCGCTTCGGCCGCGAACGGCAAGGCGCTGAGCTTCGTCGACGCGGTCTACGGCGACTTCTCCAAGGCGTGGACCACGGATCAGCTGCTCGAGCTCGGCAAGCAACTGGGAGTTGACGACGCGAAGTTCCAGGCCGCTGTGAGCGGCAACACCTACGCCGGCTGGCTCGACTCGATCTCGAACGCCTCGAACGACCGCAAGGTCACCGGCACCCCGACCGTGTTCGTCAACGACAAGTTGCTCGACGCCGACAAGATGACTCCGGACGGCATCAAAGCCGCCGTAGGCTGATCGTGACCGCCTGTTTGTGGTCGCGGTCGGGGCCGTCGAGTAGCGTGCATCCTTGCCATGTCTAGTCAGCTTCCCGCCGTGGTCGTGCCGGCATTCATCCCCAGTCCCAGCCAGGGCGTCTGGCACCTCGGCCCGTTGCCGTTGCGCGCGTACGCCATCTGCATCCTGATCGGCATCTTCGCGGGCTACTGGCTCGGGCGGAAACGCTGGGTCGCGCGCGGTGGTACGCCGGAGGTGCTCGCCGACATCATCATGTGGGCGGTCCCGTTCGGCCTGGTCGGGGCGCGGATCTACCACGTGATCACCGACAACGAGCTGTACTTCGGCGAGGGCAAGCACCCGATCGACGCGCTGAAGATCTGGCACGGCGGGCTCGGGATCTGGGGCGCGGTCGGGTTCGGCCTGCTCGGCGCCTGGATCGCCTGCCGCCGGCACAAGGTCCCGTTCCTGGCCGTCGCGGACGTGATGGCGCCGGGCGTGGCGCTCGCCCAGGTCGTCGGCCGGTTCGGCAACTACTTCAACCAGGAGCTCTTCGGCAAGCCGACGACGCACTTCTGGGGCCTGAAGATCGACTCGGGGCACCGGCCGGAAGGCTATGCCGACTTCGCCACCTTCCACCCGACTTTCCTGTACGAAGCGATCTGGAACCTGGGCGTCGTCGCGCTGGTGATCCTGGTCGACAAGCGCTTCAAGCTCGGTCACGGACGCGCCTTCGCCCTGTACGTCGCCGGCTACACCGCTGGCCGCGCCTGGGTCGAGAACCTGCGGATCGACACCGTCAACCACTTCCTCGGCCTCCGGCTGAACGTGTGGACCGCGCTGATCCTGTTCGTGTTGTCGGTCGCCTACCTGGTGATCACGTCCCGCACCAAGCCTGGCCAGGAGAGCGTCGTCACGGCTCCCGCCACACCTGAGGGCGACGAGCCTGTTGAGGCTGCGGAGGGTGAGAAGGCTGCCGATGGTGGCGAGGACGAGGCTGCCGACAACGACGTACCGGCTGCTGCTTCTGACGATGGCGACAAGGCGAAGGTCGGCGCAGTTCCTGCGGACGAGTCCGCGACCAGCTCCTCCGCCGCCTCCGCGACCAGTTCCTCCGCGGCAGCGGAGCCGGAGCCGCCGGCAGTTCCTGCTGAGCCGGCGGACGAGAGCCCTCGCCCGCCGGTGAAGGACAACCCGTCGACACCTGACGCGGATCGTGACTGACGCACAGGTCTCAGCGGAGCACTCGGGGGATCACACCCATCGGGATGTGACCGGTGGGTGGTTGCGGCCGGCCGTGTTCGGGGCGATGGACGGGCTGGTCTCGAACTTCGCGCTGATCGCCGGGATGGACGGCGGCACCGACTCGGGGTCGAAGTTCATCGTGCTGGCCGGCCTGGCCGGGCTCGCGGCGGGAGCGTTCTCGATGGCGGCGGGGGAGTACACCTCGGTCGCCTCCCAGCGCGAGCTCGCCAGGGCCGAGATCGAGGTCGAGCGCCTGGAGATCAAGCGCCATCCGGGTGCCGAGGAACGCGAACTCTCCGAGACCTACCAGCAGAAGGGCCTCGACCCGGAACTGGCGGACAAGGTCGCCAAGCAGTTCCACATCAACCCGGACCAGGCGCTCGAAGAACACGTCCGCGAAGAGCTCGGCATCGACCCCAACGACCTCCCCTCGCCGGTCGTCGCGGCCGCCTCGTCCTTCGTCTGCTTCGCAGTCGGCGCCCTGATCCCGCTCCTGCCCTACCTCCTCGGCGCCGGCAGCGTGATCCCGTCGCTGATCCTTTCCCTCACAGCCCTCTTCATCTGCGGTGCGGTCGTCAGCCGCGTCACCTCCCGCTCCTGGTGGTACTCCGGCCTCCGCCAACTGATCCTCGGCGGCGCAGCCGCAGCCCTCACCTACGCGGTCGGCACCCTCGTCGGCCCAGGCGTCGGCTAATTCCGTCGCGCCCCGGCAACCCGATCGCTAGGGTCAGCCGGATGTTCCCTGCTGAAATCAACGAGCAGCCACCCAGCTACCTCGAGCGGATCGGCACGATCCTCGCGACCTTCGGCGCCGACAGGAGACCCCTCGGACACCGAGGCCTACTTCGACTTCGCAGGTCGTCAAGAGCTACTCCGCACAGCTGTCCGCCTAGCTGAGTCCGTCGTCCACCCAGCACTCCCCACCTTCCACGGCGTGATCGAGTCGCCCGGCGGCCCCGTGCTGATCTTCGAGTGGCGCGACGGCGACCACCTCGGTACCACCCACGATCGGCGCGAGGACCCGGCGACCGCCTTCCAACGCTTCCGCGCTCTGCCCACGGACGAGATCGTCGCTGCCCTGGACCAGATCTTCGACCTCCACGCCGACCTGACCACGGCCGGCTGGGTGCAGGGTGACTTCTACGACGGCGCCCTCATCTACGACTTCGACCAACGAGGTCTGACGGTCATGGACCTCGACAGCTACCGTCCCGGCCCGCACCGCAACGACATGGGCCGCATGTTCGGTTCCAGCCGCTTCATGGCCCCTGAGGAGTTCTCCCTCGGCGCTCCCATCGACGACCGCACCACCGCCTTCGTGATGGCGCGGACCGCACTCGTCCTCCTCTCGGACGGCACCCTCGACCGTCCCGCCTTCCGCGCCACAGACGCGAAGTACGCCGTACTTCAGGAGGCCGTCACCACCCGATTCCCCAGCTATGCGGCCTTCTACGACGCCTGGCGAGCAGCCTCGTAGCTTCGAGCATCGAGCCGATCGACGAGGAACCGGCCCGCGCGGTCGAGAGCCTCGTCTGCCTCGTCGACCTGGCCCGCCAGGTACTGGAACACGTGGGGTAATCCCGCGACGACTTCCAGGCTGACGTCGACCTCGGACGCGGCTGCTCGGGCCGCGAGCCGGATCGAGTCGTCGAGCAGGACCTCGTACGACCCGACCTGGATCAGGAGCGGAGGCAAACCGGTGAGGTCCGCGAACACCGGGCTGACCAGTTCGTCGAGAGGGTCCTGACCCGCGAGGTACTGATCGGCGTACCACTGAATCTGCTCACGGTCGAAGATCGGATCCAGTGCTTGTCTTGCGTCCATGCTCTCGCCGGTGAGGGACAGATCGGCCCACGGCGAGAAGAGCACCGCACCGGCCGGCTGCGGCAGGCTGTCGCGCCGGGCCGAGAGCATCACCGCGAGCGCGAGTCCGGCGCCCGCCGAGTCGGCTGCGAGCACGATGTCGCTCGCTGGCCGGCCGCTGTCGAGCAGGGCGCGGTAGGCGGCGTACGCGTCGTCCACCGGCGCGGGAAAGGGGTCCTCGGGAGCCAATCGGTAGTCCAGCGCGACTGCCGGCGTACCGGCTCTGCGGGCGAGTGCCGTGGCCAGTTGACTACCGGTGTTCGCGGAGCCGACGACATAACCCCCGCCGTGGAGGTAGAGGATCACGCCCTGTCCGTCCGCACCCTCGACCGTGATGTCGACGGCGTCGACCCCGCCGAGCGTGGTCGGGCGCACGGTGACGTCGTCGCCCAGCGGGTAGTCCTTGAACTGGCTGTCGAACGAAGCGCGCTGGCCGGCCGGGGTGCGGTCGTCCGAACTCGGTGCGCCGCGCATCAGGTCGATGATCTCTTGGCGTTGCTGCTGACTCATCCCAACCTCCGAGGTAGATCTGCGAGGATGGATTCCGCGGAACCCACTTCCTCTCAACTACATTCCTGAGAAGCTAATTCCCGAGAAGGTGGATTTTTCTGTGACTGATCTCGCGGCGCTGTTCACCGACCTGGTCCGGCTGGAGACGCGCGTCTACAACGCGATCGACACCCGGCTGCGCGCGGAGCACGAACTGCCGCTCGGCCAGTACGAGTTCCTGCGGTACATCGCCGCGCGCGGGACCTGCCGCGTCTACGACCTGGCCCAGGAGATCGCGATCACCGTCGGCGCCACCAGCAAGGCGGTAGACCGACTCGAGGCGGCCGGCCGCGTCCGCCGTACGGCGAACCCCGACGACCGCCGCTCGTCCCTGGTCGCACTGACCGACGCGGGCCGGCAACTGCTCGCCGCGGCCACCCCCACCTTCAATGCCGAACTCACCACCTGGATCGGCTCGGTCCTGCCTGCATCGTCCCTCGAAACGTTCGCGACGACGCTTTCCATGCTCCGTCAACGCGCGGAGGTGGACCACCGAACGGACCGCCTCGAGCGAGGCACGCCACAGGCCTGAACCACCCAGCGGGTGGTGGTGGGGGAGCGGGGGCTGTCACTATGGGTGGAGGAGTGAGCGCTTGCTTACGTGGTGTGACAGTGAACAGTGAAGACGGCCTGGCGGTGGAATGTCTGTCCATCTGCTGGGCGTCATGAGGTAGTCTCGGGACTCCCGGCTTGGGCCAATGTTGTCCCGCGGCCAGTTGTTGACCGTAGGACGACGGGAGCCCCTGAATGTATGGTCGCGCCCCCTTTTCGATGAGGCCGAGTGAGGGTCTGTACGACGGACGCCACGAGCACGACGCGTGTGGTGTCGCCTTCGTCGCGACCCTGACCGGTGAACCGAGCCACGACATCGTGGCCAAGGCTTTGACCGCCCTGCGCAACCTGGAACATCGCGGTGCCTCCGGCGCCGAACCGGATTCCGGCGACGGCGCCGGCATCCTCCTGCAGGTGCCCGACGCGTACTACCGCAAGGTGTGCGACTTCGAGCTGCCGGTGGCGCACAGCTACGCGACCGGTATCGCCTTCCTGCCGCAGGAGGCCGACGACGCGGCCAAGGCCGTCGCGCGGATCGAGGAGCTCGCCGCCGAGGAGAACCTGACCGTTCTCGGCTGGCGCGACGTGCCGACGAGTCCGGACCTGCTCGGCTCCACCGCGCGTTCGGTGATGCCGGTGTTCCGCCAGTTGTTCGTCGCCGCGAGCGCGGGCCGGGTCCTCGGTCTCGCGCTGGAGCGGATGGCGTTCCGGCTGCGCAAGCGCGCCGAGCACGAGACCGCGACCTACTTCCCGAGCCTGTCGAGTCGCACCATCACCTACAAGGGGATGCTGACGACCGACCAGCTGGACCAGTTCTTCCCCGAGCTGACCGACCCCGATCTCGCCTCGGCGATCGGCGTCGTGCACTCGCGCTTCTCCACCAACACCTTCCCGTCCTGGCCGCTGGCCCACCCGTACCGGTACATCGCCCACAACGGCGAGATCAACACCGTGCAGGGCAACCGGAACTGGATGCGGGCCCGCGAGGCGCTGCTGTCGAGCGACCTGATCCCCGGTGACCTCGAGCAGGTCTTCCCGATCTGTACGCCGGACGCCTCGGACTCGGCCTCTTTCGACGAGGTGCTGGAACTGCTCCACCTCGGCGGCCGTTCGCTGCCGCACGCGATGCTGATGATGATCCCGGAGGCGTGGGAAAACGCCGCCACGATGGATCCGAAGCAGCGCGCGTTCTACGAGTTCCACTCCACCGTGATGGAGCCGTGGGACGGACCCGCCTCGGTGGTGTTCTCCGACGGCACCAAGGTCGGCGCGGTGCTGGACCGCAACGGCCTCCGCCCGTCGCGGTACTGGGTCACCGAGGACGGCCTCGTCGTACTGGCCTCCGAGGGCCGGCGTCCTCGACATCGACCCGACGACCGTGGTCCAGAAGGGCCGGCTCGAGCCCGGCAAGATCTTCCTGGTCGACGTCGACGGGCACCGGATCATCACCGACAGGGAGGTGAAGTCCGCGCTCGCGGCCGAGCACCCGTACGACGAATGGCTGCATGCCGGCCTGATCCGGTTCGAGGACCTGCACGAGCGCGAGCACGTCGTCCACAGCCACGCCTCGGTGACCCGTCGCCAGCAGGTGTTCGGGTACACGGAGGAAGAGCTGCGAGTGCTGCTCACCCCGATGGCGAAGACCGGCACGGAGCCGATCGGCTCGATGGGCACGGACACGCCGATCGCCGTACTGAGTGATCGTCCGCGGCTGCTTTTCGACTACTTCGCACAGCTGTTCGCGCAGGTCACCAACCCGCCGCTGGACGCGATCCGCGAGGAGCTCGTCACCTCGCTGTCCTCGTCCCTCGGTCCGGAGGCGAACCTGCTCAAGCCTGGCCCGGCGTCGTGTCGTCAGGTGGTGCTGCCGTTCCCGGTGATCACCAACGACGAGCTGGCCAAGCTGCGGCACATCAACCTGGACGGCGACCTGCCCGGCCTCGCGACCACCGTGCTGCGCGGGGTCTACGAGGTCGAGGGCGGCGGCGCGGCCCTCAAGACGCGGATCGACGAGATCTGTGCCGAGGCCGACGCGGCGATCGCCGCCGGCGCCCGGATCCTGGTGCTGTCCGACCGGCACTCGAACGCCGAGAACGCACCGATCCCGTCCCTGCTGCTGACCGGCGCGGTTCATCACCACCTGGTGAGGGAGAAGACCCGCACCCAGGTCGGCCTGGTCGTCGAGGCCGGTGACGTCCGCGAGGTCCACCACGTCGCCCTCCTGATGGGGTACGGCGCCGCAGGCATCAACCCGTACCTGGCGCTGGAGTCGGTCGAGGACCTTTGCCGGCGCGGCACCTACCTGCCTGGCATCGAGCCGGAGCAGGCGGTCCGCAACCTGGTGAAGTCGCTCGGCAAGGGCGTTCTCAAGGTGATGTCGAAGATGGGCGTCTCCACCGTCGCGTCGTACACGGGTGCGCAGATCTTCGAGGCGAACGGCCTGTCGCCCGACCTCGTCGACGCGTACTTCACCGGTACGGCGTCCAAGCTCGGCGGGATCGGGCTGGACGTGATCGCCCGCGAGGTCCACGAGCGGCACCTACGGGCGTACCCGGCGGACGGGATCCTCGCCGCGCACCGCGCCCTCGAGGTCGGCGGCGAGTACCAGTGGCGGCGCGAAGGTGAGCCGCACCTGTTCGACCCGGAGACGGTCTTCCGGCTGCAGCACTCGACCCGCACCGGCCGGTACGACGTCTTCAAGCAGTACACTTCCCGCGTCAACGAGCAGTCCGAGCGCCTGATGACCCTGCGCGGGCTCTTCGGCTTCGCGAGTGATCGCGAGCCGATCAGTGTCGACGAGGTCGAGCCGGTCTCGGCGATCGTGAAGCGCTTCTCCACCGGTGCGATGAGCTACGGCTCGATCAGCGCCGAGGCGCACACCACGCTGGCGATCGCGATGAACCAGCTCGGTGGCAAGTCGAACACAGGTGAGGGTGGCGAGGACGCCGATCGCCTGCACGACCCGGCCCGCCGGAGCTCGATCAAGCAGGTCGCGTCCGGCCGGTTCGGTGTCACGTCGGAGTACCTGACGAACGCCGACGACATCCAGATCAAGATGGCGCAGGGCGCGAAGCCCGGCGAGGGCGGGCAGTTGCCCGGCCACAAGGTGTACCCGTGGGTGGCCAGCACGCGGCACTCCACACCCGGCGTCGGCCTGATCTCGCCGCCGCCACACCACGACATCTACTCGATCGAGGATCTGGCCCAGCTGATCCACGACCTGAAGAACGCTAACCCGTCCGCACGGGTGCACGTGAAGCTGGTCTCCGAGGTCGGGGTCGGCACGATCGCCGCGGGCGTCAGCAAGGCGCATGCGGACGTCGTACTGATCTCCGGGCACGACGGTGGAACCGGTGCGGCTCCGCTGACCTCCCTGAAGCACGCGGGTGGTCCGTGGGAGCTCGGGCTGGCCGAGACGCAGCAGACCCTGCTGCTGAACGGCTTACGCGACCGGATCGTCGTACAGACCGACGGGCAGCTCAAGACCGGCCGGGACGTCGTGATCGCGGCGCTGCTCGGCGCGGAGGAGTACGGGTTCGCCACCGCTCCGCTGGTCGTCTCGGGCTGCATCATGATGCGCGTCTGCCACCTGGACACCTGCCCGGTCGGCGTCGCGACCCAGAACCCCGTACTGCGTGAGCGGTTCGCGGGCAAGCCCGAGTTCGTCGTGAACTTCTTCGAGTTCATCGCCGAAGAGGTCCGGGAATACCTTGCGGAGCTGGGATTCCGGACTCTCGACGAGGCGATCGGGCACGCCGAAGTACTGGACATCCAGCGCGCGGTCAACCACTGGAAGGCCGACGGGCTCGACCTGTCGCCGATCCTGCACGTGCCTTCGCTGCCGGAAGGTGCTTCGCGGCACCAGACCGTCACGCAGGACCACGGGCTCGACAAGGCACTCGACAACGAGCTGATCCGGATCTGCGCGCCGGCCATCGACAACGGCGAGCCGGTCCGGGCGCAGCTGCCGATCCGGAACGTGAACCGGACCGTCGGCACGATGCTCGGCCACGAGATCACCAAGAAGTACCGCGCCGCCGGGCTGCCGGACGGCACGATCGACCTGACCTTCACCGGATCGGCGGGCAACTCGTTCGCCGCCTTCGTACCGCGCGGAGTGACGCTGCGGCTGGAGGGCGACGCCAACGACTATGTCGGCAAGGGTCTGTCGGGCGGCCGGGTGGTGATCCGGCCGGACCGGAACGCACGGTTCGACGCGGCCGACCAGATCATCGCCGGCAACGTGATCGCGTACGGCGCGACGTCGGGCGAGCTGTTCATCAATGGTGGCGCCGGGCAACGGTTCTGTGTCCGGAACTCCGGTGCCACCGCTGTGGTCGAGTCGGTCGGCGACCACGCCTGCGAGTACATGACGGGTGGTCGCGTCGTGGTCATCGGCGCGGTCGGCCGGAACTTCGCAGCGGGCATGTCGGGCGGCGTGGCCCACGTGCTCGACCTGGAATCCACCTTGGTGAACCCGGAGCTGGTCGATCTGCTCCCACTCACCTCGGAGGAGTCCGATCTGTTGCAGGACCTGGTCCGTACGCATCACGAGGAGACCGGTTCGGAGCGGGCAGCGAAGCTGCTCGGCGACTGGACCGCCGCCGAGACCAGATTCACCACGGTGATGCCCCGCGACTACGCCCGGGTATTGGCAGCCAAGGCGGCTGCCGAGCGCGACGGGCTGGACGAGGACGCCACCACGCGAGCGATGATGGAGGCCATCTGATGGCTGATCCGAAGGGATTCCTGACGACTCCGCGCGAGGTCGCGGAGCGCCGCCCGGTCACCGAGCGGGTGCAGGACTGGAAAGAGGTCTACCCCGGTGGCGCCGGTAAGGCGCTGCTGCCGATCATCACCAAGCAGGCCGGCCGCTGCATGGACTGCGGCATCCCGTTCTGCCACTCCGGCTGCCCGCTGGGCAACCTGATCCCGGAGTGGAACGACCTGGTCTGGCGTGACGACTGGACCGGAGCGATCGAGCGGCTGCACGCGACCAACAACTTCCCGGAGTTCACCGGGCGGTTGTGTCCGGCCCCGTGTGAACCGGCCTGTGTGCTGGGGATCAACTCCGAGCCGGTGACGATCAAGAACGTCGAGGTCGCGATCATCGACAAGGCCTGGGAAGCCGGCGACGTCCGGCCCCAGCCGCCGGAATGGCTGACCGGCAAGACGATCGCGGTCGTCGGGTCCGGTCCGGCCGGGCTCGCGGTCGCACAGCAGTTGACCCGCGCCGGGCACACCGTGGCCGTCTACGAACGGGCCTCGGCGCCGGGTGGGTTGCTGCGGTTCGGCATTCCCGAGTTCAAGATGGAGAAGGCGCAGGTCGAGCGCCGGATCCAGCAGATGAAGGAAGAGGGCACCGTCTTCCGGGCCGGCGTCAACGTGGGCGTGGACGTCACCGGGACCCAGCTGAAGCAACGGTACGACGCG
This sequence comes from Kribbella qitaiheensis, assembly GCF_014217565.1. NCBI lineage: Bacteria > Bacillati > Actinomycetota > Actinomycetes > Propionibacteriales > Kribbellaceae > Kribbella > Kribbella qitaiheensis. Next base: position 7,590,859 of record NZ_CP043661.1, read on the forward strand.
GTCGTGATCGCCACCGGTGCCACCGCGGCCCGGGACCTGCCCGTGCCGGGACGTGAGTTCGGCGGCATCCACCAGGCGATGGAGTACCTGCCGCAGGCGAACAAGGTCGCGCTGGGGGAGACGGTCGAGGACCAGATCGTTGCCACCGGCAAGGACGTGGTCATCATCGGTGGTGGTGACACCGGGGCGGACTGCCTCGGCACCGCCCACCGGCAGGGCGCGCGCAGCGTCACCCAGCTGGAGATCATGCCGCGCCCCTCGGAAGAGCGGCCGACCGGACAGCCCTGGCCGACGTACCCGATGATCTACCGGGTCGCCTCGGCGCACGAGGAAGGCGGCGAGCGCGTCTACGCGGTCTCCACCAACAACTTCACCTCGGATGCCGACGGAAACGTGTCCGGTCTGAACCTGGTCGAGGTGGAACTCGTCGGAGGCAAATTCACCCCGGTCGCCGGTTCGGAGAAGACCATCCCGGCCCAGCTCGTCCTGCTCGCCATGGGCTTCCTGGGCCCCGAGCGCGAAGGCTTCCTGGAGCAGCTCGGGGTAGACCTGGACGAACGAGGCAACGTCAAGCGGTACAAGAGCTACCAAACCTCGGTAGACGGCGTCTTCGCCTGCGGCGACGCCGGCCGAGGCCAGTCCCTCATCGTCTGGGCCATCGCCGAAGGCCGCTCCTGCGCCAACGGCGTAGACACCCACCTAACAGGCTCTTCCACCCTCCCCACCCCCATCCCACCAACCGCCCGCCCCCTCGTCGTTTGACCGCTTACGTCCGAAGAAGTGGAGTGCACGTCCCTCCGCTTCTTCGGACGTAACGGGTTGGGGCGTCCCGCAGTACGAGATGCACCGCGCGCCAAGCTGCATCTACTTGATCCCCCGCAATAGGTTGTAACCCGTGTCCGGACGGCTAGTCACCAGATCCCGGCTCCGCAAGGCGGGGCCGTGGGCAGGCCTGGTCGTGCTCTGGCTCATCGTCTCCGTCGCGGTCGGCCTGCTCGGCTTCGTCAACGACTCCGAGCGCGTCACCATCGGCGCCCACGCCGCCGAGATCTCACCGACCTTCGACGCCCACGCCACCCTCGACCTCGGCGCAGTCCTCCCACGCCTCCGGCTGAAAACCGACCTCCCGGCCGGCCTGGGGATCAACGTCGACGTCCAGGAGACCGACGCCGACAACCTCACCGACCTGCTCAACCGCGACGCCTTGATCGCCAGCCAGCCCGACGGTGAGGTCGCGCGGATCCGCCAGGTCATCCGCGAAATGGCCGTCGACAACGGCGTCGCGGGCGCCGGTTCAGGCCTCTTCGTCGCCGTAGTCGTCGCCACCGCCTGGGCCATGGTCGGACCACGCCGCCGCCGCGAGCTTTTCGTCGCCCTGCACAGCTCGGAACGCCGAGTGCAGCACCGCGCGGTCGTCATCCTCGTCGCGATGCTCGTCACCATCGCCTCGATCTTCGGCCCGGGCCGGATGCGCACTCCCGAGATCGCGCCCACTTCCTGGAAGCCACTCGCGACTCTCCTGCCGGAAGTCTCCTTCGACGAGCGATTGAAGGATGTCGAGGTCGCGGCCGGCTTCTCCACCACCGGCGGCGTCGGGGTGATCCGGACGGCGGTCCAGACGTACGAGCGATCGACCCAGTTCTACGGTCAGGTGCTCGACAAGGTCTCCAAGGTCGGCGGCCGGATCCACCAGGCCACCGACGACGAGACCCTCGCCCTGCTCGTCTCCGACCGCCACGACAACATCGGCATGGACCCGATCGCGGCCGAGATCGGCAAGATCGCGGGTGCCAAACTGCTGATCGACGCCGGTGACGACTCTTCCTCGGGGCAGTCCTGGGAGGGCTTCAGCATCAACTCGCTGGCCCAGCACTTCAAGGACCTGAAGGTGGTCGCCGTCGCCGGCAACCACGACGCGGGCGGCTACATCGAGTCCGAGATGAGGAAGAACAAGTTCACCGTGCTCGACAGCAAGCCGGTCGAGGTCGAAGGGATCCGTTTCCTCGGCGACAGCGACCCGACCAGGACCGGTCTCGGCAGCGCTGACACTCCCGGTGACGAGACCACCGCCCAGCAATCGACGCGCCTCGCGGACGTGGCCTGTGATCAGCCCGCGGACAAGTCGATCTCGACGATGGTGGTGCACGACCCAGCGTCGTACCAGGACACCGCGACCCGCGGCTGCGCGAGCCTGCTGCTGTCCGGCCATCTGCACCGCCAGGTCGGCCCGGACACCAAGATCGTCGAGGGCCGCTCCGTCACCACCTTCACGAACGGGACCACCGGCGGTGCGGCCTACGCGTTCGCGCTGGGCTACACCCTGCGCCGGCCGGGCGAGGTCACCCTCCTCACCTATGTGAAGGGAAAACCGACCGGCATGCAGACCGTCACGGTCGAGTTGACCGGCGAGATCACGGTCGGGACGTACCGCTCGCTGCCCCCTGACACCGAACGTTAACCGTCCAGACGGTGTTTGATCGTCAAGAAACGGGGGTGGGACCAGCGGGCGAGTGGTCTTGTAGGAGTAGGGTTTTGTGACGTGCGTCGCGCAAAGATCGTTTGTACGCTTGGCCCGGCTACTGCCGCCCCCGAGCGTGTCCTTGAACTCGTCCAAGCAGGTATGGACGTCGCTCGGCTGAACCTCAGCCACGGCGCCCATGCCGAGCATGAGCGCATCTACCAACGGATCCGCGCCGCAGCGGCCGAGACCGGCAAGAACGTCGGGATCATGGTCGACCTGCAGGGCCCGAAGATCCGGTTGGCCGAGTTCGCCGAAGGGAAGGTCACCCTGACCTACGGCGAGCGCTTCACGATCACCACCCGGGAGGTGCCCGGTGACGTCACCGTCTGCGGTACGACGTACGACGGGCTGCCCGGCGACGTGAACCCCGGCGATCAGCTGCTGATCGACGACGGCCGGATCGGACTGGTCGCCGAGGAGGTGACCGAGACCGACGTGATCTGCCGGGTCACCGTCGGCGGGCCGGTGTCGAACCACAAGGGCATCAACCTGCCCGGTGTGGCGGTCAGCGTGCCGGCGATGTCCGAGAAGGACGTCGAGGACCTGCGCTGGGCCCTGCACCTGCCGGCCGACATGATCGCGTTGTCCTTCGTCCGCGACGCGGCCGACATCCAGCTGGTGCACAAGATCATGGACGAGGAAGGTCACCGGGTGCCGGTGATCGCCAAGATCGAGAAGCCGCAGGCGGTCGCCAACCTGGACGAGATCATCGAGGCCTTCGACGGCTTCATGGTCGCCCGTGGTGACCTCGGCGTGGAGCTCCCGCTGGAAGAGGTTCCGCTGGTCCAGAAGCTGATCATCGACCAGGCCCGGCTGAACGCGAAGCCGGTGATCGTCGCCACCCAGATGCTGGAGTCGATGATCTCGGCCCCGCGGCCGACCCGGGCCGAGGCGTCCGACGTCGCCAACGCCGTACTGGACGGTGCCGACGCGGTGATGCTGTCCGGCGAGACCAGCGTCGGCCGGTTCCCGATCGAGACCGTCAAGACGATGAGCCGGATCGTGGAGTCGACCGAGCACCACGGCCTCAGCCGGATCAAGGAATTCGAGTGGGACCCGAAGACCAAGGGCGGCGTGATCGCCAAGGCGGCCGCCGACGTCGCCGAGGCGCTGGACGCGAAGTTCCTGGTCGCGTTCACCCAGAGCGGCGACACCGCCCTCCGGCTGGCCCGCTACCGCACCGAGATCCCGGTCCTCGCCTTCACCCCGGTCCCGTCGGTCAGCTCCTGGCTCAGCGTCGTCTGGGGGATCGAGACCCACATCGTCCCGACCGTCCAGCACACCGACGACATGGTCCGCCAGGTAGACCAGCGCCTCCTGGAACTGGGCAAGCTCAACAAGGGCGACCTCGTCGTCATCGTGGCCGGCTCACCCCCCAGTATCCCCGGCTCCACCAACGCCCTCCGGGTCCACCGCATGGGCGACGCCATCTCCGGCGCAGCCCCGGCCTACCGCGACTGACCAGCAGACAAGTCAAGAACAACAAGCAAAAGCAACAGAGAAAAAGAGCACCGCAAGAACCGCGAACAAGCAACAAACAAACAAAAGAACAAAAATAAATAGGAACTTGTGGTTGAGGCGGCCGGTCACCTGACCGGCCGCTTGGCTTTGGGGCGGTCGACGGTGGAGTCAGATGGAACGCTCGGACTCACGTCCTGAGTCCGATGACCGATCGAGCACCGCGAGGCGCTGCCGCGCTACACCACAAGCAAGCAGCCATTGTCTAGCTATGGACTAAAGCAGGCACGTGAGAAGCATGGAGCTGTCTCATGCGGTGACGTGTTGACCACGCGGTGAAGCCCGACGACGATGGAATCGGGGGTGGGCATGTCGGCAAATCGGCTGCAATATCTGGAAAGCCTGGACTCGGTTCGTTCACCGTGGCAAATGCGTGAACGGCGCGATATTCACGATTTACAGATTCTCATGGAGGTTGTCCTCGCTCTTGCTCTCGGCCGCACTGTGGTTGTACCGCAAGCCTACGCGTTCGATTCGCTTGGCTTTCTTCGAGCAGCCCGCGATGTTCTCAGAGCACGAGAATCAGCAGGAGTGAAGGACTCGCCATTTCGACTACATCTGTATGAGGCCGAGACGTTCGATGTGGCGATCGATCGGATGCTCGCTCGGATCGGAGACGGGCGACGGCCGTTCGTGAGCTCGCTGTTCCCCGAGTTTCAGCAGCCCGAGCTGTACGGAATCGACCGGGCAATGCTCCGGAGTCGGAGGCTCACTGTCGATAGCCTCCTGACCAGCGATTGGTTGGATGACGAGCGGGCGGATCTCTTGGAGGTCGTCCGCCGTGAGCTGTCCGGTCGGCCGCGGGCCAGGGCGAAGCCGGATGCCAGCGGGAAGCCGTTGAACGTCGTCCTGGCAGGACTGATTGATGAGTCGTCACCGATGATTCAGTTCGTCTCCGCCTGTCCTGAACCTGTCCGAAAGGTCTGGTCGGATCTTCTCGATGGTTTCGCCGCTCTGGATCCAAGCGGATCCGGCGCTTTCGACCAACGCAGCAGGATCTACCAGGACACAGCGTGGCTGGGCGACTCACAGCAGCGCACAGCCGAGGAGATCCTGGGCGGGCCGCGAGCAGCTCGAGTTGCTCCGCGAGTTCCTGGACACGCTCTACAACCAGGTAGTCGCGAGTTCAATCGGCACAACGATGCGCGCGACTTTCACGACCGGTCTGATGAGGGGCAGTCGGCCACTGCCCGCGCGCGCTATCGCTCAGGACCTGGCTCTTGTCGGCTTTCGCTTGGTCTCAGGGGGGTCCGTGCGGCCGATCACTGCACCGGACGACGCGCAGGCAGGATTTGAGTTGGTGACCAGCACTGATGCCGAAGATCCACCGGACGTGGATGAATTGAACGGTGTAAGGCAACTTCGCCAGGATCTGCTGGCAGGTCTGCCTGCGTTGTTCGAGCAGCGCGCCGCAGACTCGCCTGGAGGTCGCCTGACCTCGCCGTTTTGGCAGCGCATCGATCGCTTCGAACGCAGATCGGCGTCGGGGGGTGCACCCGCGCAAGATGCGCTGAATGAGCACCTCGACCATGTCTACAGAATCCTCGGCAGCGCCGAGAGCGTGGACAACCCGAGCGACTTCCGGCTGATGGCGATCGAGGCCACTGTCGGGCTGCCTGTGTGGGCGGCCACCGTTCGGTGGCAGTCCTCAGCTTCCTGGATGAGTGGCATCGGGGCGATCTTGAGCATTGCCGCGCCGGCTGCTGTTCGCCGTGGCCGGGCCGGGGCGGAACGACGCCGGAAGATCCGCCGGATCTTCCATGCGTTCGGCCGCGCCATCGATTTGTAGAGGAGCGTCAAATGGAGCGGGTCCCCGAGGACGGGCGACATCGTCTGATCGAACGACGTAAAGAGGTCGTCGCGTACCAGAATGCGTACGCGACGGTATTCGACGACGAAGTCACCTTCGCGGACGGGTCGCCTGGACGTCATCTGCGAATCGCGGCTGTTGCGTCCGGACCAGGAGTCGTCCTCCTGCCGGTCCACAAAGGAGCCATCGGTCTGGTCCAGACCTATCGTTATCCGCTGGGTGCGTGGCAATGGGCATTGCCACGTGGTTTCTCTCACGCCACGGATCCGCTCGAGACTGCCCGCGCCGAACTTTGGGAGGAGCTCGGCCTCACTTCCTCGTCACTCCGAGTGATAGGCAGGTTTTCACCCGACTCAGGGCTGCTAGCCGAGAAGGTCGCAGTCGTCCTCGCCAAGATCCACGAAGTCGACGGTGCACCTGAGGATGTCCTCGAGGTCAGTGGCTCCCGCTGGCCATCTATCGCGGCTCTCTGGGGCGAGATCGCCACCGGCAGTGTCGATGACGGCATGACCTTGGCTGCGCTGACTCTCGCTCATGCCGCCGGAGCACTCTGAAACTACGGTGGTGGGCGACACGTTGGGCTGTAGCTGGGGGTGGGTGAGGGAAGTCGGCCCGGGAGAGGCTAGAGTTTCTCTGCGACCTGGCCGGGTTGGCGGAACGGCATACGCGACGGTCTCAAACACCGTTGCCCGCAAGGGCTTGTGGGTTCGAATCCCACACTCGGCACAAACTGTCCGTGCAGTACGTGAGCATGAGATATGCCTCACTTCAGGTCGCAGGAGTTGGTGGACTCCGCGTTGCGGATGTCTGACGACGGGGTGAGTGACCGGGCGAACGCCGAGGTTCATGGTGTCGCGATCAAGACCATCAGACGGTGGCGCAGGCAGTACCAGGAACTGGGGCTGCCACGGGGGCAGGGCTTTCGGCCGACGCCGTGTCCGCGGTGCGATGGCGCTGACCTGGACGAGGCGGCGTACGCGTTGCTGCTGGGGTGGTATCTCGGGGACGGCCACATCGTCGCCGCCAAGCGTGGGGTCTACACGCTGCAGGTCGCGAACGACGAGAAGTACCCGGAGCTGAGCCAGGAAGCATCTGCGGAGGATCGAGCTGGCGGACTGGCAGCGGGAGATCGTTGCCAAGTACCCCGAACAGCTGTTGCGCGGTCTGTTCCATTCCGACGGCTGCCGATTCGTCAACTGGGCCACTCGCCCGATCGTGGGCGGTGAGATCAGGCGGTACGAGTACGTCAGATACATGTTCTCCAACGAGTCCGAGGAGATCCTCGGCATCCTCACCGGCGCGCTGGATCTGGTGGGTGTCCCGCGGCGGAATGCGATTGCTGTGAGCCGGAAAGAGAGGGTCGAAGCGCTGGATCGGTTTGTCGGGGGCAAGTCCTGAAGCGGGGATCGCTAGGGTGGGGGTGTGACTGCTAAGCGTGTGGTGATCGCTGAGGACGAGGCGTTGATCCGGATGGATCTGGCCGAGATGCTGGCCGAGGAGGGGTACGACGTGGTCGGCCAGGGCCGGGGACGGCGAGGAGGCCATTCGGCTGGCGATCGAGCATCGGCCCGATCTGGTGATTCTGGACGTCAAGATGCCCAAGCTGGACGGGCTGAGCGCCGCCGAGAAGATCGCGGGGGAGCGGATCGCCCCGGTGCTGATGCTGACCGCGTTCTCGCAGCGGGAGCTGGTCGAGCGGGCTCGCGACGCCGGCGCGATGGCGTATCTGGTGAAGCCGTTCTCGAAGGCGGATCTGCTGCCGGCGATCGAGATCGCGGCGTCGCGGTACGTCGAGCTGGCGGAGCTGGAGCGCGAGGTCGCCGATCTGGCCGAGCGGCTGGAGACCCGCAAGCTGGTGGACCGGGCGAAGTCGGTGCTGCAGACCAAGTTCGGGCTGTCCGAGCCGGACTCGTTCCGCTGGATCCAGAAGACCGCGATGGACAAGCGCGTCTCGATGCGTCAGGTCGCCGAACTCGTCGTCGACGAGGCCGGCACGGCCTGACCCGACCACAGCCGGCCGGTACGGCGGGTGGAATCGGCGGCAGGGAAATGGCAGGTGGGGGCTTCAGACTGTTGTTGAACGCGTACGCGGCGCGTTCAGCGAGCAGTGGAGGAGAGCTGTGGTCGAGACCCGCCCCATCGACAGGCACCAGATCGACAGGCCGTCGCAGCGAGGGTCCGCGAGGCCCCAGGCGGATCGACGCCCCGAGGCCGACCCAGGCGTTCGGAGGGCCGCGTCGAAGCGGCGCTGGGAGCAGTCGTACGGCGGTGAGCGGTCGGACAGCCACCGCTGGCTCCGCTTCCGGTGACCCCACCCACCGAAGCCCGGGGCTACTGCGGTGGGGTTGGCGGGTTGGTGAAGAAGTCTTCGAGTAGGCCGTCGTCGGCGGAGGAACGGTTGGCAAAGAGAGCCTTGGCTCGTTGCGAAGCCGATTCGGCTTCCTCGGTCCGGCCAAGTGCCGCGAGGGCCTTGGCCAGTTGCCGCTGCGCTGCGGCCTCGCCGTAGTCGTTCTGCAGGCGCCTGGTGATGGCCAGCACTTGGCCGATCACCGGCTCGGCTTCCTCCGGCCGGCCCATCCGCAACAAGAACTCGGTCCTCACCAGCAAAGCGACCCACTCGTCCTCGCGGTTGCCGACCTCCCGGCAACACAGGACCCCCTCGCTGAGCATCGCCAGCGCCTCGTCGTACCGGCCTCGTTGACCGTAAGTACGCCCGAGCGCCACCAAGGTGAGGCACCGACCAGAAGCGTCGTTCTCAGCGCGGCGGATCGGCAGCGCGCGTTCCAAGTAATCTTCCGCTCGAAGATAGTCGTGCGCCTCGAAGTAAGCCTCGCCCAGATTGTGCAGCGCCATCCCGAGCCAGATCGCCGGTCCGCTCTCGGCCAGTACCTCGAGGCTGAGTTCGTAGTTCTCGATCGCCTCCGGCAGCCGGCCCGCTCGTTGATAGAGCCAGCCGAGATTGTGCAGGGCCCGGCTTTCAGCGACAGGGTCACCAGTCGCCCGGCGCAGTACGAGCGAGCGCTGGAGGTTCTTCTCGGCCTCGACCAGCCGCCCGGCCCGCCAGTCGCAGGCCGACAGGCTCGCCAGAATGCCGGATTCCGCCAGCCCGTCACCCAGCTGATTGGCCGTCTCCGCGGCGAGCGTGGTCAGTGTCTCCGCCTCGTGCCAGCGGCCGCGCTTCTGCAGGATGTTCGCCAGCATCGGCACCAGGCGGATCAGGGATCCACCGAGAAGCCCCGGTAGGTCGGCGCCCTGCCCGGCCAGAGCGAGGATGTTCGGCAATTCCGCATCCAGCCAGTCGACCGCGTCGGCCGGTGAGTCCAGGGCCAGCACCCGGACCTCGATGCCGTCGACGTTGAAGCGGTTGCCGCTGATCACCCGGCTCACCTCGGCGATCGCGGCCAGATACCACTCATGAGCACGCCGTACTGCGGTGTCGCGATCCTCCTGACTGTCGAACTGGCGAGCCAGGTCGCGGCTGTACAACCGCAGCAGGTCATGCATCCGGTATCGACCGGCGCTACCGGTGGACTCGACCAGGTGCAGATCGCGCAGTTGCCCGAGGATCGCCTCGGCCTCGTCGACAGGTGCCGAGAGCAACGCAGCGACCACCGGCGGCGTGAGCTCGGGAACCTGGAGCAAACCGATCAGCCGGAAGGCCCTCGCCGCATCGGGGTGCGCGGTGCCGTCCTGCTCGACGAGCTCGGCATAACTGACATCAAAGGAAGATCGCACCGACATGTCGTCGACCTCCAGATCCCGCCAATGGCCGGCCCGCAAGCGCCGGGCGAGGGTCGAGATCGCGAGGTCGGGGCTGCCTGCCAATCGGGCTCCCACGATGCGGAGGGCCAGCGGGCTGTATCCACACCAGCGGGCGACCTCCGCCGCGGCGTCGGACTCGGCCAGCACTCGGTCGCTGCCGGCGAGCAACACCAGCAACTCGATGGCCTGGGCGGTGTCCAGCGGTATGGCTGCGATGTGGACAGCGGGCAGTGTTGTCAGTTGCTGCCGACTAGTAATCAGTACTGCGCACGACGAGCTGGCCGGGAGCAGCGGCATCAACTGCTTGATCCCGGCAGCGTTGTCGAGCAGAAGCAGCATCCGACGACCGGCCAGCTCGGTCCGGAACCGAGCGGCGAGCTCGCCTTCGTCGGTCGGCAGATCTGCTTCCGGCGCCCTCGCACGGAGGAACCGGCCGAGCACGTCCGCCGTCGTGAGCGGCTCCAGCCCCGGACTCGAGCCCTGAAGGTCCACATAAAGCTGCCCATCGGGGAACCGGTCGGTGACCGCGTGGGCAGCACGGATCGCGAGGGTGGACTTGCCGATGCCGCCAGGTCCATGGAGAGCAACCACCACGGGCGCCTGCCGGGGGGCCGCTGCGGTTGTCCAGGGCCGCTACCAGCATTTCGAGCTCGGCAGTCCGGCCCGCGAAGGTGACGATGTCCGGCGGCAACTGCCGCGGAACCGGCTCACTCTCAACACTGGGCGGCGCAGTACCGGAAGCATGGGACTCCGCGATGATCGCGGCCTGCAGCTCACGCAGTCGCGGCCCCGGCGCGACGCCGAGCTCGTCGTCCATCACCTGCCGGACCTGTTGGAAGGCCGCCAGCGCCTCCGCCGGCCGGCCGGCCGCATGCAGCGCCTCGATCAGCTGCAGCCAGTACGCCTCCCGCAACGGGTGCTCGTGGGTCAGCGCGCGCAACTCGGCGATCACGCCCGGATACCGGCCGAGCAGCAGCTCCACCTCGATCCGGCGCTCGATCACCTGCAGGCGTTGCTCATGCAGCCGCGGTACTTCGCTGAGCTGGAGCCACTGCGACGGGATGTCCGCGAGCGCGGCACCTCGCCACAGAGCAAGCGCCTCGGCCAGGGACCGGGCCTCCGATGCGAGGTCGCCCTGCTCGCGACCCCGCCGTACGAGGTCGTCGAACCGGTGGACGTCGATCGCCTCCGCCGCCACCTCGATCAGATAGCCGTCCGGAGCGGTCTGGATCAGGTCGGCGCCACCGGCATCCCCGAGTGTCTGACGAAGTCGCATCACGTACTGGTGAACGGTTGCCCGCGCAGTACCGACCGGTTCGTCGCCCCACAGTCGATCGATCAATTCATCGATGGAAACGGGCCGGGCCGGCTGCAACAGCAGAGCCGCCAGAATCACCCGGAGCTTGCCCGCGCGCAGTGGGATCAGCCCGGCCGGAGCGCGTACTTCGAGCGGCCCGAGCAGTCCGAAGCGCAACTGTGCTGTCATCCGCCTGTCCAACCGTGGAGAGCCCGCGAGCCAGCATCCTATGCGACCGGCCAGGCGGCGAGATTTCCGACAGAGGGTGACCAAGCTGCCGGGATCGTCAGGTCGTCCGACGTCTTCGGTGGCGGACAGTGTCGCCGGGGTCGCTCCCGATCACCGTCGGTTCGGCGTCCAGCCACAACAGGGCGAAACGATACTTACCAGGGTAACGACCTCACAACACACGCTGCGTGACGTTCGCTTGTTGAGCATCAAGCGGTCTAGCCTGCGGGTGCTCGCGGCAAACGCGGGGGTCCGGACCTTTCCCGGACCATCCAGACATGGGAGGAACAGTGCAGCAGCGTTCCGTAGTACGGGTCGGCGCGTCGCTGATCGTTGCGTCGTTGGCTCTGACTGCTTGCGGTTCACGCAGCAACAACGACAACGGCGGCAGCACGGGTTCGACCACCAAGACCGCCAAGATCGGTGTGATCGCACCCTTGTCGGGCGACCTGTCCGCACTTGGGCTGGGTATCCAGCACTCGGTGGAACTGGCCGTCAAGCAGGCCAACGACTCGAACGCGATCCCGGGCTGGAAGCTCGAGGTCGACGCCAAGGACGACGAGGGCAAGACGGACCCGGGCAAGAACGCCGCGACCTCGCTCGCCGGCGACCCCGCTGTCATCGGCGTGGTCGGCACGCTGAACACCAGCGTCGCCCAGCAGGTCCAGCCGGTCCTCGCGCCGAAGAACATCGTCCAGGTCTCGCCGGCCAACACCGGCCCCGGCCTGACCCAGGGCGCCCAGTGGCAGAGCGACCCCAAGCGGCCGTACGCGACGTACTTCCGTACCTGCACCACGGACGCGGTCCAGGGCCCGTTCGCGGCCCGGTACCTGTACGAGACCGCGAAGATCACCAAGGTCGCCACGATCCACGACAAGAAGGCCTACGGCCAGGGTCTGGTCGGCACCTTCACCGAGGAGTTCAAGAAGCTCGGCGGTCAGGTCGTCTCGGCCCAGACCATCAACCCGGACGACGCGAACTTCCAGGCCGTCGTCTCGGCGATCAAGCCGTCGGCGCCGCAGGCGCTGTACTACGGTGGCGAGTACCCGAAGGCCGGTCCGCTCTCGCAGCAGATGAAGGCCGCCGGCCTGAACATCCCGCTGATGGGTGGAGACGGCATCTTCGACCCGAAGTACATCCAGCTCGGTGGCAAGACCAGCGACGGTGACCTGGCGACCTCGGTCGGCGCACCGGTCGAGGCGCTGGATTCGGCCAAGAAGTTCGTCGCCGACTACAACGCGGCGGGCTACAAGGAGCCCTACGCGGCGTACGGCGGCTACTCCTTCGACGCGGCGAACTCGATCATCAACGCGCTGAAGGTCTCGCTGAAGGACGCCAAGGATGTCGAGTCCGCGCGTAAGGCGACGGTCGACGCGATGGCTTCGGTGTCGTTCGACGGTGTCACCGGCAAGGTCGCGTTCGACCAGTACGGCGACACGACGTCCAAGGTGCTGACGGTCTACAAGGTCGCCGCCGGCAAGTGGGCGACGGTGGAGACCAAGGACTTCGCCACCAAGTAGTCGACCGCGTGAAACCGGGGGTGGGACACCGTCCCACCCCCGGTGTCATGTCAGAACTGAGGTAGTTGGGAGGTCGACGTGGACCAGTTCTTCCAGCAGCTCGTGAACGGGCTGACCCTGGGATCGCTGTACGCCCTGATCGCCGTCGGGTACACCGTCGTCTACGGCATCGTGCAGCTCATCAACTTCGCCCATGGCGAGGTTTTCATGATCGGTGCGTTCGGCGCACTGAGTACTTATCTTTTGTTCTTCGACGGTCATACCTCGGTCTGGATCCTGCCGGTGATGATCGTCGGTGCGATGGCCGCGTCCGTCGGGACCGCGGTGCTGATGGAACGTGTCGCGTATCGTCCCCTGCGGAACGCGCCACGCCTCGCACCGCTGATCACCGCGATCGGTATCTCGGTGTTCCTGCAGGAGTTCATCCGGCTCCTGTACGACCGCCCGGGCTGGGCGGTGCTCGCGATGGCCGGGCTCACGCTGTTCGCCGCCTACCTGCTCGGCGCGCGGTTCACCAAGGTGCCGCTCGATCACCCGATCACCAAGTGGCGCGACCGCGCTCCGTTGCTGGCGGCAACTGTATTCGCGCTGGCGGTCTGGGCGCTGCTCCGGCTGGCCGAGCGGGACCTGTCGATCGTGATCACGCTGGCGGCGATCGTCGGTGGCCTGATCGTCGGTACTGCGGCCGGGTTGCTGTTCGCTGTCGGGGTGACCGGTACGGACCGGGCCAAGGCGCTGCTGCAGCCGATCGCGGTGGTGGCAGTCGCCACCGGCGTACTGATGGAGCTCGGCTGGCTGATCTTCAAGGAGATCATCGCCAAGGTCGAGTGGCCGAGCGCCAAGCAGCTCATTCCGTTCCCGCAGATCGATGTGGTGACCGGGAAGGCGATCGAGATCGGCAACGTCACCATCCAGCGGTCCGCCGTCTTCACGATTTTCGCGCTGGCGGTCTGTGCGGCGCTGCTCTGGTTCTTCATCAACCGGACCAGGCTTGGCCGCGGTATGCAGGCGGTCTCGCAGGATCCTGACACCGCCCGCCTGATGGGTATCAACGTCGACCGCATCATCGTGGTCGCCTTCGCGCTCGGTGCCGTTCTGGCCGCGATCGCGGGTGTCTCGCAAGGGCTGCAGAACAACAACATCGACTTCCGGATGGGCTTCCTGGCCGGTCTGAAGGCGTTCACCGCGGCCGTGCTCGGTGGTATCGGCAACATCCAGGGCGCCGTCGTCGGTGGCCTGGTGCTTGGTGTCGTCGAGGCGATGGCCACGCAGTACGTTCCGGGGCAGTTCGGCGGTGGTTCCTGGAAGGACGTCTGGGCCTTCGTCCTGCTGATCCTGGTGCTGGTCTTCAGGCCGCAGGGTCTGCTCGGAGCAAGGGTGGTGGACCGCGCATGAGCGCCACACAGACGACGGAGCCGCAGACGGCGAAATCGAACCGCGCGGCCTGGCCGCTGGCGATCGCCGGCGTACTGCTGGTGATCGTCGGTTCGTTCCTGTCCTGGAGCTACGACCGCAGCATTCTCGGTGACCTGTCGATCGTCGGTAACCCCGGTGGTCTGCAGCGACTGACCATCATCGGCGCCGTACTGGCGTTGATCCTGCTGCTGGCGATCAAGGGTCCGCTGACCAGCCGGCTCGGCCATTGGCTGGACGCGACGCTCGGTCTGCGGGCGTTCGGCATCGGCCTGACGCTCTACATGGTGCTGGTCGTGGTTGCCATCGGCAAAGAGTCCGACGGCCTGATCAACGTCGACCCGGGCGCGTACATCAGCCTGGTCGGCTCGATCCTGCTGCTGGTCGGTTCGCGGCTGCTGCCGCTGCGCCAGCTGAAGGACCTGAGCAAGGCGAGGCTGGCGGGCTGGGCCGAGATCCTGGCCATCGCGGTGACGATGGCGGCGATCTTGTTCGGCGCCGCCTACGCGCTCGGACTGACCGACGCGTGGTCGTTCGTGCTCTGCCTGGTCTTCTTCGCGCTGGTCGTCATCGTGATGTTCCGTACCGGCACGCTGAGCTGGTTCGGCCACGTCGCGCAGCGGCACAAGAAGGTGCTCACGCTGGCCGCGTTCGCGGTCGCGTTCTTCTTCCCGTTCACCCAGAACGGGTCGGACGCGAACATGTCGATCGCGACCCAGGTGCTGATCTTCGCGGCGACCGCGATGGGCCTGAACATCGTGGTCGGCCTGGCCGGTCTGCTCGACCTCGGTTACATCGCCTTCCTCGGGTCCGGCGCGTACGTCGCCGCGATGCTGTCCGAGTCGGCGTTCGCGACCATCGACTGGCACCCGCCGTTCCCGATCGTCGTACTGCTCGGTGCCTGCGTGGCGGCCACCCTTGGTCTCATCATCGGTTCGCCGACGCTGCGGGTCTCGGGTGACTACCTGGCCATCGTGACGCTGGGCTTCGGTGAGATCTTCCGGCTGACGATGTTCAACCTGGACGGCACCAACGGTCCGCTGCTGACCAACGGCCCGAACGGTATTCCCGGCATCCCCGAGCTGCAGATCGGCGGGTTCAACTTCGGTGACCCGCACACTGTGGCCGGTATCGAGCTGGGTCGCTTCACGAACTACTACTTCCTGCTGCTGATCCTGATCGCCTTCGTCATCCTGGTCTTCGCCCGGCTGAACGACAGCCGGATCGGCCGCGGCTGGGTGGCGATCCGTGAGGACGAGAAGGCCGCCGAGGCGATGGGTGTCAACGTCTTCGGACTGAAGATCCTCGCCTTCGCGATCGGCGCGTTCCTGGCCGGTCTGGCCGGCACCATCAAGGCGCACCAGGACGTTGCCGTCAGCCCCGACCAGTACGTCTTCCTGGAGTCGGCGTTCCTGCTGGCCGCGATCGTGCTCGGCGGTATGGGCACCATCGCCGGTGTGTTGCTGGGAGCAACGATCCTGAAGCTGCTGCCGGAGAAGCTGCGGTTCTTCTCGGAGTACCGGCTGTTGATGTTCGGTCTGCTGCTGGTGCTGATGATGCGGTTCCGGCCCGAGGGACTGGTCGCGAGTAGACGCAGGCAGCTGGAGTTCCACGAAGCGGACGAAGCGCTCGCCGTGGCGATCGGCAGCGAACTGGTGGAGGAGGCGAAATGACGGTCACGGATGCGGCGGCAAGCCCGGCGCGCGCGATCGGCCAGCCGGTGCTGGAGGCCTCCGGGGTGACCATGCGGTTCGGCGGTCTGCTGGCGGTCAACGACGTCAACCTGACCGTCCGCGAGGGCGAGATCGTCGGTCTGATCGGCCCGAACGGAGCCGGCAAGACGACGTTCTTCAACTGCCTTACCGGCCTCTACAAACCCACCAGCGGCCAGGTGCAGTTCGCCGGCAAGCCGTTGGCGCCGAAGCCGCGGGCGGTGGTTCGGGCCGGGATGGCGCGGACGTTCCAGAACATCCGCCTGTTCGCCAACATGACGGCGCTGGAGAACGTGATGGTCGGGCGCTACTGCCGGACCAGTTCGGGTGCGCTCACCTCGGTCCTGCGTGGTCCGAAGTTCCGGCGCGAGGAGACTGCCACCAGGGCGCGGGCCCAGGAGCTGCTCGAGTTCGTCGGGCTCGGCAAGTCGGGCGAGTACCTGGCCCGCAACATGCCGTACGGCGACCAGCGTCGGCTCGAGATCGCCCGGGCGCTGGCCACCGACCCGAAGCTCATCCTGCTGGACGAGCCGACGGCCGGGATGAACCCGCAGGAGACCAGGCAGGCCAGCGACCTGATCTTCAAGATCAGGGACTCCGGCCTGTCGGTGGTCGTGATCGAGCACGACATGCGGTTCATCTTCAACCTCTGCGACCGGGTGCTCTGCCTGGTCCGTGGCGAGGCCCTGATCGAGGGCACGCCGGGGGAGGTCCAGTCGGATCCGCGGGTGATCGAGGCCTACATCGGCACCGGTGAGGACGACGACGAGGACGAGGTGGACGTCGCCGAGGCCCGGGTCCAGGACACTACTGTCAGCGAGCAGGAGGGGCAGTCATGACCGCGATGCTCGAGGTCCGCGACCTGGAAGTTGCCTACGGCAAGATCGTCGCGGTGAAGAAGATCAGCTTCTCCGTCGAGCAGGGCCAGGTGGTCTCGCTGATCGGCACGAACGGTGCCGGTAAGACGACCACGCTGCGGACGATCTCGGGTCTGCTCCGGCCGACGCACGGCGAGATCCTGTTCCAGGGTGAGCGGATCGACCAGGTGCCGGCCCACGACATCGTCTCGATGGGGCTGGCACACTCACCCGAGGGCCGGCGGATCTTCCCCCGGCTGTCGGTGGAGGAGAACCTGCTGCTCGGTGCGTTCGCGCGCAACGACCACTCGGCGATCCGGTCCGACCTGGATTCGGCGTACGACCTGTTCCCGATCCTGGGAGAGCGCCGCAAGCAGCCGGCCGGCACCTTCTCCGGTGGTGAGCAGCAGATGCTCGCGATGGGCCGGGCGATGATGAGCAAGCCCAAGCTGATGATGCTGGACGAGCCGTCGATGGGTCTGTCGCCGATCATGATGAAGCGCATCATGTCGACGGTCACCGAACTGCAGAAGCAGGGCACGACGATCCTGCTGGTCGAGCAGAACGCCCAGGCAGCCCTGAAGCGCGCCGACTACGGCTACGTGCTGGAGGTCGGCAAGATCGTCCTGTCCGGCACCGGCCGAGACCTCCTCACCAACGACGAGGTCCGCAAGGCCTACCTCGGCGAGGACTGACCCCCCCCGCAGTACCAGTTGCTGAGAGCCCCGATCTCCTGGAGACCGGGCTCCCGGCGTACTGCGCCCGCTTTGCGGCTCCTCCGTAGCCCGCTCGACCCACCCACCCCGACCCGCGGGGCCTTGGTGCATGGGTTGAGCATCTGCTGGCCAAGAAACGCTCAGGTCGTGCACAAAGGGGGCGGGCCACCTCGCCACCACCCAGACTTTGTGCACGCCGTGAGGATCGATCGCGGGAGTAATGCTCACGTCGTGCACAAGGCTGGCCGCGGGACCGCACGAGTTGCTGCTTGGGGTCAGCGGCGGATGACGATGAGGAGTTGGACCAGGAGCGGCGCGACGATCAGGGCGGGGAGGAGGTCGGCGACCGCGATTTGTTTGAGTTTGAGTAGGCGTAGGGCTACGCCGATCAGGAGTACGCCGCCGGTGGCGCCTAGGGCGGTGACGTGGGCCTCCGGGAGGACGTCGCCTAGGACGGCACCGACCGCGGTCATCAAGCCCTGGACGACCAGCACGACGATTGCCGAGGCGGCTACGCCCCAGCCTAGGGAGGCAGCGAAGGCGATGGAGGCGAAGCCGTCCAGGACCGACTTGAGGAAGAGTTGGTCGGCGCCGCGGCCGAGGCCGTCGGAGAGGGCGCCCAGGAAGGTCAGGGGGCCCACGCAGAAGACCATCGACGCGGAGACGAAGCCTTCTACGAAGGTGCTCTCGCCGTCGCCGCGGCTGAAGCGGTGCTGCATCCAGGCGCCCAGACCCTCCAACCGCTGTTCGATCCGTAGCAGCGAGCCGGTGATTCCGCCGATCAGCATCGCGCCGAGCACGATCAGTACGGGCGCGCTGTCGCCGACCGCGTCGCTGAGCGCGTGGTCTCCGACCGTAAGCGCGGAAGTGATCGCGATCAGCAGCGTGACCAGGCCCAGTGCGTCGGTGACCAGGTCCCTGGTGCGCTGGCTCAAGCGGTGGCCGATGAGTACGCCGAGCACGGATCCGGTGAGGACCGTCGCGATGTTCACGACAGTCCCGATTCCGATGAACAACCTGGTCTCCGATCGCCGGCTGTGATCGCCGGTGTGGGGGCTGTAAGGTGCGCGAGTCACCGCTTTGAAAGTGACCCCGGAAGCCCTACTGTTGCGCGGGGATGAGCGTATCCGCCCGTCCTGTTCACTTCGGGGTGGACCAGACCAGGAGGCCGACGTGGCACCACTCATCGAGGTGCGCGACGCTCGCCCGGACGACGCCGACGCCTTGGTGACGCTGTGGCGGGAGATGGCCGCCGGCACCGGACACCAGTCCAGGCTGCTGGCAGCGCCCACCGCCGAGTCTGCCCGGACATCGATCGCCCGGCAGCAGAAGGACTCGTTCGGCCGGCTCGTGGTGGGGGAGATCGATGGTCACCTGGGTGGGATGGCCTACCTGCGGCAGACGTCGATCAGCCCGTTGCACGACGAAGTCACTGTGACAGTGGAGTATCTGCACGTCAGCGACCATGCCCGCAGGCACGGCCTGGGTAAGGCGCTGATCGCCGAGGCAGCCGGCTGGGCCGAGCACGAGAACTGCCCGCACCTTGCCGTGGTGGCCCCCGCGATCGCTCGCGAGGCCAACAGGTTCCTTGCCAGGTTGGGGCTAGGACAGGCCGCCGTACTGCGGTTCGCCAGCACCCACACCGTACGGCGGCGCCTGGCGGCCGAGCACGCCCCGAATCTGCTGGCCCTGCTGTCGTCGCGCCGTTCGGTGATCGCGCGACGCGCCCAGCTCACCAGGTCGCCGCTGACCGACGACCCGGCGTACGCGGGGACTGACCTCAGGATCCCGGCGGAGCCTGAATCAGCTGGCACGTGATCCGGGCAGTGCAGACCCGCTTGTCCCGCTCGTCGGTGATGACGATCTCGTACGACGTGGTCGTGCGGCCGAGGTAGATCGGCTTCGCGACGCCGGTGACGACGCCTTCGCGGACGGCCCGGTGGTGGGTGGCGTTGATGTCGACGCCGACAGCGACCTTGTCGAAGGCGGCGGCGTGCAGCGCGGACCCGATCGAGCCGAGGGTCTCCGCCAGCACGCAGGAGGCACCGCCGTGCAGCAGCCCGTACGGCTGGACGTTGCCCTTCACCGGCATGGTGGCGACGATCCGCTCGGCGCTGGCCTCGGTGAGCACGATGCCCATCAGGTCGAGCAGGGTGCCCTCGGTCATCATCCCCGGCGGGAGATCCAGGTCGGGCTTCTCGTCGGTCACAGTCTCTCCTCGGCCTCTCGCGATGTGTCGTTTCGAAGAGTACGTGAGCCCCCGCGTGCGGGTGCGGGAACTGTCGGTGGGACCCACTAGAGTCGGTGTGTGGCTGCTGAAACTGACTCCTCGACGATGACCAAGGACCCGGGTACGGCGGTGGCCGGGTCCACCAGCCGGCCGCGGATCCTGCTGCTGGACGGGCACTCGCTGGCCTACCGGGCGTTCTTCGCGCTGCCGGTGGAGAACTTCTCCACCACCACCGGTCAGCACACCAACGCGGTGTACGGGTTCACCTCGATGCTGATCAACATGCTCCGCGACGAGCAGCCGACCCACATCTGCGTGGCGTTCGACGTGTCCCGCAAGACCTTCCGGGCCGAGCAGTACACGGAGTACAAGGCCGGCCGGTCGAAGTCGCCGGACGAGTTCAAGGGGCAGGTCTCGCTGGTCAAGGAGGTGCTGGAGGCACTCCGCATCCCGATGACCGAGATCGACGGCTGGGAGGCCGACGACATCATCGCCACGCTCGCCACCCAGGCCGACGCGCAGGGCTTCGAGGTGCTGATCAGCAGTGGCGACCGCGACTCGTTCCAGCTGATCAACGAGAACGTGACCGTGCTGTACCCGAAGCGCGGCGTCTCCGAGATCGCCCGGATGGACCCGGCCCGCGGTCGAGGCGAAGTACGGCATCCCGCCGCGGCTCTACCCGGACCTGGCCGCGCTGGTGGGGGAGAAGAGCGACAACCTGCCGGGCGTGCCGGGCGTCGGTGACAAGACCGCCGCGAAATGGCTGAACCAGTTCGGTTCGCTGAACGATGTGATCGACCGCGTCAACGAGATCAAGGGCAAGGCCGGCGAGTCGCTGCGCGAGCACCTGTCCGACGTGATCCGGAACCGGCAGATCAACGAGCTGGTCCGCGACCTGACCCTGGACGTGGCGGTCGACGACCTGGTGCGGCACCCGTGGGACCGCGACAAGGTGCACACACTCTTCGACAGCCTGGAGTTCCGCGTACTGCGTGAGCGGCTGGTCGCCGAGCACGAGCAGGTCGAGGAGACCATCGAGGAAGGCTTCGACCTGGAGGGCACCCAGCTGAAGCCGGGCGAGGTGGCCGGCTGGATCAAGGAGCACGTCTCCACCGGCGCGCGGACAGGTGTCGCGGTGCAAGGCAGCTGGGGCCGCGGGACCGGCGAGATCACCGGGCTGGCGTTGGCCACCTCTACCGGTGCGGCTGCCTGGTTCGACCCGAGCACGCTGACCGAGGACGACGATTCCGCCTGGCGGGCCTGGCTTGCGGACCCGAAGCAACCGAAGGCGTTGCACGATGCGAAGGGCCCGCTGCTGGGGTTCCTGGAGCGCGGCTGGAAGCTGGCCGGGCTCACCTCGGACACCCAGCTGAGCGCCTACCTGGTCCGCCCGGACCAGCGGTCGTACGACCTGGCCGACCTGACCGTGCGATACCTCAAGCGTGAGCTGCGCACCGAGGAAGCCGACAACGGGCAGCTCAGCTTCGACGACATCGAGGGCGGGCCGGCCGCCGACGCGACGATGCTGCGCGCCCGCGCGATCGCCGACCTGGCCGACACTCTCGACGCGGAGCTGGAGAAACAAGCCGGTACGGCGTTGCTCGCGGAGGTCGAGCTGCCGCTGATCGACGTCATCGCGGATGTCGAGCGGGTCGGGATCGCAGTCGACCGGGCGTATCTCGAGCAGCTCGAGGAGCGGTTCGCCACCGGCGTACGGGAAGCCGCGACCTCGGCGTACGAGGTGATCGGCAAGGAGATCAACCTCGGGTCGCCGAAGCAGCTGCAGGTGGTGCTGTTCGACGAGCTGCAGATGCCGAAGACGAAGCGCACCAAGACCGGGTACACCACGGATGCGGATTCGCTGCAGGCGTTGTTCGAGAAGACCGAGCACCCGTTCCTGGCCTACTTGCTGGCGCACCGCGACGCGACCCGGCTGCGGCAGACCGTCGAAGGATTGCTGAAGACGATCAGCGCGACGGACGGCCGGATCCACACCACGTTCAACCAGACGATCGCGGCGACCGGGCGGCTCAGCTCGACCGACCCGAACCTGCAGAACATCCCGATCCGGACCGAGGAAGGCCGCCGGATCCGCGAGGCGTTCGTGGTCGGCGAGGGCAACGAGTCGCTGATGTCGGCCGACTACAGCCAGATCGAGATGCGGATCATGGCGCACGTGTCGGAGGACCAGGGGCTGATCGACGCCTTCAACTCCGGCGAGGACTTCCACTCGGTGACGGCCGCTCGGGTCTTCTCGGTGGAGGCGTCCGAGGTGACGCAGGAGATGCGCGCGAAGATCAAGGCGATGAACTACGGCCTCGCGTACGGGCTGTCGGCGTACGGGTTGAGTCAGCAGCTGAAGATCGGCGTGGACGAGGCGAAGGGCTTGATGGACGAGTACTTCGAGCGCTTCGGCGGGGTCCGCGACTACCTGCGCAGCATCGTGCTCGAGGCCGGTAAGAGCGGCTACACCGAGACGATCCTCGGCCGCCGGCGCTACCTGCCGGACCTGACCAGCGACAACCGCCAGCGCCGCGAGATGGCCGAGCGGATGGCGCTGAACGCGCCGATCCAGGGGTCGGCCGCGGACGTGATCAAGATGGCGATGCTGAAGGTCGACGCGTCACTGCGCTCAGAAGGCCTGCAGTCCCGGATGCTGCTCCAGGTCCACGACGAACTGGTCTTCGAGATCGCCCCCGGCGAACGCGAAGCCCTGGAGAAGCTCGTCCGCCGCGACATGGGCAGCGCCGTAGAAATGGCCGTCCCTCTCGACGTCTCCGTGGGCGTAGGCCGCACCTGGCACGAAGCCGCCCACTAACCCATGGAAGTGGGGCGGCCCGCGTACTTCGGGAGGTGGTCGGGGGCGAGAGCGTTGGCGAGGCAGCGTTGTTCGCGTAACGGGATTTCGGGCATGTCGGTCAGGGGGAACCAGCCGACCTCGAGGGACTCGTCGTCGTTCACGCGGGCCTCGCCGCTGATCGGGCGGCAGCGGAAGCACATGTCGAGGAACTGGACCTGGTCGCCGTTCGGGTACGCCGACGGCGGCATCGCCTCGATGCTGACCAGCCGCTCCACCTCGGCCTCGACGCCGGTCTCCTCCTGGATCTCCCGCAGGATGGCGATCGCAGGCTCCTCGCCGGGCTCGAGGCAGCCCGCGATCAACGTCCACCGGCCGTCGTCGGCGCGGCGGGCCAGCAGGACACGATCGTCCTCGTCGAGTACGACCGCAGTGATACCGGGCAGCCAGAGCGGGTCGTGCCCGATCTTGGACCGCAGCTCCAGGATGAACTTCGGGGTCGGCATCCAGGCAGCCTAGCCACCTGCCGCAAGGAGC
The DNA here is from genome assembly GCF_014217565.1 of Kribbella qitaiheensis. Lineage (NCBI taxonomy): Bacteria > Bacillati > Actinomycetota > Actinomycetes > Propionibacteriales > Kribbellaceae > Kribbella > Kribbella qitaiheensis. The sequence goes on from NZ_CP043661.1 coordinate 7,613,777, forward strand.
TAGGCGTTACCCGCCGCCTGCCGGTGCAAGCCGGAAGCGAGGGCGGCCGACAACCCGAGCGCGCAGGTCGCGGTCATCGCGACAAGCACCTTCACACCAGTCAGCCCGGTGGCGATGTCAGCGCCAAGGATGATCGCGGTAGCCAGCGCGAGCCCGATCAGCCCGATCCAGATCAGCAGAGCAGCGCGCTTCTCCTGCTGCGCGATCGCTGCGTACACCACGAGCTGCAGTACGGCGTACGAGGAACCAGCCAAAGCGAAGAGCCATGCGAACGGGCCGAGCGCCGAGTACTTTTCCTTGCCGCCGACAACGGTCACCACGAGGTCAGGCAGAAGCAGCGCACCGAGCACGCAGCAAACACCGAGCGCGGCAACGGCCTGGATCGCCCGACGCAGTCGGAGAGTGTCGCCCGGCGAGTTGGCCAACGATGGGAACACGATGACGATTACGAACTGGGGCAGGAACAGGCAGGCCTTCGCGACGATCACGCCGGCCGCGTAGTACCCGCTGCTCTGCTTGTCGAGCAGACCGCGCGCCAACAGCACGTCCGCGTTGGCGATGACGAAGAACGCAAGCAGGGTGTGGGTGCCGTGGATCGTCTCCCGCAGCACCTCTTTCACCTGCTCCGGCGTACCACCGGTCGAACCGCGCAGCAGGAATCCACCAAGCAGCGCCGGGATCGCAGCACCGAGTGCGATGCCGGCCATGGCCGAGGTCAGACTCGGGTGGATCAACAGCAGACCGCCGCCGAAGACAAGCCGACCGGCACCGACAGAGGTGTACACAGCGGCGAGCTCGGTCCAATTCTGACCACCTTGCAGTACGCCGAGCTGCGATCCCATCAGGGTCAGGCAGCCAAGAGTCGGCGCGACAAGAAGCGCGGCCACCACCGAGTCGATGTGCAGCAGGAACACGAACAGTGGCGTGAGCACCAGCGACACCACGGTCAGCCCCAGCGCGGCCCGACGCCCTGCCTTCAGCATGGAATCCGCCAGCGCCGCTTCACCAGACCCGGTGTGAGTGGCGATCCGCCGAGCGCCGGAGGCCTGCAGCCCGAGCGAGGCCACGTTGCCGATCAGCAGCAGTCCGAGCAGCGCCGTGATGGCGCCGAACTGCTCCGGTACGAGCCGGTGCACCGCAATCAAGGTGAAACCGTAGGCCGCAACGTTCATGATGGCCATGCCGACCGCCACTACGGTGGCGCTGCGGAGGAAGTCCTGGCCGGGCGCGGCAGTGGGGGGCTGCTGCTCTGGCGTCGTGTCTGAAGTCATGCCGCTTCCAGGTAGGTTGCGCGGGAACAGTACTGCGAGGAGGCGGTAGTGGCGGGCGATACGCGGTTGGCGCCGCACACCCGGTTGGTGCCGTGGGCGCCGTGGTGCTGGCCGGTCGTGCTCACTGTGCTGATCACCGCTCCACTGCTCGCTCCCGGGTATGTCGTCGGGTACGACATGGTCTTCGTGCCGGACCTCACGCTACGGCCAGACCTGTTCGGAGTCACAACTGCCTTGCCGCGCGCCGTGCCGTCGGATCTGGTCGTCGCCCTGCTCGACGAGGTCGCCGGCGGCCAGTTCCTGAACAAACTGGTACTGGTGCTCATCCCGTTGCTGGCCGGGCTCGGCATGACAGCCCTCTGGCGGGAGCTACGCCTCGGCGGCCCGCTGGTCGGCGCGGCCGCGGTCACCCTCTACGTCTGGAACCCGTACGTCGCCGAACGCCTCCGACTGGGCGCCTGGGCGTTGATGCTCGGGTACGCAGCCCTGCCGTGGCTGGTCCGCGCAGCTCTTCGCGTACGCCGAGGGGAAGGCTGGGCCGGATTCCTCGTAGCCGCGGCCGGGTGCGCCCTCACCGCGTCGGGCGGCCTCATCGGAGTCCTGCTGGCCGCACTCATACTCCTGTGGCCTGGTGCCAACGCAAGACGCCTCTGGCCACTCGCAGGCGCAGCCGCATTGAACGCGCCCTGGTTGATAGCAGGCTTGGCCCGTACTACGGCAGCCACAACCGACCCAGCCTCGGTAAGGGCGTTCGCGGCTCGTGACGAAGGCTACGGGGGAGTCCTGCCAACCCTGCTCACCTTGGGCGGCGTCTGGAACGCTGGCACAGTTCCATCCAGCCGCGGCGACTCAGTCCCGCTGGTGCTCGGCTTCCTGATCCTGCTGGCCGCCTGCGTCGGGCTGGTGAGCTGGTGGCGACAGGACCGGCTGGCAATGGCACTGGTGATCGCTGCAGCGGTCGCAGTTGTTGTCGGCATGGCAGGAGTCATAGCTCCCAATGCATTCGCGCAGGTTGTCGCCCATGTGCCCGGTACCGGATTACTACGCGACGGCCAGCGCTACCTGCCGCCATTGGTCTTGCTGGAGTCCATAGGGTTCGGCGCTGCTCTGGCTGCGCTGCTGCAAGTAGTGCCGCTCAAGCGATTGGTTGCGGTGACCGCTGTGCTGATCCCTATCGCAGCTTTACCCGGGCTCGCCTTCGGAGGAGGGCTGAAGGTCTCGCACTACCCGGCTGACTGGAAGCAGGCTCGCCAGGTGCTGGCCGACGCTCCGCAGGGTGGAGACTTCATCCCCTGGCCGTTCGAGGCCTACCGGGCGCCGACCTGGAACGGGCGCCGCCCGGTGCTTGATCCGATGGAGCGGTACTTCACCCGGCAGGCCGTAGTACCGGATGAATTGATCGTGGGCGGTCGTCGGCTGGCGGGGGAGGACCCGCGGTCCGCTGTCGTCGCGGAGGCGTTGCGCGCGGCGGTACGGAACGGCACTGATCCGACCGCTGCTCTCCTGCAGCAGGGAGTCGGCTGGATCGTGGTCGACATCGAGGCCGGTGGGCCACCCCCGCGCGGGCTGGTGCCGCAGCTCACGAAGGTGTTCTCCGGCCCGACCGTGGCGGTCTACCGGGTCAACGGCGAGCCTTCTCCGCAACACGTTCAGCCCTGGTTCGTGGTCGCCGTACTGGCTGCTTGGGCCCTTGCAGCAGGTGTCCTGATCGCCGCTGCCATAACAGTTGTCCCCTGGCGAAGAAGAGCCCATTCCAGGATCTAGCGGAGTTACTGGCCGGTTGTTACCATCCGGTTTACTTGTCTAGGAGGGGACTCGCTTCATGGGAACACTGATCGGTGCGGCTATCGCCGTGCTCGCCGGTATGGCCGTCGCCACTACCGCCGTCGTGGGGGTCGTGCAAACGGTCAAGGACGACCCGGCGGTGCCGCCAGGCCAGACCAACGGACAGGCGGACGTCCCGCTCGTCAACTACGGCGACAAGTAAGGCCAGTAGGACAAGTAATTCCGACCGTCAGGGGCCGGCCAGCACAGTTGCTGGCCGGTCTTCCTGCGTCTGGGACCCGGTGAGCACCCGGTCCCACGCGCCGACCGTTGCAGGCCAGGTGAAGTTGCCGGCTGTCGCAGTGGCTCCAAGAGCCAGCTTGTCGCGAGCAGCGTCGTCCTGCAGCAGCCTGATGATCGTGGTCTTGAACTCGTCGGCGGTGTCGACGAGAACGCCCGACTCGCCGTCGTGCACGGACTCGGTAGGACCGCCCGCGCTCCGGTAGGCGACAGTCGGTACGCCGTGCCCGGCGGCCTCGCCCACCACCAAACCCCAGCCCTCCTTGAGACTTGGCAGCGCGAGCACCCACGCCTCGTCGTACGCCGCGTGCTTGTCGGCCTCGCTGACGTGCCCGCGGAACTCCACCGCGTCCTCCAGTCCGCGCTCGACGACGTACGAGCGCAGTGAGTCCTCCCACCAACCAGAGCCGACGATGAGGAGTCGCGCGTCCGGTAGCACCGACCGTGCTTCGGCGATGGCGTCGACTGCGTGCTCCACCTGCTTGTGCGGCACGATCCGGCCGACGCAGACAACGGTCGGTACTGCGGCTCGCGGGCGCTGCCTGGCCGGTGCTGGATCGGTCCCGTTGTGGACCACGTCGATCCGCTGAGCGTCCACCCCGAGCCCGAGCAGTTCGTCGCGCGAAGCCGAGGAGACGGTGACATAGCGGCAGTCGCCGTACAGCCTCGGCGCGACGCGGGATTCGAGCCACCAGCCGAACCGCCCCTGCCAGCCCGGATAGACGACCGGCCACTGCTCATGGTGGACGTGGTGTACGAGCACGACGATGCCGGTACGACGTACGAGGCGGGTAAAGAATGGGAGACCGTTCTGCACGTCCACCACCCGGTCCGGGCGGCTAAGGAGGGTGTGCAGCAGACCGCGGAGGTACACGGTCACCTTGCTGCCGCGGTACAGGTACCGGACGTCGTCCCGACGGGCCTCCCGGGGACTGCCCGGATAGGCCGCGCAGAGCACGGTGACGGACCAGCCCAGCACCGCAAGGCCTCTCGCGACCTCCTCCACATACCGCTCGGAACCGCCGCCCTCCGGATTCGTCGTGTCCCGCCAGTTCACCAAAAGCACGGTCTGAGCACGCACTCTGTAAGCCCCACCCTCTGCTAGCCCGCCCCCGAGGTAATGGGCCGCGAGGTTACCAAGGAGTAACGATGTCCGCCAGGCCTCGTGAGATCCGTTATCGTCCCGCCTGTGTCCGATGCGATTTCCAGCCCATCAGCGACCGCGAGCTGGACCGCGGACGTGGGTCGCGCGGTGCGGCTGTTCCGGGCGTTCCGCACTGAGCAGACGGACCCGGATCGCTTCTACGGAACACTTGCCGAGGACTCGGTCGGCCTGGTCGGCGCGTACGCCGATCCGCGGGGCGCCACCGTGCTCGATGTCGGCGGCGGGCTCGGGTACTTCGCGGAGGCGTTCCACAAGGCCGGCTCGACCTACTACCTGGTCGACTCGGACCTGGACGAGCTGAACGCGCTCGGCGAACCGGCAGCCGGGACCGTCCTCGGCAGTGGGATGGCACTGCCGATCGGCGACGAGCAGATCGACATCTGCTTCTCCTCGAACGTGCTGGAGCATGTGGCCGATCCCTGGCGGATGGCGGACGAGATGGTCCGGGTCACGAAACCCGGCGGCACGATCTTCCTGTCGTACACAGGCTGGTGGGGCCTGCACGGCGGCCACGAGACCGCCCCCTGGCACTTCCTGGGCGGCCACCGCGCAGCCCGGCGCTACGAACGTCGCCACGGTCACGCACCGAAGAACAGGTACGGCGAATCGCTCTTCCCGATCACTGTCGCCAGCGGCCTGCGCTGGGCCCGCGACTGCGTCGACGCGAAGCTCGTGGCCGCGTTCCCGCGGTACCACCCGCGCTGGGCGTACGGCGTACTGGCCGTGCCCGGGTTACGGGAGTTCGCGACCTGGAACCTCATCCTCGTGCTCCGGCGCCGATGACGAGCCTGAAAGCGCGGAGTACGCAGCAGGTGGTCTGGCGGGCAAGGCTCGTGCTGGGCTGCCTGGTCATCATCGCGTTGTGCTTCCACCAGGCGCCGGGCAAGATCGTGCCGGACACCAAGCTGGACCTCACCGCCAATCCCGGCGGCTTCCTGCTGCGCGCCCTGCACCTGTGGGATCCACAGGGCGCCTTCGGCCAACTGCAGAATCAGGCCTACGGCTACCTCTTGCCGATGGGCCCGTTCCACTGGCTGCTGGACTCCGCGTCGGTGCCGGACTGGATCATCCAGCGGCTGTGGTGGTCACTGGTCCTGTGCGTCGCCTTCCTGGGCGTCTGGAAGCTGTCGGGCGCTTTGGACTGCGGTGCTCCTTGGGCCAGGTTCGCTGCCGCGCTGCTGTACGCGCTGAGTCCACGCTTCCTCGGTGAGGTGGCGATCCGGTCCATCGAGGTCTGGCCGATCGCGATGGCTCCCTGGGTACTACTGCCGTTGGTGACGCCCCGGGCGAGGTCAGGCTGGTGGCGGGTCGGCTGGTCGGCTCTTGCCTTCGGTCTCGTCGGTGGCGTGAACGCCGTGGCCACCGGCGCCACGCTGGTGTTGCCCGCGGTCTGGCTGGTCACGCGCCGGTGGGACCGGTCGACACTGAAGGTCACAGTGGGCTGGCTGGCCTGCGTAGTGGCCGTCGCGTTCTGGTGGCTGGTCCCGTTGATGCTGCTGGGCCGCTACAGTCCGCCGTTCCTCGACTGGATCGAGAACGCCGCCGTCACGACCAAGACAGCGAGCGTGTTCGAGTCGTTCCGGGGTACGTCGCAATGGCTGAACTTCCTGCCCACCGCCAACGGTCCGAGCTGGCCCGCGGGTTGGCTGTTCGTCACCCAGCCCGCCTTGATCATCACCACTGTCGCCATCGCTCTGCTCGGCCTGGTCGGGCTGGGGATGAGCTCGCTGAAGCACCGCGGCTTCCTACAGCTCTCCCTGGTCGTCGGCCTGCTGCTGATGACCCTCGGCCACGACAGCTCGCCCTTGTCGCCACAGCTGCAAGGTCTGCTGGACGGACCGCTGGCGGCAGCGCGGAACACACACAAGTTCGAGCTCGTCGCACGACTGCCGCTGATGCTGGCCGCGGCCCACGCCATGACCCGCATCGCCGCCTGGAGCAGGGCGCGCGGGATCCATCGCCGCATCGTGCCCTTGCTTGCGGCCTGCCTGGCCCTCGCTGTGGGCACCCCGGCGATCTTCGCGCAGCTGCCGACAACCGAGGGATACAAGGCGATCCCCGCGCACTGGCGGGACGCTGCCACCTGGCTGGACAGCCAGCAGACCAGCGGCAGCGTGCTTGTAGTACCGGCGGCTTCGTTCGCGGACTTCACCTGGGGCTCGACCGAGGACGAGCCCTTCCAGGCCCTGCTGAAACGACCCATGGTGGTGCGGGACTCGCTGCCACTCGGCTCAGCCGGTACTACGCGTTGGCTGGACGAGCTGGAACGCCGACTCGGCTCAGGGGTCGGCGACGGCACAGTGCGGCAGGCGCTCGCCCGGGCCGGGGTGAGGTATGTCCTGGTCCGCAACGACCTACGCTACGACGCGCAGGTCAACTCGCTCCTCGCGGTCCACGAGAGCCTGGCCGAAGCCGGCCTTCAACGGGTCGCGACCTTCGGCCCGGTGGTCGGCAGCAGTATCGAGCGGCCCGACCTGACTCTCGACGAGAAGTCGCGGCTGCCATTCCCGAGCCTGGAGATCTTCGACGTCGGCGACACCGCCCCGGCCAGGCTGGTGCCGCAGTCGCAACTGGTCGAGGTCCGGGGCGCCTCCGAGGACGTCCCGTCGGTCCTGACCGCGCTCGGTGGTGACCGCGAGGCTGTCACCAGCACGGACGCGAAGGCCCTGGCCGGCAAACTGCCGCTGGTCCAGACCGACGGCATGCAACGTCGCGAGGTGGACGTGGGCCGCCCGGCCGAGAACGTCTCACCCGTCCTGACCGCGAACGATCCGGGCCGCCTGAATCGCCGCACGCTCGGCTACGTCATCGACCCGACGGCACCCCGTACTACGCGCTCGTGGGCCGACGGCGTCGTCGACGTACGGGCCTCCTCGTCAGCCGCGGACGCGGGTGCGACGATGCGAACCGGCCCCGGCAACGGGCCGTTCGCGGCGGTGGACGGCGATCCGTCGACCCGCTGGCTGTCCGGCCGATTCGGTCAGAGCGGCGGCGAATGGCTCGAGCTGGACTTCGTCTCGCCGCGCTCCGTGCAGAACCTGAAGGTCCAGTTCTCGCTCGCGGCGCCGACGACCGATCCGGTCCGGACGCTGCAGATCGACACCGACAGCGGCTCGCTGACTGCCGTCGTCGGAGCGACCGGCGAACCGCAGGCAGTTCCGGCGCCGGCTGGGCCGACCCAGCGGCTGCGGATCACGGTCGGGGTGACCGACGGCAAGAACCCGAACGGCGTCGCGATCTCCGAGGTCTCCCTGCCCGGGCTGTCGCCGCGCAGCAGGCTCGTCGTACCGGGTGGGCTGGATCGGGAGCCGGACGCGCTGGTCCTGCGGAACCAGCAGATCGGCCGCTCGGGTTGTCTGCATGCCGGCGGCCGTCCGTTGTGCAGCGCCGGCTTCGCGAAGGACTCCGAGGAACCGACCGGGATGTTCCGCAGCATCGAGTTGCCCGCCACGGCGTCGTACCAGCTGACCGGGACCGCGTTGCCGAGGGACGGCGCGTTCCTCGAGCGGTTGCTGGCGGTCCCCGGCGCGATCAGCGCGACCGCCTCCTCCCGGGAGGTGACGGCGCCGGAAGGCAGGCCGGGGGCGGCGGTCGACCGCGACCTGGGCACCGGCTGGGTGGCCGCGCTGGGCGACTCGCGCCCGTCGTTGACCTTGAAGTTGCCAGCGGCAAGGAAACTGCAGGGGCTGCAGTTCCTCGTCGATCCGTTCTTGGCAGCGTCCAGGCCGGCGGAGGTGTCGGTCCGGATCAACGGTGGCCCGGCGATCACGCTGCCGGTGACCGCGCGGGGCTACATCAGCTTTCCGGACATTCAGCGGAGGGTCCGATCGCTCGAACTCACCTTCACGGCGAAGAAGGACCTGTTCGACATCGACTCCGCGACCGGGTTCGCGCGGGCGCTGCCGGTCGGCATCTCCGAGATCCGGGTGCTCGGCGCGGACAACTTCCGCCGGGGGCCGAACCTGAACGGCAGGACCGGGTCCGTTTGCGGGTTCGGTCCGGCGGTCGAGGTCAACGGCGTACGGCACGCCACGCAGCTGAGGGCGACTGTGGGAGACGTCGTGCAGCGGCGGGAGGTGACGTTCACGACTTGCGGTAAGGGCAGCCGGGAGGTTGAGCTGCCGGCCGGACGCGCCACGCTCGACGTCTTTGCCAGCAAGGACTTCGTGCCGGTCGGGCTGAGGCTCACGAAGGTCGGCATGGACAACACGGCCGTCACCCCGACGAAGCAGGTCGACATCTGGCGGCCGAACCCGGCCGAGCTGAGGCTCGAAGTGCCGGCCGCGGATGAGCCTTCGGTGCTGACGGTCGCGCAGAACTACAGCGACGGCTGGGAGGCGTACGACAGCTCCGGGCGCAAGCTGGCCCCGATCCGGATCGGCGGTTGGCGGCAGGGCTGGCTGCTGCCCTCCGGACCCGAGCAGGTCGTCACCGCACGCTTCCTGCCGGATCGGAACTATCGCGCGGGACTCCTGGTGGGACTGTTCGGGCTGCTGTCTGTCGCGGCGCTGGCGATCTTCTCGCGTCGCAGGTTCAGGCATTCAGGTCACCGGATGAAGGAAAGCCGTCGCCTCGGTCCGTGGCTCGCTACGGGCCTTGCTCTGCTCGCCGGAACGTTCATAGCCGGCTGGGTCGGCCTGGCTGCGACCGCTGGCGCCGCAGTACTGGCCTGGTATCTGCGGGGTCGTAAGCCGTTGCTGATCGGCTTGACGGCCGGCGTGGTCCTCGTAGGCGGTGCGATCGCCGCTGCTCAGCCCTGGCCGGACGGGGACGCGGGCCTGACCTCCGGAGTCGTCCAGGCATCGGTCTTGTTCGGCTGCGCGCTGGCCCTCTTGTCCAGGCCGACCGGCGACACGTCGTAGTTCCGGTCGTGCCGACCGCGGCGCATGATCGGCCGCTCCATCAGGTAGTAGCTGGCCGCGGCAAGCCCCACCGAGATGATCACGGTGACGAAGAACAGCACCGCGAAATGCCCGGAGAACAACGGGAATCCGGTGACCTGCGCCACGACGTTCAGGACGACGAGGTGGTACGCGAACACGCCGTACGAGATGTCACCGGCGACGTGACCCACCTTGCCGCCCAGGACCGCGGTGATGCGGCGGGTCGGTGAGATCGCCGGAAACACCACGCAAGCGGCGATCGCGGTGTAGAGCAGGCTCTTGACGAACGCCTGCCCCGGACTCGCCGGGTCCAGGTTGTACGCTCCCGCGATCGGGCTGGTGGCGATCAGCAGCAAGACGATGCCGACGCCCCAGACCGTGGCCGGGATATTGGTGAGCGTGTCCAAGGCGGAAGAGCGCAAGCGCCCGCTGCTGCGAGCCACCTGCCACAACGCGAGACCCATCCCGACCGCGAACCAGCCGAGGTAGCCGGGCAGCCAGAGACCCGCGCGCGGGTGGCCCGCCGCCGAGGACGCGGCCATCCAGATCGGGCCGAAGGCCGTGAAACAAACCAGTACGGCGAGGCGCCAGCGCACCGCTCGACGGGTCGGTCGCTCGTAGCCGGTCAGGAACCTCGCCAGGAACGGCAACACCAGGTAGAAAGCCACCTCGGTCGCCAGGCTCCACAGCTGGGTCAACCCTTCGACGCTCGGCCCCTCCAGGTAGATCTGGGTGAAGGTGGCGTGCTGCAGGTACGACACCCACGTCACCGGGCCGCTGCTCGGAACCAGTAGCGCGGCCAGCAGCACCGCCACCCAGAGCGCCGGCACGATCCGCAGCGCGCGGTTGCGCAGGTACGGCAGGAACAGCGGTGGTTCGGTCTCCTCGAACCACGCGACGACGTGCGGACGGTAGAGCAGGAAGCCGGAGATCGCGAAGAAGATCGCGACCCCGATGTCCATCCGGGCCAGGATGCCCGCGAACGGACCGGTCAGCGCGTCCCCGCTCCGGAAGCCGACGTGGGTGCTGACGACCGCCAGCGCGCCGATCGCGCGCAGACCGTCGAGAGCCGGGAACCTGGTCCGCCTCATCCTGTCACCACCGGGAGTCCGATCTCGACGCCGGTGACGCAGAGGTTCGGCTGATCCGTTGTGGACAACCGGATCGAGGTGGCGCGGATCCGCGCCGAGGGGCCGAAGTACATGCCGGCGATACCGGCGGGCCAGGCGTCGGCCGGGTCGGGCAGCGCTACCGACCGGCCGGCGTCGTCGAGCAACTCGAGCCGCAACCGTGTCTCGTCGTTGGCGTAGTAGCCGACCTTCACGAACCACTCGGCTTCGATGAATTCCGGCCGGGTGGAACGCAGCGGGAGCGTGACCGACCGGCTGCCGGACAGCAGTAGGCCGGTACAGTCTCCCTTTTTCTCCGGCACTTCGGCTCGGGACCAGACTGCCAGGTGTGACGGCTTGAGCTGTCCCTTGTCGTCCAGGAGGTAGGGGTCGCTACCGGGTCCCTGCAGACGGAACGGGACGCCGAGCATCCGCAGTACGTGGGACAGCCGGTGGTCGGGGGAGAGGAGCGTGACGACCCCGGACGGCATCGGAGAGTCCCAGAGATTGACGGACGGACCAGCCTGCCGCAGGTCCGCGGTCACGTGGTCGAAGTACGGGCGGGTCGGGTTGTCGGCCCAGACCTTGGCGAAACCCGCGTCCGAGACGACGACGCCGGCCGTCCACGCCAACAGGCAGCACAACGCGATGACGGGAGCGAATCGGACCGCGAACGCTCGTGGCCGAACGGATTTCGCGGTCAGGACGACCGCGAGCGTGAGTGGGATCGAGATGTCCGACCAGTAGTGGTAGTGGATGGTGAAGGTGTCACCGAACGTGGCGAACCGGCCGTAGGAGACCAGTAGCAGGGTGACCAGGACATAGATCAGGATCGATGCCCACAACAGCAATGCCCGGCGATCCTGCCGCCACGCGACAGCCAGCAGGAAGACCGCCACGATGCCACCCAGCAGCACTGCGGCCACCGGCGTCGCGGCGGTGCTGAACGGCGGCGAGAATGCGTTCCACTGCCATGGTCCACCGGCAAGCGCGCCCAGCGGTACGGCGAACGAGTGGCCGCCGAGATCCAGCAGCCGGCCGAAGCTCGGGAGCCGTTGCGCCGAAGCGCGTTGATGGGTCAGCCAGAGGAGGCCGAAGGCAACTATCGGGGCGACCAGGGCGGCCGCGTACGGCAGGCTCTGCCGGAGCCATCGCCGGATCGGCAGCTCGCGCACGTACAGGGCGAGTGCGACGGCGGTGAAGACGATCAGGCCGGATTTCTCCCAGCAGGCCAGCGAGATCAGCAGCGAAAGGGGGCCATAGGCAACGGCCCGGCGCCGGTCGCCGGCGTACCAGTCGAGGGTCGCGTGCAGGAGCAACAGGCCGAAGACGTGGGCGGGCAGGTTGTTCACGGCGCTCGACAACGACATGTTGGACGGCATGCTCAGCGGGGTCAGCGCGTAGAGCAGCGTCCCGGTCAGCACCCATCGGCTGGTGCCGAGCAGGCGGATCAACAGCAGGCCCATCAAGGCGATCGCGATCGATTGCATGAGCACTCGCCAGGCGATCGTCACATCCCAGTTCAGCGGCGCGACGGTCGCGAACGTCGCGTAGACGAAGCGAAGCCCTGGTGCGATGTGATCGTTCACCGGGGTGAGCAACTCCGCCGGCGCGAAGCCGCGATCGCCCTGGAGCAGGAAGTCGATGTCGTCGCTCATCCACGAACCACGCCGGGCCAGCAGGCCCAGGACGCCGGCCTGGACGATGGCGACGGCGAACACGACGGACCGCAGTACGGCGATATCGGGCGCGCCCAGGACCACCTTCGCCAGCCTGGCCGGCACGCTCTCGATCCCCCTCATGGAGCCGGACTATATGACAGTTCGGCCACTGCTGGTTTTTGTCGCTCCCGGTCTCTGTTCAAGGTGCCTACTCGCTGGTAGCGTCCCGCGGACAGACCGGGAGGGGTTGTTGTGGGGAATCGCAGTCGTGCTCTGGTGATCGCACTGGGCATCTTCTTCATCGGCATTGCGGCTTTGTCCAAGTTCTACGCGTATCCGACGCTTTCGGTAGCACCCGCCGACCAGGTCGCGCACACCCTGTCGACCGGACCGGGCGCGACCATCTTCAGCGTGCAGGACCTGGCCGAGAAGCCGGGAGTCGACCTGTGGGCGAAGCGCACGGTCCGGGGGGACGTGGCGGCTGCCGACAAGATCAGCAAGGCACTGAACCGCAAGGTCGTCGTCTTCGACACCGCCGTGGTGACCGACGACGAGAAGGACTACGTCTTTCCGGACGACGCGACGCAGACCGACAAGCTGCCGCTGAGCTTCGTCCAGGAGCGGGTCGTGCTGGACGCGCACACCGGTGAGTCGGTGCGCTGGAACCCGGCCGACCCGGGCGACAACAGCGGTGAGTACATCAGCAACTCGCTGAAGACGGAGGACCGGCTGAAGCCGGATCAGAAGAGCGAGTTCTTCAAGGGCCACGACGGTCTGGTGCTGAAGTTCCCGTTCGGCACCGAGAAGAAGACGTACCGGTTCTGGGACACGACCACGCGCAAGGCGTATCCGATCCAGTACAAGAAGGAGACGAAGCTGGACGGCCTGTCCGTCTACGTCTTCGAGCAGCAGGTGCCGAAACAGGACCTGCCGCAGGCGAAGCCGCTCGAGGTGCCGGGCAAGCTCGTCGGCGAGCTGGGCAAGGACTCGGTCGTGGTGCAGCGCACCTACCAGAACACCCGGACCTTGTGGATCGAGCCGATCACCGGCGCGATCATCAAGGGCCAGGAGGAGCAGCTGGCCACCTTCGCCTACAACGGCGAGGACAAGGTCACCGCGACCAAGGTGCTGATCCACTACGACGACGACACCGTGAAGAAGAACGTTCAGGGTGGCAAGGGCGCGGAGTCCAAGGAGGGCGGCTACAAGTCGAAGGCCGCCCAGCTGCACCTGATCGGCTTCTGGGTTCCGCTGCTGTCGCTGATCATCGGACTGCTGCTGATCGGGCTCGTCGTCTTCCTGCAGTTGCGGCCGCGGTCGGGTGCTGCCCGGCCCGAGGAGTCCTAGTACGGTTTGTGGGCCGACCAGATCGCGGTACCGGGAATGAGCCGGCCGCGTTCTGGTCCCCAGCCGCCCCAGACCTGCTCGTGGCCGGCCGGCCATTCCGGTTCGAGCAGGTCGTCGACGACGAGGCCGGCTCCTGTCATCGCGCGGATCCAGTCGCCGGTGGTGCGGTGGTGCTCGGCGTAGATCGCAGTACCGGCTTCGTCCACCTCGACGTACGGGGTGCGGTCGAAGTACGACAGGGTGATCCACAAGCCGGCCGGGGTCGGGTCGTCGGGCATGCTCCAGCGGATCGGGTGCGTGACGGAGTACACGAGCAGGCCGCCGGGTTTCAGGACTCTGGCGATCTCGGTGAGTGCCGCTTCCGCGTCGGCGACGAACGGCAATGCGCCGAAGGCCGAGCAGACGATGTCGAAGGTGCCATCGGCGAAGGGGATCCGTACCGCGTCCGCGGCGACAGTCCGTACTGCGGTGTGCGTCCGCTCGTCGAGTTGTCTTGCGACCCGGAGCTGCTCTATGGAGATGTCGAAGGCGTAGACGTCGGCGCCCTGGTTGGCCAGCCAGCGTGAACACTGGGCCGCGCCGGACCCGACCTCGAGAATCCTCCGGCCGGCCACTGGTCCGAGCAGTTGGGCCTGCTCTTCGTCGACTCCCTCGGGGCACCAGATGAACCGGTCGTCGCCGAGGAACTCGCCGTGCTCGGCCAGGTACTCGTCCGCCGCGCTGTCCCAGTACGTCCGGCTCGCCCGCGAAGTCTCCGCCTCGCTCAACCCGACCCGTTGCGGCGCCACCACTTCGTAATCCACGCGGGCCAGCCTAGTGCTGAGCTGCTGCGGCGGCCCGAGTGGCGAGGGCCTGGTTCATGGCGTCGAACTGAGGCTTGATCTTACTGCTGAGCCAGCCGGCCATCACCGGGACGGCGACGCCGCGGAAGGTCTCCTGCTGGATCAATCGTGCCCGTCCGCCGGGGAGTGGCTCGATCCGGAACGAGTGCTCGCCGTCGAAGATCCCGCCGAAGCCGACCTTGCCGATCCAGCGCAGTTCCCGGCCCGGGTCGACCTTCAGCAGCTCGGGGGTGAAGGTCGTCTCCTGGCCGGTGGTGTCGCGCAGGACGTTCGTGATGGTGCCGCCCGCCTCGAGGTCGCCGGTCGAGGAGACGATGAACGGATTCCAGCTGGGGTAGGCCTCGCGGTCGGTGAGCACCTTCCAGACCTGGTCGGGAGTCGCGTCCACCTCGAGCTGGCTGCGCAGGACGGTCGGGTGCGCGATCGAGAAGACGCAGTACCCGGCTAGCAGCACCACGAAGGTGGCGAGCGCGGTGAGCAGGCGACGGCGTACCGGGCTCATCTTCTTGGCGGCCTTTGGTTGCTTGGTGGGCTGCGTCGAGGTGGTGGTCATGATGGCTCCTCACCGAGGACGCTGCTGATGAGCATCCTCGCGTAGTCGGGGGACAGCGGCTCGCCGGTGACGAGCAGGCGGTAGTACAGGGGGCCGACCAGTTGGTCGACGAGGACGGCGGGGGAGACGTGGTCGAGCACCGTCCCGGCCTCTTGGGCTTTGGCGACGACGGCGGTCACCGAGCGGTGGCGCTCGGCCCAGAGGGCGCGAACGCTTTCGCCGACCCGTGGTTCGCGGGCGGCCGCTGCCGCGAGATCCGCGATCAGGCTTGTCGGTGTCGCGGTGAGGTTGGCGGCGATCGCGGTGACGAGCTCGGTCAGGTCGCGGCGCGGATCGTCGCTGGGCTCGAAGGGCACATCCTCGCGGAGACCGGCGATCAGCGCGACGACCAGTTCGGCTTTGGAGGCCCAGCGCCGGTACAGCGTCGTCTTCGCGACCCCGGCCTGCTCTGCGACGCGGTCGATCGACAACGCGTCGTACCCACCGCGCCGCATCTCCGCTGCCGCTGCCGCCAGCACCCTGCCTTCGATGCCCGCATCCCTCGGCCTACCTCGCCCGACCATCCCGCCCCCTTTCCGCTACCCCGGTGTCGTAAACGAACCTAACACCCTTTCCGAAACTGCGGTAGCGAAAGAGATTCTCGTAGGTTGTCGAGGCGGACTGGCAGGATCGCCTGGTGGATGGATTTGAGGCGATTGCTGCCAGCGCTGTGCCGTTGACGGGTGGATACGGCGGTGAGACGTACGCCGTGAGCGCCGCCGGGGAAGATGCCGTACTGCGGTTGTACGTGCGCCATCCCGAGCGGGCCGCCGTGGATGTCTCGTTGATGAGACTCGTCCGTGGACTGCTGCCGGTGCCGCGGGTGCTCGACGCGAAGCCGGAGGTGTCGGAGGAGGGGCCTCCTTATGTACTGACCGAGCGGCTGCCCGGGGTGAACCTGGAGAAGTATCTGGAGACCGCGGGAGAGGCGCAGCGGCAGCGGGTGGGGGAGCAGCTCGGGGAGCTGCTGGTGCGGCTGAGCGGGATGCCGTTCCTGGTGTTCGGGGAGTTCACCGGGCAGGAGCTGACGATCTCGCCGTTCGGCGCGGGCGGGCTGACCGAGTGGTTCGGGCAGTACGTCGAAGATCTGGGACTGACCCGCGACCAGGTCGATGCGATGCGCGCCGTCATGGACAGCGCGGAGGATCTTGCCGCGACCGGGGTGGACCGGGTCTGTCTCGTGCACAGCGACTTCAATCCGAAGAATCTGCTGGTCGACCCGGCCACGGCCGAGATCACCGGGCTGATCGACTGGGAGTTCGCGCACGCGGGCTCGCCGTACACGGATCTGGGGAACCTGCTGCGGTTCTGCGACGATCCGGTGCTCGGCGGGGCGGTGCTGAGCGTCGTACGGGCTGCTGGTCCGGAGCTCGGCGACCAGTTGGTGGAGCGTGGCCGGGCGGCCGATCTGTGGGCGCTGATCGACCTGGCGAGCCGGCCGGCGGCCAATCCGGTGGCGGCCGCGGCGCACGCCCTGATCACCCGGATCGCCGACACGGGCGACCTCGCGGGCGGCCGGATTCGCTGGGACGTCGTACATTGAGATCAGGTGTTATCGAGTGGCACGTCGGGCGACCTCGGCGGGCAGCCGGTGCGGCCGGGTGCCCCGGGTTGCCCTGCCCGAGTCAATAGCCGTATTCTGTGAGATGCGCTATGGGCCCGCGCGACCTCGGACGGAGCAGGCTCGTGCTCGCAGCAGTCGGCGGTTTTTCCTCCTAGGCAATCCTTCGGCGTGCGATCCAACAGCCCTTGCGCACCCGTACGACACCATCAGCCCACGGAGCAACCCACCACATGACGGCCAGCATCGAGGCACCTCTCGACCCCGCAGTACGCACCACCCCGCAGGTAGCGGTCAATGACATCGGGTCGGAGGAAGACTTCCTCGCGGCGATCGATCTGACCATCAAGTACTTCAACGACGGCGACATCGTTGAAGGGACCATCGTCAAGGTCGACCGGGACGAGGTTCTCCTCGACATCGGTTACAAGACCGAAGGCGTCATCCCCTCGCGCGAGCTGTCGATCAAGCACGACGTCGACCCCAACGAGGTCGTCAACGTGGGCGACCACGTCGAGGCGCTTGTTCTCCAGAAGGAGGACAAAGAAGGCCGTCTGATCCTGTCCAAGAAGCGCGCTCAGTACGAGAAGGCGTGGGGCACGATCGAGAAGATCAAGGAAGAGGACGGCGTCGTCACCGGCACCGTCATCGAGGTCGTCAAGGGTGGACTCATCCTGGACATCGGCCTCCGTGGCTTCCTGCCTGCCTCGCTGGTCGAGATGCGCCGGGTCCGCGACCTCCAGCCGTACGTCGGCCAGGAGATCGAGGCCAAGATCATCGAGCTCGACAAGAACCGCAACAACGTGGTTCTGTCGCGTCGCGCGTGGCTGGAGCAGACGCAGTCCGAGGTGCGGATGAACTTCCTCACCCAGCTGCAGAAGGGCCAGATCCGCAAGGGTGTCGTCTCCTCGATCGTCAACTTCGGTGCGTTCGTGGACCTCGGCGGCGTCGACGGTCTGGTGCACGTCTCGGAGCTGTCCTGGAAGCACATCGACCACCCGACCGAGGTGGTCGAGGTCGGCCAGGAGGTCACCGTCGAGGTGCTGGACGTCGACATGGAGCGCGAGCGCGTCTCGCTGTCCCTGAAGGCGACCCAGGAAGACCCGTGGCAGCAGTTCGCCCGGACCCACCAGATGGGCCAGATCGTGCCCGGCAAGGTCACCAAGCTGGTTCCGTTCGGTGCGTTCGTCCGCGTGGAGGAGGGCATCGAGGGTCTGGTGCACATCTCCGAGCTCGCCGAGCGTCACGTCGAGATCCCGGAGCAGGTTGTCCAGGTCAACGACGACGTGATGGTCAAGATCATCGACATCGATCTCGAGCGTCGCCGGATCTCGCTGTCCCTGAAGCAGGCCAACGAGGGTGTTGACCCCGTGTCGGACGACTTCGACCCCACGCTTTACGGCATGGCGGCGACGTACGACAAGGAAGGCAACTACATCTACCCGGACGGGTTCGACCCCGAGACGGGCGAGTGGCTCGAGGGCTTCGACAAGCAGCGCGAGGAGTGGGAGCGGCAGTACGCCGAGGCCCACACGCGCTGGGAAGCCCACAAGAAGCAGATCGAGGACGCCAAGACGGCGGACGTCGAAGCCGGCGAGGCCTCGACCTACTCCTCGACCGCCGAGCCGAAGGACGACGCTCCCGTCGAGGGCGCGCTGGCTTCCGACGAGGCACTGCAGGCGCTTCGCGAGAAGCTGACCGGCCAGGGCTGAGTAACTCAGTAACACCAGCCGAGACCCCCGCACCCTTTTGGGTGCGGGGGTCTCGCACGTATTAAGCCCCCGCTTCGCGGCCGAGCTGTCGGCGGGTGGGATTAGCCTGGCGGCGTTCTGGAATTGCAGTTTGCTGGGAGGGCATCGTGACGACGCTCGAGGATCGGCCGAATTCGGCTCTGCTTGTGATCGACGTGCAGAACGGCGTGGTGGGGGAGGCGTACGAGCGGGACAAGGTGGTCGGCAACATCAGTGCGCTGGTCGACAAGGCTCGGGCCGACGGGGTCGAGGTGGTCTGGATCCAGCACAGCAGCGACGAGCTGACCCAGGGCAGCGAGAACTGGGAGTACGTGCCTGAGCTGGTACGACG
This sequence comes from Kribbella qitaiheensis, assembly GCF_014217565.1. Taxonomy (NCBI): domain Bacteria; kingdom Bacillati; phylum Actinomycetota; class Actinomycetes; order Propionibacteriales; family Kribbellaceae; genus Kribbella; species Kribbella qitaiheensis. The sequence continues at coordinate 7,632,354 of NZ_CP043661.1, forward strand.
TGAGCCGGAGCCGCTGGTGCACAAGACCTACGCGGACTCGTTCGAAGAGACCGACCTCGAGTCGGTGCTCGCGGAGCGCGGCATCGGCCGGCTGTTCGTGTCCGGTGCGCAGACCGACGAGTGCATCCGCTCGACGCTGCACGGAGCGATCGTCCGCGGCTACGACGCGACGCTGGTCGGCGACGCGCACACCACCGAGGACCTGACCGAGTACGGCGCACCGACGCCCGACAAGGTGATCGCCCACACCAACCTGTACTGGCAATACCACCGCGCCCCCGGCCGGACAGCAGGCACGGTCAACACCGCCGACATCAACTTCACCACCAGGCCCAACGCCTGACTTCCAGCCAGGCACTACCTCGGGCCGAGTGCCGCCCGAGGTGGCGGGGGCTCCTGGGTGGCTAGTGGGGGAGGGTGTAGCTGCCTGATTCCGCGTGCCAGTTGGCGGGTGGGTCTTCGCCGGTGCGGCCGTCGACGGCTTCGCGGAGGAGGTCGGCGTGGCCGGTGTGGCGGCCGTATTCCTCTAGTTTGTCGAAGATGAGGCGGCGCAGGCTGGCGTGCCGGCCGTCCGGCCAGGAGATGTGGGCCGGTTGGTCGAGACCGCCGTTCGCCAAGGCCTCGGCTACCGACGCGCGGGCACGGTCGACGGCACCGTCATAGAGCGCGTAGAGCTCTTCCGGGGTGTCGTCGGCAGCCGAGGTGAACTCCCAGTCGTCGTCCTCGTTCCACGCGGTGGCGTCCCAGGGCGGACCGATCGGCTTCCCGCTCAGCTTGGTCGTGAACATGTAGTCCTCTTGTACGGCGAGGTGCTTGAGCAGCCCGCCGAGCGTCAGCGAGGAGACGCCGATCCGGGTCTGCAACGCAGCCGCGTCGAGGCCGTCGGCCTTCCAGCGGAAGGTCGTGCGCTGCCGTTCCAGCGCTCCGATCAGGTGCTCGACCTCGGTCCCGGCAGTCGGCGGTTCCCACGGGTATTCGTTAGTGGTCATGTCGCCACCGTAGAACGCGTTCCGGACGATCCGCTTCCGGAACCGAGAAGCGGATCCTCCGGGACGGCTCAGTGCCAGTCGCTGATCTGAACGTCCTTGGGGGAGGGGAAGCCGGCGCCGGTTTCGACCAGGGACTTCAGGCTCAGCAGGTAGGACGCCCACTTGGTGCTGCAGTGGTACATGAACTCCACCGGCTCTTTCCAGCCGAGGTGTTCGAAGAGGACGACCGTGTAGTCGCCGCTCTGCTTGAGGGTCCAGTTGACCTTCGTGCCGACCCACTCCTCGGGCCCCTCGACGACCTCCCAGCGCACCAGTTCGCCAGGCTGGAGTTCGAGGACCTTCATGCTGAAGCCGCCGGGCACGAACTGGAAGTCGATCACGCCGCCGACGTCGGCCTTGCCGGTGGTGTCGGTCGTCCACCAGCCCGCGAGACCGTCGATCGTGGTCAGAGCTTGGTAGACGCCGTCCGGGGAGGCGGTTTCGGTGGCGATGCGGTGCAGGATGTCTGACATCTCGGTACTTCTTTCTTTGAAGACTGAAGGTTTCAGTGCTCTTGGCTGCGCTGGATCGCCTCGGCGATCCGCTTGATGCGCCGCAGTCGGGCGTCCCAGGTGGCCCCGACTGTGGACAGCTGTGCCACAGCGCGAGCCAGTTGGGTGTCGTCGACCCGGTATCGCATCTCACGGCCGGCAGGCGTGACGTGGACCAGGCCGACCCGGTCCAGTACGCCGAGATGCTTCGCGACCGCCTGCCGCGTCACCGGCAGTTGCTCGCTGAGACTGGTCGCGGTGCCTTCGCCCGCCGCGAGCAACAGGTCGAGCATCCGGCGCCGGGTCGGGTCTCCGATCGCGGACCAGAGGTCGTCGTCGATGGCGGTGCTCATCGCGTCGACGCCAGCCGTGCGGCGTACTCGGCCAGGCGGGGGACGAAGATGTCCCAGCCTTCACCGTGCTCCCGGTACGCCTCCTCGAGCACAGCGATCTCCCAGCCCTTCTCGCGGAAGCCGGACTCGGTCAGCCGGAGCTTCGTCCCGTTGCCGGACGGGACGAGATCGATGGTCACCAGCAACGAGGTACCGGCGGTCGGAGCCACGTCGTAGACCCAGCTGAAGGAGAACCTGCGCGGCGGATCGGCCTCGACGACGGTGAAGGCCTCGACGTGTGACCGCGGGTTCTCCTTGTCGCCCCAGGCGAGCTCACCGATCGCACCGGGGGTCGCCGACGTCAGTTCCGCTTCGTCGGCCCACCACTCCTGGATGTGCTCGGGGCTACTGACCACCTGGAAGACGATCTCCGGCGTGGCGTCGATGTGGATCTCGCGCTCGATGGTTCCGAACTCCATGGTCTCCCGCTTTCTGCAACGTTTGGTTGCACATAACGTAGACCACGATCACCGAGTAGCGCAACCATTGGTTGCAGATCAGGAAGGCGGGAGGTCGACCTTGCCGAGTTTCAGCCAGTCGGCCAGGTCGTCGAGTTCGGCGTGCACCGCCTTGGTGATGGCCCTGGTGAACTTCACGTCCTGGTGGATCGCGTTGACGCGGAGTACGGAGGCCTTCTTGTCGCCGATCACGTCGACCTTCCCGACCAGCCGATCACCGTGCAGCACCGGCAGGGCGAAGTAACCCCACCGGCGTTTGGCGGCCGGTTTGTACATCTCCAGCGTGTACTCGAAGTCGAACAACTCCACCGCGCGGACCCGGTTGTGGATCAACCGGTCGAACGGCGAGACCAACGCGGTACGGCCTTCGAAGCCGGACGCTGCCAGCGCGGCCGGGTCCACTTGCCACACGCCCTTGGTGTCCTCTACCTCGACCGGCTCGCCGACCTCCCCGACGATCGCCGGCTCCACCGGGACCGCGGTGCCCTTGGCGCGGGCGATGCCGAGCGACCGGAGCCTTCGTTCGTTCTTGAGCCGCTCTGCTTCGGCAGTGGCCGGCACCACGACGTCCGCCGGGTACACCCGTTCCGGCAGGTCCCAGACCCGCTCGCGCCCGACCCGGCCGGCGATCGCCACCTGGCCGCGCATCATCATGTACTCCAGCATCTGGGTGACGTTGCGGTTGTTGGTCCAGCCGGTCGATGCCCACGGCACCGGACAGGTATCCGGCACCTCCCGCGAAACCACCGGCCCGCGATCGCCGAGCAGCGCGAGGATGTCGCGCTGGAAGGACTCGTTGGCGCGCATCCACTCCCGCATCCCGGCGTGGCTCGGCCAGTCGGCGGCGCCGGCGAGATAGAGCCCGACGTCGGCCATCGGCCTGATCAGCGCGTTGTGCTCGAACAGGCTCCGCTCGACCTCCACGGCCTGCTTCAACTGCCCAGGCTCGTACGCCGGGCCGAGGCGGCTCCACGCCACCAGATCGGCGCTCGGGGCAACCGCCGAGGTCGGGTCGATCTGCAGCAACGTCAGCTGCCGGACCATCGCGACCAAATCGTCCGGCCGCGCCGCCTCCAGCAACTGCGCCCGGACGGCGATCTGCCGTGCCTGCTCCCGAGTTATCCGGCGTATGCCCATCCCCGAAGGCTAGCGATGCCCGGCGACACTTCGCTTCCCGGCGATCTGGTACGACTGTTGTCAGTGCGGTCCGCATCTACGACGACATCGAAGGGCCTGCAGATGAGTGACTACGACGTCATCGTTGTTGGTGGTGGCTCACCGGGGGAGCACTGCGCGGGGGAGCTGGTCGACCGCGGCCTGCACGTCGCGCTGGTCGAGCGCGAGCTGATCGGCGGCGAATGCTCGTACTTCGCGTGCATCCCGTCCAAGACGCTGCTGCGCCCCGGCGAAGCGGTACACCAGGCGCGCGAGGCGCTGTCCACAGCGGAGGTCGACGCCGAGGCGGCGCTGGGCTGGCGGGACTTCATGGTCTCCGACTACTCCGATGCCGGCCAGGAGCAGTGGCTGGCAAGCAAGGGCATCGACCTGCTGCGCGGTACGGGCCGGCTCGCCGGGACCGGGGTGGTGGAGGTCGGTGGCACGCAGTACACGGCCCAGAACGTCGTACTGGCTACCGGTTCGGACCCGATCATCCCGCCGATCCCGGGCCTGAGAGAGCTCGACGGTGTGTGGACGAATCGTGAGATGACCGCCATGAAGGCTGTTCCGCGTCGCCTGCTGGTGCTCGGTGGCGGCCCGGTCGGTGTCGAGATGGCTCAGGCCGTACGGCGGCTCGGTGGCGAGGTGGCGCTGATCAACAACGGCGATCACCTGCTCGGCAGGGATCCGGCGCCGCTGGGCGAGGCGCTCGGTGAGGTTCTCCGCCGCGACGGGGTCGAACTGGTCCTCGGGCTGCGGGCGACCGCAGTACGGCGGGACGGTGAGGACTTTGTGGTCACGTTGGCGGACGGTCGCGAGTTGCGTGGTGATCGGCTCCTGGTCGCCACGGGCCGGCGGCCGCGGGTGGACGGGATCGGACTGGAGTCTGTGGGTCTCGAGGTCGACGGGAAGGGCGTACAGGTTGATGAGTATCTGCGCGCTGCCGAGCGGCTCTGGGCTGTTGGTGACGTCACCGGCGTACGGCTGCTGACGCATGTGGGGAAGTATCAGGGCGATGTCGTGGCCTCGAATATCGCCGGTGAGAAGCGGAAGGCCAACTACGAGGCCATCCCGAATGTCGTCTACACCGACCCGCAAGTGGCCTCGGTCGGTGCGGTCGAGGCTCCCTTCAGCGCCACGACCGCACTGAAGGATGTTGCCAAGACGGCTACCTACACGCGCGAATACGCCGAAAACAACGGCTTCTTGACGCTGCTGAGCGATGGGGAGCGGTTGACCGGTGCCTATGCGGTCGGGCCTGAGGCAGGCGAGTGGCTGCAGCAGGCCACGCTCGCCATCCGAGCCCATGTGCCGGTGGAGGTCGTGGCCGACACGATCCAGCCGTTCCCGACGTTCTCGGAGATCTATGTCGCGACGTTGAAGACGTTGCGCCAGCAGATCGCGGCTTCTGATCCAGGAAAGGCCTGAGCATGCGTTCCGACGATCAGACGGCGATCGAGAACGTCGTCCGGACCTTTTTCGCTGCCTTCACCTCCGGAGGGCCGGAGGTGAAAAGGCGGCTCGACGCGCTGCGGGAGGCGTTCGTGCCCGAGGCTGTGATCGTCCGCACCTGCGGCATGGAGCCCGCGATCTATGGCGTCGACGAGTTCATCGCGCCCCGGGAGACGCTGCTCACGAGCGGCACGTTGGTCGACTTCAAGGAGTGGCCGGTCGACGGACGCGTCGAGGTGTTCGGCGACATCGCCCACTGGTTCGGTAGCTACGCGAAGGAAGGCGTGCAGGACGGCAAGCCGTTCACCGGCCGGGGGATGAAGACGATCCAGTTCATCCGTACGCCGGAGGGCTGGCGGATCAGCGCAGCGGCCTGGGACGACGAACGCCCCGGACTCACGATCGAGGACCACTGACCCGGCGACGTCGGCCGCGCAGTACGCCGTACTAAGGTGCTCGGGTGCTGAGAGTCGGGCTTACCGGGGGTATCGGGGCGGGCAAGAGTGCTGTGTCGCGGCTGTTGGGGGAGCGCGGCGCGGTGGTGATCGACTCCGACGTGCTGGCGCGGGAAGTCGTCGCGCGCGGCACCGACGGGCTGGCCGAGGTGGTCGACGTGTTCGGTGACGTGCTGACCTCGGAGGGCGAGCTGGATCGGCCCGCGGTGGGGCGGATCGTGTTCGGGGATGCGGACGCCCGGCGGAAGCTGGAGGCGATCATCCATCCACGGGTACGGGCCAGGGCTGCGGAGATCGAGGCGGCGGCGCCGGAGGACGCGGTCGTCGTGCATGACATCCCCTTGCTGGTGGAGACCGGCCAGGCGGACAAGTTCGAGCTGGTGCTGGTGGTCGACGTCGCACCCGAGTTGCAGCTGCAGAGGCTGACCGAGCTGCGCGGAATGACTGACGAGGAAGCGAAGCAGCGGATCGCGAGTCAGGCGAGCCGGGAGGATCGGCTGGCGGCGGCTGATGTCGTGGTCGACAACTCCGGCAGCCTCGGCGAACTGGCGCGGCGGGTCGACGAGATCTGGGCCGACCTGAGCCGGCGCGCGGCGGGCTAGGGCGGCCGTCAGTACTGCGACCGAGGCCACGGTACGGACACGAAAGGGTGACCCTTGCGCGGGAAATGATGATTCCCGGCCGACCTGTACGAGAATCTCTGCTGGTTCGCCCGGCCCGAGCGCCGGTCGGCCTGACCATCCCTCGGCGCGTTCGCGCGTCGGTCCGCAAGTCCAAGGTTGGGAGGATGGCGTGGAATGTCCGCGCTGTAGCTCTGCCGTTCCTGAGGTCTCGCATTTCTGCCACCACTGTGGCAACGATCTGCAGACCCAGGACGCGGGGCGGAAGAAGGCGTACGCCGCCAGACCGGATGAACCGGTCGCGTCGTTCAAGCTGGTTTCGACGATCATGCCGCAAGGTGCCGGCCGTCAGCCGTACACGTACAAGGTCGCACTCGGCGTCGCCCTGCTGCTGACCGTCGTACTGGCCGCGCTGGGTGCCCTGCCGGTGGCGATCATGGTTGCCGCCTTCGCCATCCCGATCGTCTATATCCTTTACCTGTACGACGTGAACCTGTGGGAGGACGAGCCGATCCCGGTCGTCGCCGCGGCGTTCCTGCTCACCGGCGTACTGGCTGCCGTGTTCACCTGGTTGTGGTCCGACAAGCTCGGCCTGTCGAGCGACACGATCGGTTCGAACAGCGCCGGGCCGGCCGGTCGCGACCTGCTCATCCTGATGCTGCTGGTGCCGGTCGTCTCCGAGCTCGTCCGGCAGATCGGCCCGCTCTACCTGGCCTCCCGGCCCCGGTACGACGACCTGATGGACGGCTTCACCTTCGGCGTCGTGGCCGGTGTCGGCTACGCGTGCTTCGAGACCCTCGTCCTGCACTGGAGCTGGATCAGCGGCGGCTTCGCCGGTCCGGGCAGCAGCGCCGGTACCTGGATCTCGATAGTCGTCCTGCAGGGTTTCGTGAAACCGCTCATCTACGGTTCGGCGACGGGCCTGGCGGCCGCGGAGTTCTCCGGCCTCGGTGAGAAGTACGACGGCTTCACCCCGCGCTGGGTGGTCGGCCTGGCCCAGGCGATGGTGGTGAACGCACTGTTCCAGGGCGGCGTCTACCTGCTCGGCTTCGTCGGCGGGCACGGCTCCACCATCGGCGCGATCCTCGGTGTCGTCTGGGGCGTCGTCCTGCTGGGCGCGCTGATCATCCTGGTCCGCACTGTGCTGCACAAGGGTCTGCTCGAAGCGGCGCTGGAGTCGGCCGCTCGCGGTGGCTCCAACCACGCCTCCGGTGAGCTCGCGTTCTGCTCGCGCTGCGAGATGCCGCTGCTGCCGCACTCCGACTTCTGCTCGGCCTGCGGTAACTCGGTCCGTTCCGTGCCGAAGGCAGAGCGCGGAGTGGCTGTGCAAGGGAGTGGACCGGCGGCAGGCTTCGAAGGATCGACTGGGGAGACGCAGGCATGAGCAACCAGCAACCGCCGTACGGTCAGCCCGGCCAGCCGGGTCAGCCGGGGCAGCCGGGGCAGCCGCCCTACGGAGGGCAGCCCGGCTACGGTCCGCCGCCGCAGGGGCCGCCGCAGGGTCAGCCGGGTTATGGTCGGCCGCAGCAGCCGCCGCCGGGCTACGGCCAACCGCCGTACCAGGGGGAGCCCCCGCAGGGGCAGCCCCCGCAGGGTCGACCGCCGCAGCAGCCGCCGTACCAGGGGCAGCCGCCGCAGCAGTACCCGGGACAGCAGGGTCAGCCCACTCAGCAGTACCCCGGCCAGCAGTACCCGCCGCAGCAGCAGTACCCGGGGCAGCAGCAGTGGGGTCCCGGTCCTGGTCAGCAGTTCGGTCAGCGCCGTGGCGGCCAGGGCAGCAAGAAGATCCTGCTGCTCGCCGGTGGCGGTCTGGCCGCGGTAGCGGTCATCGGTGCCGTCCTGGCGCTCGTGTTCGGTGGCGGTGACGACGACAACGTCCAGCCGGACCCGACGCCGACCAGCCAGCCCACCGACCAGCCGACCGGTCAGCCGACGGCGAACGCGGACGAGGGCATCGAGGTCGGCGAGGGCGTCTTCGTCAAGCCGCAGACGGGCTACATCCGCAAGAGCATCACCGGGTTCAAGGGCGTCTACCTGCTCAAGCAGAGCGAGGCCTACTTCATGGTCGAGGCGTTCAAGGCGGGTCCGGACGAGACCACCGCGACGCTGCTGCCGCAGCTGATGGCCGCGGAGAAGAAGGCCGTCTCGTCGAGCACCTTCAAGCCGAACGCGGCGAAGGAGACCAAGCCGGGTCCGGACGACAAGACCGACGTCAAGCTGCTCACCACCCAGAGCTACGAGGCGATGTCGAGCAGTCAGAACGGCAGCGTCCCGGTGATCGGCTACATCGCGATCATCGAGCGCAACGACGGCGTGATCACGATCGTCAAGGTGTATGGCCGCAAGGACAAGAAGGACACCATCCAGCCGGACTCGACCGCGATGCTGCAGTCGGTGCTCAAGAGCCAGTGAACGGAAAGCGCGACAAGGGCCCGGACAACCCGTGGGTCCGCAAGGTCGACCCCGAGGACGAGGGAGCAGCTTCCGAACCGGAGCTGCCCCCCTCGCCCTGGTCCCTCGAGGTCCCGCCCCGCCCGTCGCCCTGGACCGACACCCCCGGTACGCCGGGCGCAACCGAGCCTGGCGTTACCGGTACGCCGGGGTGGGGGACGCCGAGTTCCCCGAGCGCGCCCGGTACAGCCGGTACGCCGGGTGCTGGTGCACCTGGTTCCGGCGGTGCGCATGGCTCGGCGGATCCCGCTGGGTGGGGGCGGAAGTCCGCTGGGGATCCGGGTGCGGGCGATACCGGAGTACAGGGTGGTCCTGCTCGGGAGACCAGCTCGGCTTGGGGTGACAAGGTCGGGCCGCCTTCGCTACGCCGGCCGGAGCCGGTCAAGAAGGCCCCGAAGACTCCGCCGTTGCTGATTCCCGTTGTCGCGGGAATTGCCGTGGTGGCGCTCGTCGCGGTGGCTTTGATCGTGCTGACCGGCGGTGACGACACGGCGGATCCCAAGCCGTCGCCGTCGGCGACCGTGACCACGCCGCCGCCCTCGCAGTACACACCGCCGGCCAACGCGCTGCCGGTCGCCTTCGGTGTCACGGTCGTGCCGGTCAGCGGCTGGAGTGTGCTGGTCCGGGAGACCCAGGGCAAGCAGCTCGTGACGTACGCGCCGAACGGTGAGCCGCGGGCGTTCTTCTGGATCCGGCAGAAGCAGAACGTTACGGCGAAGAACTACATGCTGGCGATCGTCGAGGGCGAGACCCAGAACGAGGTCAACGAGATGGGTAACCCGCGGAACCTGGCGTGCCCGCGCGACGTCATGGTGGAGTGCATCGCGATCAGCTACACCTCGACCTCCAAGGGCGTGAAGGTCCAGGGGTTCGTGGAGGCCTACCAGCGCAAGGACGGGGTCACCACCGCGATCGACTTCCGGACCCGGGTCGACTTCGCCCCGAAGGCCGAGGCCGACGCGGCGCTGATGAAGGCCTCGGTCGTCGACAGCATCTGAGCACTGCTCACATCCCGCCCGTTCAAACACCGCGAGAGATCACATGAGTCAGCAGTACGGACCGCCCCAGGGCCAGCCTGGACCGCAGTACCCGACCGGGCCGCAGTCGCAGGCCGGATCGCAGGTCCCGCAGTACCAGGGCGCGCCGCAGTACCAGGGTGCCCCGCAGTTCCAGTCGGGCCCGCCCGGGCCGAGCGGATGGAAGCCGGGGTATCGGCGCCCGGCGACGTCGAACCGGACCCAGTGGATCGTGATGGGTGGCGCGGTGCTGGCCGTCGTACTGATCGCTGCCGGCGTGATCATCCTGGCCGGCGGCGGCAAGAAGGACCCGGCGAGTACTCCGGTCGCCGGCGATTCGCTGACACCGGATCCGGTCGGCACGCTCTATACCCCGCCGACGCCGTCCCCCACCGAGCCGGTGATCACGAAGGGCCCGTACGACAAGGGCGTGGAGATCGGTGGTGGAGTCTGGTTCACGCCGGCCAAGGGCTGGGTCAGGGACTCGGACAAGACCCGCTCCGGGTTCAACTACCTGCTGCCCGAGCCCGGCCGGGCCGGTGCGATCGACGGCTGGTTCTGGATCCGGCAGACGAAGCTGATGGGTGCGAAGGCGTTCGCGGATCACCTGGTCGACGTCGAGTCGAACAACCTCGAGCACGTGGTGATCAGCAAGGGCGGCTACCGCAAGTGCACGAACAAGGCGCTGAAGCTTTGCTACGCCACCAACTACTCCGCGGTCGTGCCGGTGAAGGGGAAGCCGCCGGTGGTGTTCTCGGGCTTCATCCAGACCTTCGAGGACCAGAACGGCCAGACCACGGCGACCGACTCTGCGCTGCAGCGTGAGGTCTGGGCCAAGCGCAAGCAGGAGGTCCTCGCGATGAACGGAACCCTGGTCCGGAGCTTCTGACTCTGCGGTACTGAATGGCTTCGCTGGGTCATTTTCGGAAACTGTCGGTGCGGGGTCGTACGGTTGGGGGCATGAGACAGGTCACCGATCTCCAGCGTATGGTCGCGCCTCTTAAGGTCGTGTCCGACTTCGACCCGGCGGGCGACCAGCCGGCTGCCATCGCGGAGCTGGAGAGGCGGATCAACTCCGGCGAGCAGGACGTCGTGCTGCTCGGTGCCACCGGTACGGGTAAGACGGCGACGATGGCGTGGCTGGCGGAGAAGATCCAGCGGCCGATGCTGATCCTGCAGCCCAACAAGACGCTGGCGGCCCAGTTCGCGACCGAGCTGCGGCACTTCTTCCCCGCGAACGCGGTCGAGTACTTCGTCTCGTACTACGACTACTACCAGCCCGAGGCGTATGTCCCGCAGACGGACACCTACATCGAGAAGGACTCCTCGATCAACGAGGAGGTCGAGCGGCTCCGGCACTCCGCGACCTGGTCCCTGCTGACCCGGCGCGACGTCGTCGTGGTGGCGACCGTGTCCTGCATCTACGGTCTGGGTTCGGCCGACGAGTATCTGAACCGGATGATCCACGTGAAGGTCGGCGACGAGATGGATCGCGACGGGCCTGCTCCGCAAGCTGGTCGGCGTGCAGTACGCGCGGAACGACCTGGCCGGCACCCGTGGCACGTTCCGGGTCCGCGGCGACACCCTCGAGGTGTTCCCGGTCTACCAGGAGCTGGCCGTCCGGGTGGAGTTCTTCGGCGACGAGATCGAGCGGGTGATGACGCTCCACCCGCTGACCGGCGAGGTGCTGAGCGAAGAGGACGAGCTCTACATCGGCGCCGCGACGCATTATGTGACCGCGCCCGAGAAGATGGAGCGCGCGATCACCGGCATCGAGGCCGAGCTCGAGGAGCGGCTGGCCGAGCTGGAACGCGGTGGCCAGTTGCTGGAAGCGCAGCGGTTGCGGATGCGGACGACGTACGACATCGAGATGATGCGCCAGATCGGGACCTGCTCCGGGATCGAGAACTACTCCCGGCACACCGACGGCCGCGAGCCAGGGACGGCGCCGCACTGTCTGCTCGACTACTTCCCCGAGGACTTCCTGCTGGTCATCGACGAGTCGCACGTCACCGTGCCGCAGATCGGCGGGATGTACGAGGGCGACATGTCCCGCAAGCGGACGCTGGTCGAGCACGGGTTCCGGCTGCCGTCGGCGATGGACAACCGGCCGCTGCGCTGGGAGGAGTTCCTGGAGCGGATCGGCCAGACGGTCTACCTGTCGGCGACACCGGGTCAGTACGAGCAGGACAAGTCGGACGGCTTCGTCGAGCAGATCATCCGGCCGACCGGCCTGATCGACCCCGAGGTGATCGTCAAGCCGACCAAGGGCCAGATCGACGACCTGATCCACGAGATCCGGATCCGGACCGAGCGCAACGAGCGGATCCTCGTCACCACACTGACCAAGAAGATGTCGGAGGACCTGACCGACTACCTGCTGGAGATGGGAATCCGGACCAGGTACCTGCACAGCGAGGTGGACACGCTGCGCCGGGTCGAGCTGCTCCGCGAGCTGCGGATGGGCGAGTACGACGTACTGGTCGGCATCAACCTGCTGCGTGAGGGCCTGGACCTGCCCGAGGTGTCGCTGGTCGCGATCCTCGACGCGGACAAGGAAGGCTTCCTGCGGTCGGGACGGTCGCTGATCCAGACCATCGGCCGGGCCGCCCGAAACGTGTCGGGTGCGGTGTTCATGTATGCCGACAAGATCACGCCGTCGATGGAGATGGCGATCGACGAGACCAACCGGCGGCGCGCGAAGCAGGTCGCGTACAACACCGAGCACGGGGTCGACCCCCAGCCGCTGCGGAAGAAGATCGCCGACATCACCGACATGCTCGCCCGCGAGGACGCGGACACCGCCGAGCTGCTCGGCAGCGGCCGCAACCAGAGCCGCGGCAAGGCGCCGACACCGGGCGGCCTCAAGGGCAAGGTGGGGGAGAAGGCGAAGGAGCTGGCCGGCGGCATGCCGTCGTCGGACCTGGCCGACCTGATCCAGCAACTCACCGACCAGATGCACAACGCCGCCGCCGAACTCCAGTTCGAGGTGGCCGCCCGCTACCGCGACGAAATCTCCGAACTCAAAAAGGAACTCCGCCAAATGGTCAACGCCGGCGCGAAGTAGCCCCGTCCCGGTGCGGGAGCCACCTCCCGCACCGGCTGCGCAGTATCACATTGGCACAGACCACAATCCGCCCGCGGTCAGCAGCAACCGCTCCCGCAGGTGCAGCAGCAGGCCGCGGCAGCAGCTGTCGATCCGGCGGAGGCCGACGTCAGAACCGCGGCAGCTGCTGTGGTGTTTTCGACGATGCGGACCACTAGGGATTTCGATGGGATGTTGCGCCAGTCTCGGACGGACAGCATGTACATGCCGGGCGGGACGAGTCCTCTGTTGGCGTCGATCTTCAGGGTCTTCTTGTTCCAGTCGGTGGTGGCTGTCACGGGTACGTCGACAGCGCGCTGGTTCGGATCTGATGAGTGGGTCACGGACGTGAGTCGCTGCAGCATGGCGCCGTTCACCGTGGCCGGGCCGCTGAAGCTGACCGAATAGGTGCCGCCGAGCTTCAGGGTCGGGGCGAGGCCGGTGATGGTTGGGCGGGTGACTCCTGCCTGCATGTACCAGGGCTTGTAGACCTCGAGTCGTGACTCGACCGATCCCTGCATGGCGGTCGTGCCCATGGTGACGACCGAACCGTCGAGCAGCAGCATGCACGAGCTGTGGTACATCCGCGGCACCGTCGGACTGGCAACCTGTTGCCAGGCTGTCGCGCCGGCGGGGAGGCGGGCGGCCCGGAGTACGGGCCTGGTGTTGTGATCGGCGCCTCCGGCAACGAAGGCGGACTTGTCGGGCAGGACGGTCGCGCAACTGTGCATCGACGCGAAACCGACGTACGGGCCTTCGGTGAATTTTTGGGTCGCCGCGTTCAGATCGACGGTCGCCGTCGTGCCGGTGAGGCCCGTCTGACAGCCGCCGCCGATGACCATGAACTTCTGGGCCTGCGCCGGGTAGAGCAGCAGGGTGCTCGCCTGGTCGCGGCAGTCGGGGTAGAGAAGACCGGGGATCGGGTACCAGGCGTTGTTCGTCCAGTTCCAGCAGCCCGGTGAGGCTCCTGCCTTGCCGCCCATGTTGGTGCCGGAGTAGCAGAGTGTCCCGTTCTTGCGGAGCACCATTCCGGCGTACAGGGGGAAGATCCGGGTGCCTGGCAGTTTGGTCCACTTGCCCGTGGCGGGGTCGTAGGTCTCGTTGGTGGTGGTCACCTTGCCGGCGGCGTCGAGGCCGCTGACCACGACGGGGTTGCCGACGGCGTTGACCGGGCCGTTCGGGTACCAGCGGGCGATGTTCATCAGGCCCGTCGGCGTGAACTTCTCGGTGGTGTCGTCGAACGCGTAGGCCTCGCGGACTCCTGTGTAGTACAGGTCGCTCGTCGCGTAGTGACCGGTGCCGCCGAAGAACAGCACGCGACCGTCGGGGAGATGCGAATGGCCGGAACAGAAGAGATCCACTCCCGCCGGCATCGGGATCTCACGGGGACAGGTCGCGGGGTTGGTCGGGTCCCAGATCCAGGTCTTGAAGACTTTCTGGTCGAAGAAGGACTTGTTGTACCCCGAGCCGGCGGTCATCAGCACCTTGCCGGATTTCGTCAGACTCGCGTGGATCGGATTGATCTTGTATCCGTCGACGGTGCAGTCACCGACCACCGACCAGGATCCGACTTCCGCGGCGGTCACTCCGGCAGCCTGCTTCGGTGCGTACACGGGCTGTTTCTCCGCGGCCGTGTAGACGTGGTCCGGTGAATAGGCGCCATTCGGATCGGTCAGCATCCGGCTGATACAGGCACCGAGTTGCTCGGCCGGAACCGTGTTGCAGGTAACGCCGTTCGGCGTTGCCGCGGCCGCTGCCAGGATTGGCGCGACGATGGGTTGTGCCGAGTTGGCCGTCGAGGCATTGAGTACTGAAATGAAGACGGTGAACACCGCACCGAGTGCGATCGCCGACCGAATTTTAGGCGCGCGAAAACCATTACCTTTATTCATTTGTGAACCCCCCCCAGATCAGGCCCTCCGCCGAGAATTCGGCTACCAAGCACGATGCGGAAAGCGCAGCGAAAGTTGCGGCGCCCGCGGCCGGGTTATGGTGAGCCGGATCAGAAGGGGACTGAGATGCTGACCGGAGTGGACGTTCTGGAGTACAGCCTCGGGAAGGCGGGCGCCTGGCAGGACGAGCCCTGGGAAGGGGACGTGGTCGCGAAGGTGGGGGACAAGATCTTCGCGTTCCTCGGCGGGGGCGCGGCGGTGGGGGTGAAGTGCGGGAACAACCGGGAGGAGGCCGACGAACTGGTCGACACCTACCCCGAGGACGTGGTGAAGAGCGCCTACATCGGGCGGTCCGGGTGGAACACGGTCACGCTTGGTGGTGCCGTGCCCGACGACGAGATCCTGGAGCTGGTCGACGCGTCGTACGAGACGATCGTCGCGAAGCTGCCCAAGTCGAAACGGCCTGCCTGACTCGTCAGCGAACGCATTCCCGCCGCGGGCGTGATGAGTCCGACAGGCGGAACGGGTGTCCTCGATTTGGAACCTGGGACATCGACCGGCGACAATGATGGTGTTGTTGAAGGGGAGTATTCCTTCGCGGCGGTATCGTCATCACGGTCAAGGAGTTCGTCTCCGCGCCCGGTGCCGCCGGCCAGGCCCGACTGATCGAGCCAGGCGGAAGAGACCTTCGGAGTCCGTTTTTCGTCTGCTCCGGAGGTTCCTGTGCACGTTGCCGACTATGTTTGGTACATCACCGTCGGGGTGCTGCTCGCCCTGCTGGCCTTCGACGTCTTCGTCATCGGCCGCCGCCCGCACGAGCCTTCGACGAAGGAATCGGCCCGGGCGATCATCTTCTACGTCTCGCTCGCGATCATCTTCGGGCTCGGCGTCTGGGTCTTCTCCGGCGGTGAGTACGCCGGTGAGTTCTTCGCCGGCTGGCTGACGGAGTACAGCCTGAGCGTGGACAACCTGTTCATCTTCCTGATCATCATGGCCAGGTTCCAGGTGCCGAGGAAGTACCAGCAGACGGCCCTGCTGGTCGGCATCATCCTGGCGCTGTTCTTCCGCGGCATCTTCATCGCCGTCGGCGCGGCCGCGATCAACGAGTTCTCCTGGGTCTTCTACCTGTTCGGCGCGTTCCTGGTCTACACCGCGATCCACCTCGCCAAGCAGGGTGAGAACGACGACGAGGACTACAAGGAGAACGCGGTCATCCGGTTCGCCAAGAAGCGGCTGAACGCCACCGACGAGTACAACGGCGTCAAGCTGACCGTCCGCAAGAACGGCAAGCGCCTCGTCACCCCGATGGCGATCGTGATCATCGCGCTCGGTACGACGGACCTGCTGTTCGCGCTCGACTCGATCCCGGCGATCTACGGCCTCACCCAGGAGCCGTTCCTGGTCTTCGCCGCGAACGTCTTCGCCCTGATGGGCCTACGCCAGCTCTACTTCCTGCTCGGCGACCTGCTCCGCCGGCTCGTCTACCTGTCCCTCGGCCTGTCCGTCGTCCTCGCCTTCATCGGCGTGAAGCTAGTCCTCCACGCCATGCACGAGAACGAACTCCCCTTCATCAACGGCGGCCACCACATCGACTGGGCCCCCGAGATCCCGATCTGGGTGTCCTTGGGCTTCATCATCGTCACGCTGGGCATCACCACGATCCTCAGCTTGCACAAGTCCCGCACCGTAGCTGCCGCCGAGATCGACGGAACCACCGACACCAAGCAGACCTGACCCCCTTGGGATTCTCCCGTCCAACGCACTCGGCCCCGGATCTGCAGGCCATCAATGGTGCTGGTCCCGGGGGTAGCTCGGCCGTGACTCAGGCGGGAGCATGAGCCGGCCGTCGGCCGACTGATGGGGTGGCGATCCGGACAAGGTTGGCCCACTGGCGGGTGGAGGTCCAGGCACCGGCAGGGCTAGAGGCGGGCGGTGGTGAAGAGGGTTTCCCGGCGTTCGGGGAGTAGGGGCTCGTTTTCCAGGCGTTTGCCGGTTTCGGAGGCGTGCAGCATGCCTTCGGCGGAGACGAAGCCGACGTGGTGGACGACTTTGCCGGGGCGGGCGAAGAAGTAGAGGTCGCCTGGTTTGGCTTCTTCGAGGGCAACGGATTCGAGGGTGTCCGCCTGGTCGTGGGCGTCGCGAGGGATGCGTTGGCCGAGGACGCGGCTCACTGTATGCACCAGTCCCGAGCAGTCGAGCCCGTACGTCGAAGTGCCACCCCACAGGTACTCGAGCCCCAAGAACTGCGACCCAAGCCGGATCCGATCCTCGGCGGTCGCAGGCGAATCCACCGACCGCAGCGCGGCGTCAGCAATCCATCCCTCGCCACCGTCAGGCAGCGCGACCCGGGTGTACCCGTCGGCGTGATCCACCGACGCCAGCACGGTCGCGAAGGACAGATCGAACAGGTGCCCCGATCCCGGCTCCGCGGTCAAGGACACCGACGGTACGGCGACCGCGACCGGCGCGGTCGCGCTGGAAGGCAGCTCACCGAGATGGCTGGACGGCACCCAGCCCGGGTATCCAAGGTCGTCGGCCGACGACGGTTGCCAGGGCGCGAGGATCTCGGACCAGCCGTCCCGTTCGGAGCGGACCAGCACCGGCTCACCCAGCAGCAACTGGGTCAGCGTCCGGCCGTGCAAGCCGAGCCGGTTCTCCATATCCATGGACTTCGCCCAGCCGGCGACATCCGGAGACACGGCGATCGCGGGAGCATCGATGTCACGCGGCGCTTCCGGTGAGGTCCAGACGGTGCTGACCGGGACATTGGCAGCAACTAGCTTCATGAGTTCAACCCTGTCACGCCGAGACCAGCGGCAGTAGGTAGGTGGATAGTGGAGCTTTCGTAGCGGATGCCGCCGACCACCGGCGACTCCTTCAGCCACCAAGCCGCGTCGAGGTCGTTCACCGTGGTCGTCGGGTACGCCGCGACCAGCGCCGCGGCCGCTCCGACACCGACGTGGCTCTCCATCATAGAGCCGACGATCGAGCCGAGTCCGTGTTCGCGGGCGAGTTCGAGCAACGTCCGGGCCGGTGCGAGACCGCCGCATTTGGCGAGTTTCACGTTCACCAGATCGGCCGCGCCATGCCGGATCACGGCGACCAGGTCGCGTACGCCGTACACGGATTCGTCCGCGAGGATCGGCGTACTAACCCGGTCGGTGACCCAGGCCATCCCTTCGAGGTCGGCGGCGACCACAGGCTGCTCGACCAACTCGATCGCGCAGCCCGCATCCTCCATCGCGCGGATCGCGGTGACGGCCTCGCGCCGGCTCCAGCCCTGGTTCGCGTCCAGCCGCAACCGCGGCGCCGGCCCGACAGCTTCACGGATCCGGCGAACCCGCTCGAAATCGGCGGCCGCGTCGCCGGTACCGACCTTCACCTTCAGTACGTCGAACCCGTCGGCGATCCGGTCACGTCCCGCGGCCGCGAGCGCGTCGGGATCACCGGCAGACAAGGTCACATCCGTGCGCACCGACGAAACCGTCGAGCCCAGGAAGCCGTGCAGAGTCTGACCCCGGCGGCGTGCGGCCAGGTCGTGCAGCGCGACATCGACCGCGGCCTTCGCGCCGAAGTTCCCCACGACAGCGCCCTGTACCCGGCGAAGCGCCTCGGTCAGATCGTCGGGCTCCAACCCGTTCAGAGCCGCCGCGATCGGGCCTTCGACGCAGGCCTGGGCTCCGGCCAGCGATTCGCCGGTCACCTTCCAGACCTGCGGCGCCTCGCCCCAGCCCGAGTCGGGGCCGTCGCTGATCGAGACCAGCAACGATTCCGCGTGCGTCGCAGTACGAAGCGCGGTGACGAAAGGGGTGTGCAGCGGCGCTGACACCAGGTGGGTGGAAATCTTCATCGAACAGTCTCCAGGTCGTGCCGGTGTTCCCAAGCCTCCGCGGCCACGGCCGCGATCAGTTTCTGCGCCTCAGTGTCCGGCAGATCGGACGTCGTGCACATCGCCAGGACGAAAGGTTCCGCATCGGCCGGCCGGACGATCCCGCCGTCGTGCCGGATCCGCGTGTCCCAGCCGTTCTTGTGCTCGACCCGCGTCCCGGCGGGCACCCCGGCCGGGATCTCGCCGTTCCACTGGTTCGCGGCCAGCAGGTCACGGACGAATGCCCCGGCCGGATCGTTGCCCGCTGCAACCAGTACGGCGGCAAGATCGGCCGGGCTCATCTCGTTGCTGATCCCCGCCTTTTGGGCAGCCGCGTCGTCGATCCCGCGCCGGATCGCGCTCCGCCCCGACCCGTACGACGCCAGTACCGCGTTGGCCGCGTCGACCCCGACCAGCTCGAGCACCAGGTCGGTCGCCAGGTTGCTCGACACCGTGATCATCTCGGTCGCCAGCCAGCTGAGCGGTACCTGCTCACCCAGCTTGGTCCAGGTCGCCGGCGCCTCGTCCTCGGCCGGGTTGACCCCGAATCGCCCGCCGGCCGCCGACGCGAAGTCGTTGTGCACGGTGACCGGCTGATCCAGCGCGAGCTCACCCGCCTCGACCTTGCGCATCATCGCCATCGCGACCGGCAGCTTCATCGTGCTCGCCGAGTAATGCGTCCGTTCCGCTTCGTGACGAAACACCGGTACGCCGTCCAACCGGCCGAGCCACACCCCGAACTCACCGCTCCCGGCTACGCCGTCGAGCAGCTCCGCGATTCCCATGGTCGTAACCTTTCCACATTCCCAGCCCCTTGTTGGTTACCATTCCACATACCGTCGCCTGGTAATCCACCAGCACCCATCCGGGCCTGGGTCCGAGGTGTCGTGGGGATCAGGCTGGGGGAGAAACGGGGCCGGACCTGGCAGACTCGCCGGGTGTCCAGATCTGCCGGTCTCTTGCTGGGTTTCGCCGCCGATCGCCTGCTCGGCGATCCCCACCGGCTCCACCCGGTCGCCGGGTTCGGCCAACTCGCCGCTCGTGCCGAGAAGAGCCTGTACGCCGACTCGCGAGCCGCCGGTTCGGCGTACGCAGGGCTCCTGGTCGGGTCGGTCGCGGCAGCCGGTGTGGTCGCCGATCGGCTGACCAGGGATCGGCCGATCGCGAAGACCCTGCTGACCGCGGCCGCGACCTGGGCGGTGCTCGGCGGGCGGAGCCTCGAACGGGAGGCCGAGGTGATGGCCGGGTATCTCGAGGAGAAGGACATCGTCGCGGCGCGTGGACGACTCGGGCACCTCTGCAGCCGCGACGCTACGGATCTGGAGGCGGATGAGCTCGCACGGGCGACGGTGGAGTCGGTGGCGGAGAACACCTCCGATGCATGTGTTGCGCCGCTGTTGTGGGGTGGAGTGTTCGGGATCCCGGGGCTGATCGGGTATCGGGCGGTTAACACGCTGGACGCGATGGTCGGCTACAAGTCGGCTCGCTATCTCAACTTCGGCTGGTTCGCGGCGCGGCTGGACGACGTACTCAATCTGGTTCCTGCCCGCGCTTGTGCCGTGCTCACCGGGTACGCGGCCGGGCGGGCCGGGGGAGACGTGGCGGATCTGGCGGCGGGATGCGCCGAAGCACCCGAGTCCGAACGCGGGACCGGTCGAGGCCGCGTTCGCGGGGGCGCTCGACCTGCGGCTGGGTGGGACGAACACGTACGGCGACGAGGTCGAGGACCGCGGCTCACTCGGCGACGGATTGCCGCCGACGGTGCCGGACATCCGGCGTACGGCGTCGTTGGCGCGGCGAGTCGGGTACGCCGCGGCGCTCATCGCCGCGATCCTGGCGCTACGCCCGCGACGTACGAGGGAGCAGACATGCATTTGAGTCAGCGGCCGTTGCGGATCGCCTTGGTGCGGCATGGGGAGTCCGAGGCGAATCTGGACAAGTCGATCTTCGAACGGGTGCCCGACCACGCGATCGCGCTCACCGCCCACGGCGTACAGCAGTCTGCCGAGACGGGCCGGCGGCTGCGCGAGGTGTTCGAGAACGAGCCCGTCCGGGTCTACGTCTCGCCGTACCTGCGCGCTTTGCAGACCCTCGGCGCTCTAGGCATCGACGACCTGATCGGCTCGACGCGGGAGGAACCGCGGCTGCGCGAACAGGATTGGGCCAACTACCAGGACACCGAGGACATCGAGCAGCAGAAGAAGCTGCGTGATTCGTACGGGCATTTCTTCTATCGCTTCACCCACGGCGAGTCCGGCTCGGACGTGTACGACCGGGTGTCGAGCTTCCTGGAGACCATGCACCGCGACTTCGAGGCGCCCGATTCGCCGCGGAACGTGCTGCTGATCTCGCACGGGCTGACGATGCGGCTGTTCTGCATGCGCTGGTTCCACTGGTCGGTCAGGTTCTTCGAGACGCTGCGCAATCCCGACAACGCCGAGACGCGCGTCCTGCTGCGCCAGCCCGATTTCCGGTACAAGCTGGATCGGCCCTTCGAGCAGTGGACCGAGTACGAACCGACGGAACGGGAGCGATCGGCATGGTTGTAGAGCAGACCCGCGCGGCCGCACTGGAGTTGCTGGCCGCGCTCTCGCCGGAGCAGCGTTCGCAGTTCACGGTGCCCTTCGACACCCCGGATCACCAGGTGTGGACGTACTTGCCGGGCGATCGGCCGGGCGTGACGTTGGGCTCGTTGGATGTCGGTCAGCGTGCGCTGGCGATGCGACTGTTGGAGATCGGCTGCAGCGAGCGCGGGTACGCCGATGCCCGGTCGGTGCTCTTTACCGAGGCCGTACGGCGTGGGTTGGCGCAGGCGTCGCCTGGTACGGCGGTCGACCTCGGGTCGGAGCAGCGGTACTTCCTTCGCATCCTCGGTGACCCCAGTGGTGATGGGCCGTGGGCCTGGCGGATCAACGGGCATCACCTCGCGCTGCACGTGACGGTGGTCGACGGCGCGGTCGGGTTCACCCCGCAGTTCTTCGGCGCCGAGCCCGCGAAGGTGCAGTCCGGACCGCACGAGGGTTTCCGGGCGCTGCCTGTCGAGCAGGATCTCGGCTTCGGCCTGCTTCATTCGTTGGAGCCGGATCAACGGGCGATCGCCGTCGTGTCGGACGAGGCGCCGGGCGACATCCTGACCCGCTACGACCCGATCGCGGATCCTTCTGTACTACGGCGCGGTCTGCCGTACGGCGACATGGATGGCGGGCAGCAGGCGCTTCTCAGTCGACTCGTCGGCCAGTACGTCGGGCGCGCGGCCGAACCGATCGGGCAGCGCACCTGGAAGGAGATCACCGACCACGGCATCGAGCACCTGACTTTCGCCTGGGCGGGCGGCTCCGAACCCGGCACCGGCCATTACTACTCGATCGCGGGTCCGACGTTCTTGGCGGAGTACGACAACACCCAGAACGACGCCAACCACATCCACTCAGTCTGGCGAGACCTCCAAAACGACTGGGGACGAGACCTCCTGGCAGAGCACTACGCCTCTCACGGGTAGAGAGCCCCCACACCGCGCCAACGCTCGCCCCACCCACCCGGGTCGCGGGCTCCTACGTCGCCCACTCATAAATGCGGGTGGTTCCGGCCAGGGCCTGATCGGCAGGTGGCTGTGGTGCCGACCGGGTTGGACTGCGCTCCTGCGTCGCTTGTCCCGTCGGCTGTCGCCTACCCTGTCGCGGGCTCCTTCGGCGCCCTGCTCGACGAATGCGACGTGGCGCCGGGTAGACCCGATCGGCAGTTGACTGCGGATGCCATATCCGGTCGGCTGGGCGGTTCGCGGTTGGTTGACGGAGAGCTGAAGGCGCTCGCCGACGTCGAGGTGTTCGGTCCGATCCTCCAGCGGCCCACCTCTGTGCATCGGCTGAGCACCTCAGCCGGGTGAAGTGCCCATTTGGTGCACAGAGGTAATTGACGATGGGCTGAACCCTGGTCCGCAATTCCGCTAGATCTGTCCTGCCCGCCTTTGCGCTCCGGCTAAGCACCTCGGCTGGGTGGGGTGCTCGTCTCGTGCACAGAGGCGGTCGATGGCGAATCGCAGACACCGTCGCCCCGACGACACCCGTCGGCACGGCGCACCCGCTTTAGTCGAGCGGGCGGCGGACGAGCCCGCGACCCGGGCGGGTGGGCGAGCACCGGACCGAACGACGGAGGAGTGGGCGTCGGCGCGAAGACGGGGCCTTCCTCACACCCCGCCGATCCATCCGCCCCGGTCAGCTAGAGTCATCGCGTTAGCGACGGTTGTGCAGGAACCCGGTGTGAGTCCGGGGCGGTCCCGCCACTGTGACCACCTCTTCGTGGGAGTCAGGAACTGCTGCCGTCGTACCTGCCACCTGGGGCGTGGACACCCCGAGGAAGGACCGGCCGCGCTTGCCCGCGAACGCGAATCTGTTGCTGTTGTCGACCGCCGATACCGATCTGCTCGCCGCCTCACAGGCCGCCGTCGGTTGGCGGGTCGCGAACCCGGCTCGCGTCGACCTCGCGGACCTGCCCGGAATGCTTGACGGCGTCGAGGTCGTAGTGGTCCGCCTGCTGGGCGGTCGCCGCGCCTGGGAGGAGGGTCTCGACGCTGTCATCTCTGCCGGTATCCCGACCGTCGTGCTGTCCGGCGAGGCCGCTCCCGACGCCGAGTTGATGTCGCTCTCGACGGTGCCTGCCGGTGCCGTCACCGAGGCGCTCGCATACTTGCGCGAGGGCGGTTCGAAGAACCTGGCGAACCTGGCAGGCTTCCTGCGCGACACCCTGCTGCTGACCGGCGACGAGTTCGATCCGCCGTACGCGCTCCCGACGTACGGCGTACGCGCGGGCCGCACCGTCGTCGAGGACAGCCGGCCCGTCGTCGGCATCGTCTACTACCGGGCGCACGAGATCTCCGGCAACACCGCTTTCGTCGACGCGCTGGCTGATGCCGTCGAGAGTGCCGGCGCGCAGGCACTACCCGTGTACTGCGGGACGCTCCGCGGCCTGGACCCGTCGAGTACTGAGAACGCCGAACTCTTCGAGCTGCTCCGCAAAGCAGACGTACTCGTCACCACCCTGCTCGCCGCCGGCGGCACAGTCGCTGCGGATGCAAGCGCCGGAGGTGACGATTCCTGGGACGCCGGAGCGCTCGCCTCACTCGACATCCCGCTGATCCAGGGCCTCGCGCTGACCTCCACGCGCGAGCAGTGGCTGGACAGCGACGCCGCGATCAGCCCGTTGGACGCCGCGACCCAGGTCGCGATCCCGGAGTTCGACGGCCGTCTCATCACGATCCCGTTCTCCTTCAAGGCGTACGACGCCGAGGGGGTCGCCAGTTACGCGCCGGATCTCGAGCGCTGCGCGCGACTCGCCGGGATCGCCACAGCGCAGGCCAAGCTCCGCCACGTGGAGCCGAAGGACAAGAAGCTCGCGCTCGTACTGTCGTCGTACCCGACCAAGCACGCCCGCATCGGCAACGCGGTCGGCCTGGACACCCCTGCTTCGGCGGTGGTCCTCCTCGGCCAACTCCAAGCAGCCGGCTACGACCTCGGACCGGATCTCAACCTCGACGACCTGCAGGGCGCCGAAGGTGCGGACGGCCTGATCCACCGGCTGATCGCGGCCGGTGGGCACGACGTCGACTGGCTTACCGACGAGCAATTGTCTAGCGCGGTCGCCAAGATCCCGCTGTCCACCTACGCGAAGTGGTTCGGCGCCGTACCGGAATCGTTGCAAGAGGCAATGACCGGGGCGTGGGGAGAAGCGCCGGGAAGCCTGTACGTCGATCAGTCGGGCGCCGAGCCCGCGATCGCCCTGGCCGCCTTGCGATTCGGCAACGTCGTACTGATGATCCAGCCGCCGCGCGGTTTCGGCGAGAATCCGGTCGCGATCTACCACGACCCGGACATGGCGCCGTCGCACCATTACCTGGCGGCGTACCGGTGGCTCGAGGCTTCGCCGGAAGAGGGCGGCTTCGGGGCGCACGCGGTGGTGCACTTGGGCAAGCACGGAACGCTGGAATGGCTGCCAGGCAAGGGAATCGGGATGGCGGCCGACTGCGCGCCGGACGCCGTGCTGGGCAACCTGCCGCTCGTCTACCCGTTCATCGTCAACGACCCGGGTGAGGGTACGCAGGCGAAGCGGCGTGGGCACGCGGTGATCGTGGACCACCTGGTGCCGCCGATGGCGCGGGCCGAGACGTACGGCGACATGGCGAAGCTGGAGTACTTGCTGGACGAGTACGCGACGGTTTCCGCACTCGACCCGGACAAGGTGCCGACGCTGCGCGCGCAGATCTGGACCTTGATCCAGGCGGCGCAGCTGCACCACGACCTGCATACGTCCGAGAAGCCGGAGGACGAGGAGTTCGACGAGTTCGTCCTGCACCTCGACGGCTATCTGTGCGAGATCAAGGACGTCCAGATCCGGGACGGGCTGCACATCCTCGGTGGCGGTCCGGTCGGCGAGGCTCGGGTCAACCTCGTCCTCGCAGTACTGCGTGCGCAGCAGATGTGGGGTGGCAAGGCGGGCGCAGTCCGCGGTCTGCGTGCTGCCTTGGGCGACACGTTCGGCGTCGACGAAGCTGCGATGCTTGCCGATCCGGGACGCGCTGTCCCGGAGCTGAAGGACCTCGCGACGTTGGCCGATCTGCCCGCGGTGAGCGGCGCGGACGGCGTGGACCTGCTCGAAGCCGTTGCACGCAAGCTCGTCCTCGGCATGGAAACGCTCGGCTGGGACGCAGGGAAGGTTCCGGTCGTCGTCGAGGAGGTGCTCGGTCGCACCTCTGACGGCGTGACCGCGTCGCTGACCTTCGCCGCGACCGAGGTCGTGCCGCGGCTGGGGCGCACGGGCGACGAGCTGACGAACGTACTGCGGGCGCTGGCCGGCCGCTTCGTCGAAGCCGGCCCGTCGGGATCGCCGACGCGTGGTCTGGTGAACGTACTGCCGACCGGGCGGAACTTCTACGCGGTCGACCCGAAGGCGATCCCGAGCCGGAACGCCTGGGACGTCGGCGTCGCACTGGCCGACTCGCTGCTGGCCAGGCACAAGTCGGAGACGGGGGAGTGGCCGCGATCGGTCGGTCTGACCGTCTGGGGGACCTCCGCGATGCGGACCCAGGGCGATGACCTGGCCGAGGTGTTCTGGCTGCTCGGTTGCCGCCCGGTCTGGGACGAGGCTTCCCGCCGCGTGACCGGGTTCGAGATCGTCCCCATCGCCGAGCTCGGCCGGCCGCGAGTGGACGTGACGATCAGGATCTCGGGATTCTTCCGGGATGCTTTCCCGCACGTCGTCGCGCTGCTCGACGAAGCGGTTCGTACCGTCGCGGCCCTCGATGAAGGTGCCGAGGACAACTACCTGAAGGCGCACGTCGACGCGGACGTTGCTGAGGGCAATGACCTGCGATCGTCGACGGCCCGGGTCTTCGGCTCCAAGCCCGGCTCGTACGGCGCCGGCCTGTTGCCGCTGGTCGATGCCCGGAACTGGCGGACCGACGCCGAGCTCGCCGAGGTGTACGCGGTCTGGGGCGGGTACGCGTACGGCAAGGACCTCGACGGTGCGGAGGCTCGGCCGTCGATGGAGCGCGCCTATGCCCGGATCCAGGTCGCGGCGAAGAACGCGGATACGCGGGAGCACGACATCATGGATTCGGACGACTACTTCCAGTACCACGGCGGCATGGTCGCGATGGTGCGGCATCTGACCGGGTCCAACCCGAAGGCGTACATCGGCGACTCCGCGGTACCGGCTCAGGTGAAGACGCGGACGCTGGAGGAGGAGACCAAGCGCGTCTTCCGGGCGCGCGTGGTGAACCCCCGCTGGATGGCGGCGATGCAGCGGCACGGGTACAAGGGCGCCTTCGAGATGGCCGCGACGGTGGACTACCTGTTCGGGTACGACGCGACCGCGGGCGTGGTGGACGACTGGATGTACGAGACGCTCACCAAGGAGTACGTCGCGAACCCGGAGATCGCCGAGTTCTTCCGCAAGTCGAACCCGTGGGCGCGGCACGGCATCGCCGAGCGCCTGCTGGAAGCGGCCCAGCGCGGTCTGTGGGCGGAGCCGACCGACGAAGCGCTGGAGACACTGCGGACGGCAGTCCTCGAAACAGAAGGTGACATCGAGGACCGCGGCTGAGATACGACCTGAGCGTTCGGCGGCCGTGTGATTGGGTGGAGGCATGGTTTCTGAGCAGCTTCGGGTCCTGGTCACCAACGACGACGGCTACCAGGCTCGGGGGATCAGGGCCCTGGCTTCGGCGCTGGCCGCGTACGGGCACGAGGTACTGGTGGTCGCGCCGCTGACGGATCAGAGCGGGGTCGGTACGGCGCGGGCCCGCGTGGGTGAACCGGCCGATCGCGACCGCTACGGAGGATGCCGACGGGGTCACCTACATCGGGGTCGACGGCACGCCGGCGCTCGCTGTCACGATGGCTCGGCTCGGTGCTTTCGGTAAGTCTCCCGAGGTAGTCGTGTCGGGGATCAACCACGGATACAACTTCGGCCCGATCCTGCACTCCGGCACGGTCGGTGCCGCGCTCACGGGCGCGACCCAGGGGATGTCGGGGTTGGCTGTAAGCATCGGCTCCGAGGACCCGCAGTACTTGGAGGTCGCGGCGGAGGTTGCCGTCGAACTGCTCGCCTGGCTGCGCGGCCAGCCGACCGGCACGGTGCTCAACCTCAACGTGCCTGACGTCCCCAAGGCGGAACTTCGTGGTGTCCGGAGCGCCACTCTCGCCGCCGTGAACCCGAGTCGCCTGAAGGCCGGCGTCGCCCCGACCGGCGAGCCGATCATGATCCTGCGCGACCCGGACCCCGCCCAGGACCCCGACTCAGACGAGGCCCTCCTCGCCGAGGGCTACATCACCGTCACGTCGATCACAGGCGTTCAGGCGCTCCCCGACACCGCCGCCGCCGACCACCTCGCCAGGCGCCTGCCCTAGTGCCCCGTGTCGGCAGTTGCACCAAGTGGGATTGAGACAGCTGCGGCCCAGCCAGGCTCAGAGGTCGTTCTGGAAGTCGTAGGTGTAGGGACCGGTGACGAACTTTTCGCTGCTGATGAATTCGACGGTGACCTGGGTCCCCGGTGCGACAGTGTTCGCGCTGCCGGTCAGTGCTGCGACGTCCTTGCCGCTCTTGAAGACTGTGAGAGTGAAGAGATTGCTGCCGCCCTTGCTGTCGTCACCCGTGTAGGTGACACGGGCGACCCCACTGAAGTCTCCGAGGCCGTCGTCCTTGATCCGAATGGAGTCGAGCCGCCAGTCCCCGTTCTGGATCGGCAGAGCCTTCCCGGTCGCAGCAGCCGGGGGAGCAGCCTTCGTGGCCGTCGCTGCCGCGCCCGGCGCGGTGCCCGATTGTGTCTTCGAACCGGAGCTGTTCGTAGCGACAATGATGACAACGAGGATGGCTAGCAGTCCGAGCCCGATGAAGCGCTTCTTCTTGAACCACGGGCGCTGTGCCTTCGCGTACGCTTTGGCCGCCTTCGCGGTGGCCTTCGCCTCGCGGTGATTCTGTGGAACCTGCGGTGAGATGACGGGTCCGCTCATATTTTTCCCCCCATGTGGACGGCGTGCCGAGCCGAGTGCTCCGTCCGAACCTAGGCGTCGGCGTGCTGCATCAGCAGTGCCAAAGGTCCTGACCTTGGGCTCACGGAGAGGCGAATTGTCGGCAAGCAGATGAGACGGCAGCGGACGCAGCCGCCGCCGGCTACTGCCTACCTGGGATGGAGCCTGTTTCCCTTGCTGGGTTGGGTTTTGAGGTTGTCCACAGCCCTTCTCTGGTGTCACTCATTGTCGCCAGAAGGGTCTATAGTCGCTAGCATGTTCGATAGTCCTGTGGAGATGGTGGACGCGTTGACCTCGGTGGTCGGCGCGGACGCTGCTGTGCTGGACGCGGACGAGTTGCTGGGTCAGTTGTCCATGATCTCGCAGTTGGAGTCGGTGCTGGCTGCCCGGAAGGCCGAGCGGATGGTCGGGCTGCATCACGTGTTGGCGGGGACGTCGGCTGATCTGGGTCATGAGTCGCCGCGGCCCGGGGATCGGGCGGCGGGTCCGGCGGAGCGGCGTTGGTCGGGTGATGTGTTGCGGTCGGTGTCGGACGAGATCGGGCTGGTGCTGGGCGCTCACCGCCGGACGGCGGCGCGGTGGCTGAACCGGGCGGCTGTTCTGGTCGAGCGGTTCCCCACCACCCTCGCGCTGCTGCGCGCCGGCGGGTTGCCGGCGGCCGCAGCGCAGCACATCGCCCACGAACTGGCAGTCATTGCCGACGGCGATCTCCGCGCCGGCGTCGAGAAGGTCGTGCTCGCGTGGGGTCAACGCTATGGCTGGGCGCGGATCAAGCAGATCGCACACCGCGAAGCGGCCAAAGTGCTCGCGGAGTACGAGTCGCTGCTGCATGCGCAGCGGCAGCTGGAACGCACCACCTACACGGTGTCCCACGATGGCGGGATGGCCGATCTGGTGGTGTCGACCTCGGCGATCGACATCACCGCCATCATGGCGGCCCTGACCGCGCGTTGTATCGAGCTGCAACGCCAAGGCGATCCCCGCACCCTGGACCAGCTCCGCACCGACCTGGCCGTTGCCCGCCTCCTCGGCCATGACCAAGCCACCGCGGCCCCCGGCGCCGCTGCGGGTGAGGCACCGAACCACCCCGGCCCCTCCACAGCCCACCCCGACCACACCAACAGCGCCCACCCGGGTTCTGAGCCCGCGTCCGGGGACGCCGCGAATGATCGAGGTGCGACCGCCGGCCGAGTTGCTGACGCGGAGACCGCACCGAGTACAGCCTCGGCTGCGGCGCCAGGTGCGCCAGGTGCGGCAGGTGCGGCAGGTACGGCGCCGGGTGCGCCGGGTGTTGCGGCGGGTGTGGCGCCGGGTGCGCCGGGTGTGGCTGGTGCGGTTGGGGTGTTGCCGGAATCGGGGTTGAACCCGGCGGTCGGGGTCCAGGTGGTGATCCACTGCACCTACGCCGAGGCCGAAGCACTCGCCACCGGCGCGGTCTGCACCGGCGGCGAACTCGAAGGCTACGGAACCCTGCCCCAAGACGCCCTCGCGATGGCCTTCACCCGGGCCAAGTTCAGATACAGGTTGACCGACCGGTCCCCGAAGTCCGATCCCGCCCGGTACACACCGAGTCCGGGACTGGACCAGCACGTCCGCGACCGGGACCGGCGCTGCCGGTTCCCCGGCTGCAACGCACGCGTCAAATACTGCGACCTCGACCACCGCGTCCCGTTCCCGAAAGGCCTGACCGACGCCGACAACCTCGAGGCCTTCTGCCGCCAACACCATCGCCTCAAGCACCACGGCAACTGGCAGATCTTCACCACCGACACCGGATCACTGATCTGGATCAGCCCCACCGACCGCGCCTACATCGACCCACCAGCCATACCCCACGCCGCCTGACTTCACCGCACGCCCTCGCATCTTGACGCGCCCTGCACCCACCCTCCCCTTCACCGGTAGAGCGTCGTCCTGCCGGCTTGGTCACAGGCGGTTGCTGGTGAGGTTCGTCTCCGGAGGGTGGGGCGCGCTGGGTGGTGTGGAATGATCGCCGGGACGGTTGGAGAGGAACACCGGTGACGGCCCTGAGGGGCTTAAGTCCGGGGCGGTCCCGCCACTGTGACCGGGTGAGTACCCGGAAGCCAGGACATCTCCCGTCGTCCACCAGGGAGCGCTCTCCGCGTTCCCGGTGAGCCAGGTGCCAAGGCGGGCGTGGATACCCGCAGGACGAAGGGAACCACCGCCCATGCGGCCAGCTCCACCCACCTCACAACCCACCCCCAGCTCTCACCCGGGTTCCGACCCCGCCCCCGTCTCTCACGCCGCCCCGGGTTCTAGCCCCGCCCCGGGCTCTAGCCCCGCCCCGGGCTCTAGCCCCGCCCCGGGCTCTAGCCCCGCCTCCAACTCCCACCCCGCGCCGAACTCCCACCCCGCGCCGGGTCCGCACCCGGCCCCGCTGGCCCCGGGCGCTTCGCACCGTGGGGTGTTGTCGGATGGCTTTCCGTTCACCGCGGTCGTCGGGATGGAGGGGCTGCAGCTCGCGCTGATCCTCGCCGCGGTGTCGCCGGCGATCGGTGGGGTGCTGATCCGCGGCGAGAAGGGGACGGCGAAGTCGACCGCGGTCCGGGCGCTCACCGAGATCCTGCCCGCCGTCGAGGTGGTGACGGGCTGCCGCTTCTCCTGCGACCCGGACCACCCGGCTGCCGACTGTCCCGACGGCCCGCACCAGGTCGGCCCCCACGAGCTCAGCGTCGAGATCGGCCTCGAGAACGGCGGAGAGCGCTCCCTGCGTCCCGCCCGCCTGGTCGAGCTTCCGGTGGGAGCGACGGAGGACCGCGTACTCGGCTCCCTGCATCTCGAGCGAGCGCTCTCCGAAGGCGTCACGGCGTACGAGCCGGGGCTGCTCGCCGCCGCGCACCGCGGACTCCTGTATGTCGACGAGGTCAACCTGCTGCACGACCACCTGGTCGACGTACTCCTGGACGCGGCGGCGATGGGCCGCGCGACGGTCGAACGGGACGGCGTCTCCATCACCCACCCGGCGCGATTCGTCCTCGTCGGCACCATGAACCCCGAAGAAGGCGAGCTCCGCCCGCAGCTGCTCGACCGCTTCGGCCTGACCGTCGACGTCGTCGCGAGCCGCGACCCCGCCGTCCGCGTCGAGGTGATGCGCGCGCGGCTGACCTATGAGGCCGATCCGACCGCGTACGTCGCCCGGTTCGCCAACGCCCAGCGCGAACTCGCCGAGCGGATCGTCAAAGCACAGAGCCTGCTGACGGACGTGATCCTGACCGACGCCGCGCTCCGCCAGATCGCCGAGATCTGCGCGTCGTTCGACGTCGACGGGATGCGCGCAGACCTCGTGACCGCCCGTACTGCGGTCGCGCACGCCGCCTGGTCGGGGCGCACGGTGGTCGAGGTGGAGGACGTACGAGCCGCAGCCAAGCTCGCCCTGCCCCACCGCAAACGTCGCAACCCGTTCGACGCCCCCGGTCTCGACGACGAGCAGCTCGAGCAGGCGATCAACAACAGCACCCCACCCGAACCCGACCCGGACGACGACCCCGAAGGCGGCCCGAACGGCGGCCCCGAGGGCAGCCCGAGCGGTGGCCCGGACAACGGCCCGGGCAACGGCGGCCCAGATGGCGGCCCGGATGATCGAGGCCCCGGAGGGCAAGGCGCCCGATGCCGCGGCGTCCGAGGACGATCCGTCGGCTCTCGACGCGGACCAGGTCTCCGAGCGCGACGCGACGACCCCGCCGAACGCGACGCCCAAGGCGGGCCAGGCCGGACCGACCCCGACCGGTCAGGTCGAGGCAAGCTCCGAGCCCTACAAGGCTCGCCTCCTGAGCGTCCAAGCCGCAGGCGCCGGCGTGGCCGGTCGCCGCTCCCGCGCGATCACCGAAGTCGGCCGCGTTGTCGGCGACCGAGCAAGAGTCGGTCGCGAACCAGGCCGCCCGCACCTGCTCGCCACGATCCGCTCAGCAGCACCCCACCAACACGCCCGTGGTAGGTCAGGCCCCGGCCTCACCGTCCGCGGCAACGACATCCGCCTGGCCGTCCGCGAAGGACGCGAGGGCAACCTCGTCCTCTTCTGCGTCGACGCCTCCGGCTCGATGGGCACGAAGAGGCGGATGGGCGAGGTGAAGACCGCGATCGTCTCTCTCCTCCTCGACGCCTACCAGCGACGCGACAAGGTCGGCCTGGTCACCTTCTCCGGTGCCGCCGCCACGGTCGCCCTGCCGCCGACCGGCAGCGTCGAGACCGCAGTACGGCGGCTGGAATCCCTTCCGACCGGTGGTCGCACCCCGCTCGCCGAAGGGCTTCTGCAGGCAGCCGACGTACTACGAATCGCCGCGATTCGGGATCCGCGGCGCCGGCCGTTGCTGGTGCTGGTCACGGACGGCCGCGCCACGCAAGGTGAGAAGGCGTTCGCGAGAGCGAAGCAGGCAGCCGGTTGGCTGGCGATGCAAGGGATCGCGAGCGTCGTGGTGGACTGCGAACCGCGTCGCGGCGTACGGCTCGGACTGGCCGCCGAGCTGGCGACCGACCTCGGCGCGGAGTACCTGGATCTGGGTGAAGTTGCTGCGGGCAACCTTGTTCGCGCCGTCACGGATCGGAGCGCCGCCTGATGCCACAAGGACAACCGAGCGTCGTACCGAAGGACGGTCTGACCACCCGGCAGCGCCGGAACCGGCCATTGCTGATGGTGCACACCGGTGAGATGAAGGGGAAGTCGACCGCGGCGTTCGGGATGGCGCTGCGCGGCTGGAACCAGGGCTGGAACATCGGCGTCTTCCAGTTCGTCAAGAGCGCGAAGTGGAAGGTCGGCGAGGAAGAGGCGTTCAAGGCGCTCGGACAGTTGCACGAGGCAACGGGTCAGGGCGGCCCGGTCGAGTGGCACAAGATGGGCGAGGGCTGGAGCTGGTCGCGCAAGGCCGGTACCGAGGAGGACCATGCCGCCGACGCGCTCGAAGGCTGGCGTGAGATCCAGCGCCGGATCGAGGCCGAGACGCACGATCTCTATGTGCTGGACGAGTTCACCTACCCGATGAAGTGGGGCTGGGTGGACGTCGACGAGGTGGTCGAGACGCTGACCAAGCGGCCGGGTCACCAGTACGTGGTGATCACCGGCCGCAACGCCGACCAGCGCCTGATCGACGCGGCCGACCTGGTCACCGAGATGACCAAACTCAAACACCCGATGGACACCGGCCAGAAAGGCCAGAAGGGCATCGAGTGGTGAGCCCGCAATCAGCTGGTCCACGGCAACCAGTGCGGGACGGTGGCCGGTGGTGAGCACGCAGTCACTCGGTCCGCGGGCGCTTTGGGTTGAGTGCGAGGTGGGTGGGCCGTGGTGAGCATCCCGCGGGTTGTTGTTGCTGCGCCTTCGTCGGGGGCGGGGAAGACGACGGTCGCGGTTGGGTTGATGGCTGCCCTGCGGCTTGCCGGTCATCGGGTTGCTGGGTTCAAGGTCGGGCCGGACTACATCGACCCCGGGTTCCACGCGGTCGCGACCGGTCGGCCGGGCCGCAACCTCGACCCGATGCTGTCCGGCGAGGAACGGGTCGCCCCACTGTTCGCCCACGGCGCCGCCGGTGCGGATCTCGCCGTCGTCGAAGGCGTGATGGGCCTCTACGACGGCGCGCTCGGCACCGAGGGATACGCCTCCACCGCACACGTCTCCAAGTTGCTCAGGGCACCGATCGTGCTCGTGGTCGACGCCTCCGCGGCCGGCCGCAGCGTCGGCGCGGTCGTCGCCGGATTCGTCTCCTTCGACACCGGCGTCCGGATCGTCGGCGTGATCCTCAACAAGGTCGGCTCGGACCGCCACGAGGCCGAGGTCCGTGCCGGCGTCGCGCCCACCGGCGTACCGGTCCTCGGCGTACTCCGCCGAGACACCCGCCTGACCGTCCCCAGCCGCCATCTCGGCCTGATCCCCGCCGACGAACAACGCGAGCAGGCGGTCACCGCGGTGGAAGCCGCCGCCGAACTCGTACGGCAGGGCGTCGACCTGGAAGCCTTCGTGGCAGCCGCGAAGGCCGCGTCCGAGCTGGACGTCGAGGCCTGGGACCCGGCCGCCGAGGTCAGCCCGGCGGAGGAGGGCCGACCGGTGATCGCGATGGCGGGCGGCCCCGTGTTCTCCTTCCGATACACCGAGACCGCCGAACTGCTGACCGCCGCCGGTGCCGAGGTCGTCACCTTCGACCCGCTCCACGAGCCGTTGCCAGAGGCAACTTCAGCCCTGTACCTCGGCGGCGGATTCCCGGAGCTGCATGCCGAGGCACTCTCGGACAACGCCGAACTCCGCAAGCAGGTCGCGACCGAGATCGCCGCCGGACTGCCCGTCGTCGCGGAGTGCGCCGGCCTGCTCTACCTGTGCCGTGAACTCGACGGTCACCAGCTGACCGGCGTCCTGCCCGCGACGGCTCGTATGACGAGTCGCCTGACACTTGGCTACCGTACGGCGATCGCAGCGACCACGACGGCCATCTTCGACGAGGGGCGACGCGTTCGCGGGCACGAGTTCCACCGCACGACGGTCGAGTACGACAGCGACGTCGACAGCGCCTGGTATCTGCCCGGCGGCGTCCAGGAAGGTGTTGCCCGTCCGAAGATCCACGCGTCCTACCTGCACCTGCACTGGACGGCCACTCCGGACGTGCCTGCCAGGTTCGTGGCAGCCGCTCGCGTCTATGCGGGGTTGGAGAAATGAGTCTGCTGCTGGGGATCGGCCTACGCTCCGGTACGTCGTACCGCGAGCTCCGGGACCTCGTGGAGACCGCCTTAGCCGGTCTGGACCCGCGCGACGTCGTACAGGTGGTCACTGTCGACGGCAAGGAAGCAGAACCGGGGCTGCAGCGACTAGTGGCCTCACTGGGCGCCGAGTTGTTCACTGCACCCGCACTGGAGCTGTCCCAACAACCAGTACCGACGCCTAGCGAGCAGGTAGAGCGCCTAACCGGTACTCCGAGCGTCGCCGAGGCCGCCGTGATCCTGAGCGGCGCGGAACTTGTAGTACGCAAGCAGCGCTCGGCACGAGCCACAGTCGCCATCGGGAGACTGCCCGAGCCGACCGAGGATCACACAGCGGCGCCCGGGTATCCACTGGCTGAGCGGGAGACCGTGCATCGGGTGCTGGCCGAGCGGCGGGATGTACGCCGAGGATTCATCGACCAGCCGATCGCCGATGACGTCCTCACCCGTGTGCTCGAGTCGGCGCATCGGGCGCCGAGCGTGGGGCTGAGCCAGCCGTGGGATTTCGTCCTGATCCGAGACATCGCGACCCGGCGCAAGGTGCACGACCTTGCGACCGCTCAGCGGGATGCGTTCGCGGCGTCGCTGCCTGCTGACCGCCGGAGCAAGTTCGACGGACTGAAGATCGAGGCGATCCTCGACACTCCTTTGAACATCGCCGTGACCTGCGACCCCGGCCGAGGTGGCCGGCACGTACTGGGACGTCACGCAGACCCACGAACGACCTGGTTCTCGGCGGCGATCGCAATCCAGAACCTGTGGCTGGCTGCTCGCGCCGAAGGCCTCGGTGTCGGCTGGGTGTCGTTCTTCGAGCCCGGTGAGGTCGCCGCCGTACTGGATCTGCCCGCGCAGGTAGAGCTGGTCGGGTACCTGTGTGTTGGTCATGTAGAGGAGTTCGCCGCCGCGCCCGAGCTGGTGCGGAGCGGTTGGGCTGCCCGCCGACCGCTGTCCTGGGCCGTACACCAAGAGGCGTGGGGAAGACGTGGTCTGCCGGGTGAGCCGCCCTCGCAGGTGATCGTGCAAGACGCAGTACGGGCTGAGGGTGTAGCAAAGCATGTCGGTGCGCAGGTGGTGCACCTGGTTGTGGTTGATGCGGTGCAGCCGGAGTTGCTGGAGCGGCCGGAGGTTCTCGTAGTACAGGTGGGTGCGGAGAAGCCTGCTGCGGACTTCGGAGTGCTCTGGCGACCAGCGCGTTCAGCGGACGAGGCAGTGGAGCTCGGTGTCGAGGTGGCACGGGACCTGGTTCTGCAGGGCGTGGGGGAGATCCACGTAGAGGTAGTAGCCGACTCCGAGGTGTCGCAGAGCCTTGCGCGAGGCGTACGGCTGGGTGGGCTCGCTTGCGGCATCACATGCGTAGATGAGCCGGGCGGGGTGCGAGACTCCTCCGCATGACCGTCCCACCCCAAGGCCCAGCGCCTATGCATGTACCCGCGTTCTCGATGAAGCAGCGGATCACCTTGATGGCGAACAAGTACGAGCTGATCGCCACCAACCCGGATGGTTCTGATGGACCCCTGCTGGCGTTCGCGCAGCAGAAGCGGATGGCCTTCAAGGAAGAGGTCACCTTCTACACCGACGACACCAAGTCCCAGGTGGTGTTCTCGTTCAAGGCACGCAAGCGGCTCGACCTCGGCTCCGGGTACGACGTGTTCGACCCGCAGGGCCAGCCGATCGGCTGGTTCAAGAAGGAGTTCGGCAAGAGCCTGCTGCGGTCCAGCTGGCAGCTGGGCGGCGGAGAGGTGCAGTCCAACGGGACCGAGCGGAACGCGACCGTCGCGATCGTCCGGCGGCTCTGGGAGTTCGTCCCGGTCGCCGGCGACCTCCCGCTGCCGTTCATCTTCCACTTTGACTTCAAGGACCTCACCACCGGCGAACTGGTGCTGGCGGTGGAGCGCAAGGTGTCGGTCCGGGACCGCTACCGCGTCACCGCGCCGGATCCCCGCCTCGACTTCCGCGTCGCGGCCGCGATGACAGTCGCCCTGGACGCCCTCCAGAGCCGCTGAGGCTCCTCTAGAACCGCTGAGCCCTGCTGAGTTCGCACTGCCGTGGAACCGCTGATCTGGTGCTGAGATCTACCCGATCGGCGGTACCGCGGCTGCCTCGTACTGCGATCGTCGTACGCCGCGCTCCCTCTTTTGGGTGATTCGACCCTGACACCCCTTGGTTCGGGGTGGGCGCGGTGCGAGTCTTGTAGACATGGGAGCAACGCAGCGGAGTCGACGATGGTTGGTGCCGGTCACGGCAGTCGCGCTGGTGGCAGGCGTGGGGGCGCTGGGGCCGGTGGTCGCGGATGCCTCTCCGGATCTGCCTGGGATCACGGCGCAGGACCTGCTCGCCAAAGTGCAGACGGCCAAGGTCGACGGGCTGTCCGGCATGGTGACGTCCTCGACGGATCTCGGTCTGCCCGCGATTCCAGGGCTCGGCGGCGACAGCTCCAAGTTCACTGACCTGCTGACCGGCAAGCACACCGCCCGGGTCGCCTTCGCCGGTCCGGACAAGGCCCGGGTCTCGGTGATCGACGACATGGCCGAGCGGACGCTGACCACGGACGGTAAGACCGCCTGGGTGTACGACTCGTCCAAGCGTGAGGCCACCAAGCTGGCTCTGCCCGCGCACCCGGCAAAGCCCGAGGTCGCGCCGGAGAAGCAGACGTACGACCCGCAGGCCGTCGCCAAGCAGTTCCTGGGTGCCATCGACCCGTCCACCAAGGTGGAGGTCAGCGGCACCGAGAAAGTGGCCGGCCGCGACGCCTACAAGCTCCGCCTGGTCCCGAAGACCGACAAGACGACCGTGGGTTCGGTGACGCTGGCGATCGACTCGAAGACCTGGGTCCCGCTCCAGGTGACCGTGATGCCGCGGACCGGCAAGGACCCCGCGGTCCAGCTCGGCTTCTCGGCGGTGTCGTTCGACGTACCGGCGGCGAGCACGTTCGCCTTCACCCCGCCGAAGGGCGTCAAGGTGACCGAGGAGAAGCTCCCGGCCGCCCGCCACACCGAGCCGAAGGGCCTCCCGAAGCCCAACGGCACCAAGCCGGACACCGGTAAGTCCGATGCCGACAAGCCGACCGTGGTTGGTAAGGGCTGGGAGAGCGTCGTCGTACTGCGAGGCGCCAAGCTTCCCGCGGATGCCGGCCCGCTCGGCCAACTGCTGGCAAAGGCTCGCACGGTCCAGGGCACCTGGGGCTCCGGCAAGATCCTGACCACCAAGATGGTCAGCGCCCTGATCACAGACGACGGCCGCGTCTTCATCGGCCTCGTCTCACCCGACACCCTCCAGGCCGCCGCGGCCAAAGCTCCCCGCTGACAACCCGAAGCGATCCGGGGAGCGCTGACAAGGTGAGCACCGAACCACCACCAGCGCGCCCGGACCGGGGCGCTGGCGGCGCATCGGGCGCCGCTGTCGGTCCGCGCGCGAGCACCGCCGGCGTACCGGCCGTGACGGTTGAATCGGACGGGAGCGCGGCGCCGATTGTTACTCGGGGGCTGACGAAGCGGTTTCGGAGTGGGCAGGTGGCGGTGGATGCGGTTGATCTGGAGGTTCCGGCCGGAAGTATCTTCGGGTTTCTCGGGCCGAACGGGTCGGGGAAGACGACCACGATCCGGATGCTGCTCGGGTTGATCGCGCCTACCTCGGGTTCGGTCGAGCTGCTCGGCGAGCCGATGCCGAAGGGGCAACTGTCTGTGCTGCCGCGGGTCGGTGCGCTGGTCGAAGGACCGGCCTTCTATCCG
The DNA here is from genome assembly GCF_014217565.1 of Kribbella qitaiheensis. Lineage (NCBI taxonomy): Bacteria > Bacillati > Actinomycetota > Actinomycetes > Propionibacteriales > Kribbellaceae > Kribbella > Kribbella qitaiheensis. Next base: position 7,670,668 of record NZ_CP043661.1, read on the forward strand.
TTCTGGACCGGGCAGGCGAACCTGCTGCGCTTCGATGCGGCCGACCGGACAGCCGACCCCCGGACCCGCAAGGCCCGGGCGGGGCACGCGCTTGAACGGGTCGGCCTGTCCAACGCAGCCGGTAAGAAGGTCCGCAACTACTCGCTCGGCATGCGGCAGAGGCTCGCGATCGCCGTCGCGCTGATGCAGCCGCGCGACCTGCTGGTGCTCGACGAGCCGACCAACGGTCTCGACCCGCAGGGCACCCGCGAGGTGCGTTCGCTGATTCGCGAACTGGCGAACGACGGCACCACCATCTTCACCTCCACCCACTTGCTGACCGAGGTCGAGCAGCTCTGCACCCACGCGGCGGTGATGAGCCGCGGCCGCCTGCTCCGGCAGTCCACGATGACCGAACTGCGCTCCGAGCTTCGGCCGCGCCTGGTCGTGCGGACACCGGATCTCCAGCAGGCCGAACAGACCCTGACCGGTCTGGGCGTCACCGACGTCAAGGTCGCCGAAGAGTTCGTGGACGGAGACCCAGGCGAACTCCCGATCGACAAGCTCGCAGCCGCCCTGGTCGCCGCCGACGTCCGGATCCACGGCTTCGGCCTCGAACGCCCAAGCCTCGAAGACGCCTTCGTCGCCCTGACCGGAGAAGGTTTCGATGTCGCCGAATAAGCCGTCGCTGAGCGTGGCCTCGCCCCAGGGACATCGGGTGGGTCTGGATGAGTGCGCACCATCGGCCACGACGTCCTTGACGACTGAAGTCGCAGTCCCACTCGCTGCCGCAGGCGCGATGGCAGCACTTGCGACGGCAGCGGCCTGGGGCGGTGCGGCCCGACCAATCGAGCGGTGGTCTCGCCCAGGCCGCGACCCGCGCCGCGCCGTACCGGACGATCAGGTCCGCCAGGTCGGCCGGCTGCTGGTGGTAGTCCCGGATCGTCCGGTCGAGGGCGGCGGTGGCGGCGGTAAAGCCGACGTCGAGGCAGCTTCGAAAGGTGAGAGTTGATGGCCGCGACCGAGGTTGTGGAACGAGCGCCCGTGGGGCGGCCGAGTGCGGGGCGGCACACTGTGGCGCTGTTCGCCTCGGAGCTGCATCTGGTTTTCGGGCGGGCCCGGACCTGGGTGCTGCTCGCCGTACTGGCGGCCGTTCCGATCCTGATCGGCGTGGCAATCAAGGTGTCCGGCTCGGATGGGGACGCCGAAGGGTTCCTCGGGCAGGTCGCCGGGAACGGGTTCTTCCTGGTGGTCGCGAGTCTGGCCCTGTCGTTGCCGTTCTTCCTGCCGACCGCGGTCACGGTCATCTCAGGGGAGTCGCTGGCCGGCGAAGCCAGCCTCGGCACGCTCCGCAACCTGATCACCGCGCCGGCCGGGCGATCACGCTTGCTCGCGGCCAAGATGGTCGCACTGGTCACGTTCTGCCTGGCCGCGACGATGACGATCTGGGTGTCCGGACTGATCGTCGGAGTCATACTCTTTCCGGTCGGCGACGTCGTCCTGCTTTCCGGTACGACGGTCTCGCTCGCCGACGGACTGCTTCGGGCCCTCGGCATCGCGCTGCTGATCGCGCTGTCCCTGCTCGGTCTCGCCGGGATCGGGCTGTTCGTGTCATCGTTGACGTCGACGCCACTGGCCGCGATGGCCGCCACGTTCTGCACGTTCATCGTGTTCGGCATCCTCGGCGCGATCCCGCAGATCCACGTGATCCACCCGTGGTTGCTGCTGTATGGCTGGACGTCGTTCGCCGACCTGCTCCGCGATCCGCCGTACTGGCACGAGATCGGCCGCAACCTGCTCATGCAAGGCGCCTACCTGGCCGTCTTCTACGCAGCGGCCTGGGCGCGCCTCACCAGCCGGGACGTCAACGGCTAACCTGCCTTCTGTGCGCCCGGACCTCGTCTCCCTGTTGCGTTGCCCGGTCTGCGCCGACGGCCTGGCCCTGGCAGCCCGTACGGCGGGTTGCGCGCGAGGTCATGCCTTCGACCTGGCCAAGCAGGGCTATCTCAACTTGTTGCCCTCCGCATCGACCGGCATCGAGGGCGACACGGCCGCCATGATCGAGGCCCGCGGCACCTTCCTCGCCGGCGGCCACTATGCGCCGATCCGCGACGCCCTGATCGCCCACACCCCACCCACAGCCACCCACTTCGCCGAAGTAGGAGCCGGTACGGCGTACTACCTCGCCGGCGTCATTGAGGCAGGTGCGGGGGAGGCCGGGAAGACGGTGGAGCCCGGGGAGGCGGCGGAGGCGGCGGAGGTTGGCAAGCGGGAGCGGGTGGGGGTTGCGTTGGATGTTTCGCGGTATGCGGCGCGGCGGGCGGCCAAGGTGGACGGGCGGATCGGGTCGGTGGTGTGTGACGCCTGGAAGGAGTTGCCGCTCCGGGACGGGGTCGTTGACGTAGTACTCGATGTCTTCGCGCCACGGAACGCGCCCGAGATGCGTCGCATACTCGCGCCCGGCGGGAAGCTGCTCGTGGTGACGCCCAACCAGGCACACCTCGCCGAGCTGATCGCGGTACTCGGGATGGTTCGCGTGGATGAGGACAAGGACCGCCGGCTGCGGGAATCGCTGGCGGGGGAGTTCGTCCAGACCGAGGCGACGGCCGTCGAGGTCGGGATGCGGCTGGATCACCGGTCGGTGGAGCAGTTGGTGGCGATGACGCCGAGTGCGCGGCACGTGCAGCCGGCTGAGCTCGCGGAGCGGATCGCCGTACTGGCTGATCCGGTGGAGGTAACGCTGTCGGTCACTGTGTCGGTCTGGCAGGCGAGCTGAGAGGTGTCCTGGTCGGGTGCCGACTCGAGTACGGCGCCCAGCAGGAACGCCTTAGCTCAACCAAGCATCAGGCAGGTAAAGCATCAGGCAGCTAAGGCAGGCAGGTAGGTAGGGCATCAGACAGGTAGTGCAGGTAGTGCAGGTCGTGCTGCCAGGGCAGATCAGGCAGCGGCGCCAGTGACCTCGCGGGCGACTACTGCGGCGTGCTTCTCGGCCTCGAGGTGGGCCTCCTCCTCAGAAACCTTGGACGCGTCGATCAATGACTCCATCCCCGGGGTGACCGGGGCCAGCGTCAGCTCGGCGACCGCCTTGCGGATGTTCATGTTGAACACCTCGCCGAAGATGCGCTCCAAGTACGGCGTCGCGTGGTCCCAGCCTTCCTTGGGTGCGCCGACGCTGTAACCACCGCCGCGAGCCAAGGTGAGGATGACCGGCTTGCCCCGAAGTACCTCGCCGGCCAGCAGTTCGCGGTCGACCATCAGCAGATCCATCCAGGTCTTCACGTGTTGGGAGATGCCGTAGTTGTACAGCGGGATCGCAAGCAGGACGGCGTCGGCGTCCCGGATCTCCTGGCTGAGTTCGGCGGCGAGTGCGGTCGCACTGGCCGCGTCCGCGTGGGTCGCGCTCTCGTCGGGGGCGAAACCGAAGGCCGCGCCGATGGCGGCGGGCCAGACGTCGCCCGGGATCGGGTGCCGGCCGAGGTCACGCCGGACGACGACGCCGTCCGGGTGTTCCGACCTCCAGGCCGCCTCGGCGCTGTCGGCGAGTGCCCGGCTGACGGATCCGTCGACCCGGATGCTGGCGTCGACGCGAAGAAGGGTGGTCATAGCTGACATCTCCAGAAGTTGTCGGGGACTGGCTCATATGAGCTGTCGTAAAGATAATCTGTCAAACAGAACATATTCAAGTCAGATCGTATTCCGAGTGGCGTAGACCACGTAGACTGGCTTTCGTGACCAGTTCTTCGCCGGAGTCGGATCTCCGGACCCGCCAGGCGCGCGGGACGTCGGTCGAGGCTGACCTCGGCTGGGCGCTCGGCGTCGTCTTCCGGCGGTATGCGAAGCGGTCCGGTGAGGCGCTGGCGGATGTCCCTGGCGGCCCGCGCGGCTACCAGGTGCTCGCGACCGCTGTCGGTTCAGGGCCGAAGCGTCAGCTTGATCTGGCCGCGCAACTCGGGGTCGACCGGACGGTGATGACGTATCTGCTGGACGATCTGGAGAAGGCCGGCGTGGTCGAACGGCAGCCCGACCCGACGGATCGGCGGGCCCGGCTGATCGTGGCGACCGAGCAGGGCAAGGAGACGCTCTGCGATCTCGAGAGTCGCCTGGGCGAGGCCGAGGAAGAGGTCCTCGGCAGCCTGGAGGACGGCGAGCGGATGATCTTTCGGACACTGCTCCAGCGCGTCGCGGTGAAGGCGGATGCCATCGACCCTTTGCACAACGCCTGCACCCTCGCCGAAGCGGACGACCCCACCCAGACCTAGCCCAGCCTGACTCAGTGCAGGGGCACGAAGCCTGACTCGTAGGCCAGGATGACGGCCTGCGTGCGATCGCGTGCCCCTAGCTTGGCGAGCGTGTTCGCGACGTGCGTCTTGATGGTCTGTACGCCGAGGATCAACTCCGCCGCGATCTCCGCGTTCGACAGCCCCTTCGCCATCAACCGGAGCACCTCCTGCTCGCGCTCGGTCAGCTGGTACCGCTCGAGCCCGGTCGGCTGGCTCTGCGTCGAGACGTGGGCAAGAGCGAGTGCCCGGATCGCCTCCGGGAACAGCAACGACTCGCTGCTCGCGACAGTCCGGATCGCGGCGATGATGTCGTCCGGGGGAGTCCGCTTCAGGAGGAAGCCCGAGGCGCCGGCGCGCAGCGCGTCGTACACGTAGTCGTCGTTCTCGAAAGTGGTGACGACCAGGACGCGTGGCGCAGGGTCGACGCCTTCGAGCAGCAGCCGGGTCGCCTGGATGCCGTCGACCGCTGGCATCCGTACGTCCATCAGTACGACGTCGGGCTGGGTTCGCCGGACGACGGAGAGAACCTCGGCGCCGTCGCCGGCCTCGCCGACAACGGTCAGGTCCGGCTCCGCGTCGATGATGGCGCGCAGGCCGCTGCGGATCAGCGGCTCGTCGTCAACCACGACCACCGATACGTCGTTCACTGTCGTCCCTTCGTCGTGACGGCGACCGGCAGCGTTACTGCCAGCCGCCAATGATCCCCGACCAGGCCCCGCTTCGACCGAGCCTCGTAGTACGGCGACCCTTTCACGGATACCGGCCAGCCCGGTGCCTCCGCCGCTGCGGTGTGGCTGGTTCGGGGTGGCGCTGACCGGGTTGGTCAGTTCGAGCCGCAGACCGTCGGCGCCGAGGCTTATCGACAATCCGATCTCGAGCTGGTCCGTCGGCCGGCCGGCGTGCCGGATCGCGTTGGTGAGGCCCTCCTGGACGATCCGGTAGGCCTCCCGGGAGACCGCAGCTGGGAGTTGCTCCAGTCGGCCCTGGCGCTGAACCGTCACGGTGATGCCGCCCGCGCGAGTCGATTCGACCAGCCGGGTGATGTCGCCGAGGGTCGCCTGGGGCGCCTTCTCCGAGCCCGGCCGGCGATCCTCGCGGAGCAGCCCGAGCACGTGGTCGAGATCGGCCAGCGCCGCCCGCGCCGAGGTCTCCATTGCCGCGAGGGCGTTCTCGGCGAAGGCGGGATCGGTGGCGAGTACCCGCCGGGCCGCGGCCGCCTGGATCGTGACCAGGCTGAGGGCGTGGCCGACGCTGTCGTGCAGCTCGCGGGCCAATCGGTTGCGCTCGGCAAGGGTCGCAGTCTGCTGTTCGAGCAGCTCGATCCGCTCGGCGGGAGTCGGCCCGAGGACCCGCGGAGCGGCGTACGCGAGCAGTGCACCGATTGCCGAGGACAACAAGAACAGGGCCAGCACCCCAGCGACGGCAGCCAGCGGCATCCAGTAGTCGGTCCAGCGGCCGCTGACCGGGTAGTCGACGTCTGGGATCAGCTCGTGCTGTCCCGGTGTCCGGAAAGGGGCCGCGAGCAACACGGCGCCGAGACCGAACACGACGGTGCTGAGGACGCCGACGAAGCCGCCCGCGAGCAGGTGCAGACAGAACCAGGTGGCGGTCCGTCGGCGCTGAGGCCAGTTGCGCGCGGAGCCGAGCGGCCGCTCGTCGAAGCGGACCCCGAGCAACGACTCGACGGCGATGCCCTCTACCTCGCGCACGGCGGGAAGGATGCCCAGCAGTACCGGCGGCACGACGATGAAGAGTGCGACGAGCACACCACCGGGCACCGCCGGCAGGTGCAGCCCGTTCAGCAGGGAGACCAGGGCGCTGTCGACCAGGAGGAAGGCCAGGACCAGCGCGGCGCCGAGCAGCAGATAGACCCATCGCAGATAGGTCGAGCCCCGGACCAGCACGTTCGCCACCCGGCAATCCTCCCAAATCCGGGTCCGGCCCGAATCCCTCTCCAGGGTGACTCGCAGTGAGAGCGATCTCATGACCCAGATCACAAAGTGAACGGGTTTACACAAATTTGTCCTGCCAGGGACACGAAGTACCCGATCGGGCGTCGCGATCTGCTGTCCGGACGGGTACGGTCTGTGGTCGGGGCGGGATGCCAGTCCGGTACGGACAGGTATGGGGAAACGGCTCCAGGACGGGCGGCAATCGGGTTCTGAGGGGACCCGGAACGGTGTACGTAAAGACACTGTGAAGTCCCCGGAGGGGCGATTGACCACCCTTCCATATTTGATGTTTGATCAAATATCGGAGAGGAGAAAGTCCAGGATGAGGTTCAGGCGCTCTGCCGCCGCCCTTGTGGCGGTACTCGCACTAGCTGTGGTGAGTGCGTGCAATAACGACAAAGCGGGCCAGAACGGGGACGCATCACTTCAGAAGATCACCTATCTGACGTCATTCAACACCTTCGGCCGCGAGGCCTACGCCTATGTCGCCCTCGAGAAGGGCTATTTCAAGGACGCCGGCTTCGACGTCACCATCAAGCCGGGTACCGGCACGGTCGACGTGCTGAAGCTGGTGGCGGGTGGCCAGGCGGACTACGGGATCGGTGACTTCACCGCGATCCTGATCACGATGGGCAAGCAGAAGATGCCGGTCACCACGGTCGGGATGATCCACCAGAAGTCGTTGGCGGCGATCGTCACCCTCGAAGGTGGCAGCATCAAGGGTCCGCAGGACCTGCCCGGCAAGAAGATCGGCGACCAGCCGGGCTCCACCAACACGGTGATGTTCCCGCTCTACGCCAAGGCCGCGAAGATCGCGAACTGGGAGACCACCAAATTCGTCCCGTCGCCGCCGGCATCGCTGCCGCAGCTGCTGTCGGCCGGGACGGTCGACGGGATCGGTCAGTTCGTCGTCGGCGTGCCGACGGTGGAGAACGCGGACAAGGTCAAGCACCGCAAGGCCGTCGTACTGCCGTACGGCGATGTGCTTCCGGACCTGTACGGCAACGCGATCATCACCCGGTCCGACCTGGCCAAGGAGCACCCGGACCAGGTGAAGAAGTTCACCAGTGCGCTGCTCAAGGGTCTGCAGGACACCATCGACGACCCCGACGGCGCGGCGAAGATCCTGCAGAAGTACGTGCCGGACCGCAAGGTCGAGGGTTCCGTCAAAGAGCTGAACCTGATGAGGCCCTACGTCAAGCCGGACGGCTTCAGCGGTGTGCTCGGCGCGGTGGAGGTTTCCCGCGTGCAGCAGATCATCAAGGACCTCGAGGACGCCGGGCAGATCACCCCGGCCGGTTCGGTGAATCCGTCCGACGTGGTCGACCGCGACCTGGCGCCGAAGGGCTGACATGATCCGGCTGGACGGTGTGGGCCAGGTCTTCGAGGGCCGCGGGGGAGAGATCCAGGCCCTCGAAGGGATCGACCTGCACGTCCAGGAGAACGAGTTCGTCACGTTGATCGGCCGGTCCGGGTGTGGCAAGTCCACCCTGCTCCGGCTGATCGCGGGACTGCTGCGGCCGACGTACGGCGGGGTCGAGGTGGCGGGGGAACCCGTCAAGGGGCCCCGCCGCGACGTCTCGTTCATGTTCCAGCGGCCCGCTCTGCTGCCCTGGCGCTCGGTGGTGTCGAACGTCCTGCTCCCGGTGGAGATCTCCGGCGGCAAGGACAAGAGCAAGGACAAGAAGACGTACCGGGACCGGGCGCACGAGTTGCTGGAGCTGGTCGGGCTGACCGGCTTCGAGCGCCGCCTCCCGCACGAGTTGTCCGGGGGGATGCAGCAGCGGGTGTCGTTGTGCCGCTCGCTGATCCGCGACCCCAAGGTGATGTTGATGGACGAGCCGTTCTCGGCGCTCGACGCGCTGACCAGGACGGAGCTGTCCGAGGAACTGCAACGGGTCCAGATGGAGCTGGCGACCACGATCGTATTCGTCACCCACTCGATCGAGGAGGCCGTCCTGCTCGCGGACCGGGTGGTCGTGCTGAGCCCGCGGCCCGGCCGGCTGCGCGAGATCGTCGAGATCGACATTCCCCGGCCCCGCAGTCTGGGCCAGGACGCGCACCTGACCGACGTGGCCCGGATCAGCGGCCACCTGCACGGCCTGCTGTCCGAGAAGGTGCCGCCCGCCGACGTGCCCGAGGGGCGCCGATGACGAAGCGATCCTGGCTGACCAGCTCCCGGTCGGCGGCGATCCTTCTTCCGGTGCTCGGACTGTTCGCCGCGATCGGGCTGTGGTGGCTGGCCGTCGTCGTGTTCGCGATCGAGCCGTTCCTGCTGCCGAGTCCGGGCGATGTGGTCACGTCCTTCCTCGACCAGCCCGGCTTCTTGCTGAAGCAGACCGGCGTCTCGTTCGTGGAGACGATCGGTGGCTTCTTCCTGGCGATCGCGACCGGGGTCCCGATCGCGCTGCTGATCGTCCGTTCGGTGCTGGTGGAACGGCTGCTCTATCCGCTGATGCTGGCGGTGAACGCGATCCCGAAGATCGCGATCGCGCCGCTGCTGGTGGTCTGGATGGGATTCGGCTCGTGGCCGAAGGCCGTGATGGTGCTGCTGGTCTGCTTCTTCCCGATCGTGATCTCGACCGCGACCGGGATGAAGTCGACCCCGGTCGAGTTGGTGGAGCTGCTCCGGTCGCTGAACGCGAGCAAGACCCAGGAGTTCTTCCGGCTGCGGATCATCTACGCATTGCCGCAGATCTTCACCGGGCTGAAGGTGGCCATCTCGCTGGCGGTGATCGGCTCGGTGATCGCCGAGTTCGTCGGTGCTACCGGCGGGCTGGGCTATGTGATCCAGAGTTCCGGCTCGAGTGCCGACACCGCGCTGGCCTTCGCCGGAATCACCTTGCTGAGCATCATGAGCATCGTTTTGTTCTACGCGCTGGTCGCGCTGGAGCACTACCTGTTGCCATGGGCGCGGGAGAACAGGTGACGACCCAGGCCCCGGACTCAGATCGGCAGGTGCTCGTCCGGCCCGCGTGGCTGGAGGCAACTGTCTCCGCCGTCTTCACCGCGCTCGGATTCGAGCCAGGTGACTCGGCGAAGATCGCCGCCGCCCTGGTCGAAGCGGATCTGCGCGGCGTCAGCTCGCACGGCGTGATGCTCGTTCCGATGTACGTCGAACGCCTGAACGCAGGCGGGGTCACCCGCGAGCGTGAGCTGGACGTGCTGCACGACGCCGGCGCGGCGTTGGTCGCGGATGCGCGCGGCGGGATGGGCCAGTTGTCCAGCCCGCAGGCGATGGGCCTGGCAGCCGAGCGAGCCGGCCGGTACGGGATCGGCCTGGTCTCGGTCCGGAACGCGCACCACTTCGGCGCGGCCAGCCGGTGGGCGATGCAGGCGGCCCGGGCCGGTCAGCTGGGCATCGCGATGTCGAACACCACCCCGTTGATGCCCGCCCCCGGCGGCGCCGAACGGCTGGTCGGCAACAACCCGCTGGCGATCGCCGTACCGACCGTGGGCGGACCGGAGATGGTGCTGGACATGGCGCTGTCGGCCGTTGCGCTGGGCAAGATCCGGCTGGCCTCCTCGGCCGGCCGGTCGATCCCGGACACCTGGGCGACGGACTCGCAGGGCTTGCCGACCACCGACCCGGAGGCCGCGGTACTGGGGATGTTGCTGCCTGCCGCCGGGCACAAGGGGTTCGGGCTGGCGTTGATGATCGACGTGCTGACCGGCGTACTGAGTGGTGGTGGCTGGGGCGACCAGGTGCGGCCGCTGTACAGGGAGCCGGAACGGCCGAACGACTGCGCGCACCTGTTCCTCGCGATCAACCCGGAGTTGCTGGGTGGGGTCGAGGGATTTCGGCAACGGTCCTCGGCCCTGGCGGCGCGGGTCCGGGCGAGTGCCACCGCGCCAGGGGTCGACCGGTTGCATCTGCCGGGAGAGATCGAAGCCGAGCGAGCCGAATACCAGCGGCGGCACGGCGTACTGATCGAGAAGTCGGGGCTGGACGGACTGCTCGCGACCGCCAACGCGGTCGGCGCGGTCGTACCGGCCGGAGGGGTGCTGAACTGATGCCGAAGACACAACTGACCAGTACTGCGTTGCGCAGCCCCAACGGGGTGTTCTCGCAGGCGACCACGATCGAGGCGACCGGGCGGCTGGTGTTCGTCTCCGGGATGACCGCGCGCCGGCCGGACGGCAGCATCGCCGGCGTCGGCGACGTCTCCGAGCAGACCCGGCAGGTCTGCGAGAACGTCCAGGCCGCCGTCCGCGAGGCCGGTGGGACCTTGGACGATGTCTGCCGGGTGGACGTGTACGTCCGCAACATGGAGGACTTCGCCAAGATCCACGAGGTCCGGGCGCGGTACTTCCACGAACCGTTGCCGGCTTCGACGATGGTCGAGGTCAGCAAGCTCGCGCACCCGGACTATCTGATCGAGATCAACGCGATCGCGGTGATCCCGTGACCGGTCGCGTGCGCGGCGTCGAGTGGGTCTGAGATGCGTTTCGTGACGGTGGAGCACGACGGGCGCGAGCGGCCCGGCGTACTGGATGGCGAAGACGTCATCCTGCTGCCTCATGCCGACCTGGTGGCGGTGATCGAGAACGGGCTTGGTGCCTTGGGCAACGAGCGGGTCGCGCTGGCGGACGTGCGGTTGCTGGCGCCGATCCGGCGGTTCCGGCGGGACATCCTCTGTACCGGCTGGAACTACTGGGACCACTTCGAGGAGAGCAAGGGCAAACGCGAGGGGCAGGACGTCGACCGGCCGGAACACCCGACGTTCTTCACGAAGGGTCCGGACGTGGTGATCGGCCCGTACGACGAGATCGCGTACGACCCGGCCGTCTCGGCGAAGTGGGACTACGAGGCGGAGCTCGCGCTGGTGATCGGCAAGACCGGCCGGAGCATTCCGGTCGCGGACGCGCTCGACCATGTCTGGGGCTACACCTTGGCCAACGACATCTCGCAGCGCGATCTGCAACGAGCGCACGGCGGCCAATGGCTGAAGGGCAAGAGCATCGATCAGACGATGCCGCTCGGGCCGTGGATCGTGAGCGCCGACGAGCTCGGTGATCCGCAGGACGTGCGGCTGCAGTGCCTGCTCAACGGCGAGATCATGCAGGACGCGTCGACCAAGCAGATGGCGTACGACGTGGCGACGCTGATCAGCGAGCTGTCGTTCGGGATGACGCTGCGACCGGGCGATCTGCTGCTCACCGGTACGCCGGCCGGGATCGGGAACGCCCGCGAACCGCAGGTGTTCCTGAAGGAGGGCGACGAAGTGATTACGCGCGCCGACCAGCTCGGCGAGCTGCGGAACACCCTTGCCTACCGGGAGCTCTCATGAGCAGCCCGATGGAGTTGCTACCCGGCGGTGGCCGAGGTGGCCGCCGTACGTTGGCCGAGACCGCCGCGGCCGAGCTTCACCAGCTGATCCTGTCCGGCGAACTTCCCAGCGGTACGCCGCTGCGCCTGGTCGAGCTGGCGAATCGGCTGGAGATGAGCCAGATGCCGGTCCGCGAAGGCCTTCGCCGGCTGGAAGCGCTCGGGCTGGTCGACATCATTCCGCACCGCGGCGCCTGGGTTCGCGAGTTGTCGCTGGAAGACCTGCGCGATACCCATGAGACCCGGCTCGCGCTCGAGAGCCTCGCAGTACGGGCGGCGGCTGAGCACTTTGGCGCGGAGGACGAGCAGCAGGCGACAGCCGCGCTGGCGGAGCATCTGCGGTTGTCGCGGAGTGAGGACTCGATCGGCGCCCGGCAGTCGCACGCGGACTTCCACTTCACCCTCTACCGGGCCGGTGGCTCGCAGTGGCTGGCGCGGGCGATCGAGCCGGTCTGGCAGAACAGCGAGCGGTACAGGTTCGGCAGCCGGCAGACCGCGGCGCAGATCGAGCGGAACCGGCAAGAGCACCAGGCGATCCTCGACGCCTGCGTCGCCCACGACTCGGACGCGGCCGAAGAAGCGCTCCGGACCCACCTGGCCGGCGCCGTACAGCGGATCACCGAGACGATGACCTCCCGGCAGAAGGGGACGTCATGAAGGTGAGCTTCGACGCGACCGGCGAGGTCGTGGTGGTCACCGGTGGCGCTAGCGGCATCGGCGCCGCGCTGGCCGCCGCGGTCGTCTCGTGCGGCGGGACGGCGGTCGTCTTCGACATCACGGCGCCAGAGAACTCGGCGGTCGAGTACGTCGAGGTAGATGTCTCTGATCGGGCTGCAGTGCTTGAAGCTGTGGCAGGAGTGATCGAGCGGCACGGCCGGATCGACGGGCTCGTGGCCGGCGCCGCGATCCAGCCCCGGGCCGCGGTGCTCGACATGGACCCCGCCGAGTGGACCCGGACGCTGCAGGTGAACCTGGACGGCGTCGTCTGGGTCTGCCAGGCGGTCGTTCCGCACCTGATCGAGCGGCGGGCCGGCTCGGTGATCGTGTTCACCTCGGGGATGGCTCCGACCGGGTTCCCCGGCGCCGCGGCGTACGCGTCCAGCAAGGCTGCCTTGGTCGCCTTCGCCAAGACGCTCGCCGCCGAGGTTGCCGAGCACCGGGTGCGGGTGAACGTGGTCGCGCCGGGCGTGATCGACACGGATCAGTTCCGTACTGCGAACCTCGGTGCGGACCGCGAGCACTGGCACGACACCATAGGCATCGGCGACCCCGAGGACGTGGTCGGCCCGCTGTTGTTCCTGCTGTCCGACGCGGCGGCGATGACCGGCTCCCAGCTCACCCGGGAACGGGCATTCGCCCGGCTCGAAGAGTTCTAGGAGATCCCGAGTGACCTCTGCCAAGCACCAGTTGCCTGTCGCCGTTGTCGGCGCGGGGCCGATCGGCCTGACCACCGCGCTCGGCCTGGCCCACTACGGCGTGCCGTTCGTGCTGCTCGAGGAGGACGCCGCACTGTCGTCCGACACGAAAGCCGGTACGACGCTGACCCGGACCCTGGAGATCTGGAACCGGTACGGCTGCGTCGACGAGATCCTCGCGGCCGCGCTGCGGATCGACGAGATCGGCGACATCGACCGGGCCACCAACACGCCGCGGGCCTCGGTCCAGCTGGCCGAACTGGTGAACGACACGCAGTTCCCGTTCGTGATCAACCTGCCGCAGCAGACGATGGAGCCGATCCTGGCCGCCGCGCTCGAGCGGGCCGGTGGATCCGTGCTGACCTCGCACCGGCTGGAGTCCTTCGAGGTCGTCGACGATCATGTCGTACTACGGGTTGCCACGCCGGACGGGCCGCAGGAGATTCTCGCCTCGCATTTGCTTGCCTGTGATGGCGGCCGTTCGAAGGTGCGGGATGCGCTCGGTGCGACCGTGTCCGGCGAGACGCTGCCCGAGCGGTACATGCTGATCGACGTCGTGGTCGACCTGGACGTGTCGAACGCTCGCGACTATCCGTACCTGGCGTACTTCTCGGACCGGTCGGAGTGGATGGTGCTGATCCGGCAGCCGGAGTGCTGGCGGTTTCTGTTCCCGCTGGCCGAAGGGATGGAGCCACCGGGCGACGAGGATCTGCTGGTGAAGGTGAAGCAGTTCATCGGCGAGGTGGACAAGATCGAGCTGCGCGGCACGGTCGTCTACAACGTGCATCACCGGGTGGCGGACCACTGGTCTGCTGAGCGCAAGGTCTTCCTGATGGGCGACGCGGCGCACCTGATCACGCCCATGTGGGCGCTGGGCCTCAATACCGGTGCGCTGGACGCCTCGAACCTCCCGTGGCGGCTTGCCTGGGTACTGCGCGGCTGGGCTGCACCGGAGCTGTTGGACGGCTACGAGCAGGAGCAGCGGCCAGTAGCCATCAACGGCTCGGGTGAGATGGCCGAGGCGGCCCGGAAGTACATGTCGCACCAGCGGGGTGCGGTGACGGCCGCTGGAAGCGACTGGGCAACGGCGTACACGAGGACGCTGCTCGGCGTACGGCTGGATGTCGACGGTGAAGGCGACTGGTCGATGGTGATGACCAGTGCGGAACCACCTGCCGTCCGGGCCGGCGACCGGGCTCCTGACCTCACGCTGCACGGTCCGCTCGGGCGGGAGACGATCCACGGGCTGTGCCGGGATTCCTTCGTGGCCTTGTACTTCACCGACGTCCGGCGGCGACCGGAGATCCCGGTGAACGATTCGCCGGCGCTGCGGCACTTCGCGATCTCGCGGTGGGACGCGCCGCTCGACTCGGGGCTGCGGGACCGGTCGCTGTTCGACCCGGGCAGCATCGCGACCGGCCGGTACGGCGTACCGGCGGAGACCGTCGTACTGGTCCGGCCCGACGGGCACATCGCGGCCGTGGCGCCGATGCGACCCGGCGTCGCCGAGGAGCTTTACAGTGGAATCACCGGCCGCCCAGTACCTCGGGAGGACGGCTGATGACCAACTTCGACGAGCAGTTCCACGAGATCCTGCTGCAGACGGACGACCTGGAATGGGTGGAGAAGTCCCTGGCCGGGCTGTCCCACAAGATGCTCTGGCGGGACGAGCAGACCGAGGCGTCGATCGCGCTGGTGCGGTTCGAGAAGGGCGCCGGGATCCCGTCGGCCCATCAGCACGCCTCGAACCAGTTCATGTTCTGCTTGTCCGGGCGGTACGTGTACCTGCCGACCGGGACCACGCTGACCAAGGGCAGCTTCTACTGGAACCCCAAGGGATCCACCCACGGCCCGACGATGGCCGAGGAGACCTCTGTCCTGCTCGAGATGTACGACGGCCCGCACTACCCCGAGCGGCCGTCCTTCTACGACAACGACGCGGACGCACGCTGACATGGCCGGCTGGGACGTCCACACGCACCTGATACCGCCGACAGTGCTGGCGGCGGTCGGCAGCTTCGGGCTGACCGTCGACGGTGACTGGCTGGTGGTCGACGGTCACGAGCGGCTGCCACTCCGGAAGCTGGGTGATCCTGCCGCGCTGCTCTCGTGGATCGACGAGCAGCAGTTGGACGGTGCTGTGGTGTCCGTGCCGCCTGCGCTCTTCCGCTACGACCTGGGCGTCGAGTGGGCCGAGCTGCTCAACGAAGGGCTGCGCTCGTTGGCAGGGCCGCGGCTGCGCGTCCTTGGCCAGCTACCGCTCCACGACCCCGCTGCAGCTGGAGTCTCCTCATCGCTGGCAGCCGAGGGAGTCTTCAGTGGCTTCGCCCTCGGTACTGCGGGCTTCGGCGGGCTCGACGAGGTGTGGCAAGTGCTGGACGCGCTAGAGGCGTTCACCTTGATCCACCCGGGCCACAGCGCCGACAAGCGGCTCGCTGCCTACTACCTGTCGAACCTGCTCGGAAACCCTTATGAAACAGGGCTTGCTGCGGCCGAGCTGGTGTTCGCGGATGTTCCCGGGCGGTTCCCGGGGATCAGGTTCTGCCTCTGTCACGGCGGTGGAGTGACAGCCACCCTGGCAGGCCGTTGGCAACGGGGGATCGACACGGCCCGGCCGGGGATCGAGCCACCATCGCTGTCCGTCGCGGACGCTCTGCGGCGGTTCTACGTGGACGACCTGGTTCACGACCCCGCAGTACTGGCGTTGCTGCAGACGACGTTCGGGGCGGACCACGTGCTGGCCGGTAGCGACTGGCCGTTCCCGATGGGGAGCGATCAGGTCGATCCGGACCGCGCGGGCGCAGGTGAACGTTTGACCAGACCGCTTGGTCAGGGGGTGGCCGAGGGGTGAGAAGGACTTTTCGTCAGAGCCAAGATGTGATCAGATATCAAATCGTAAGCGGGGGCATCGGTATGAGTGGGGTGGGTGGATGAGCGCGCGGATGGGCATCGTGCTGCGCAGCTACGGACCCGGCCAGCAGTTGAAGGCCGAGGAGATCGAGCTGGTCGCGGGACCAGGTGAAACCCTGGTCGAGATGCGGGTGGCTGCTGTCACCCAGCTGGACCGGACCGTGCTGGCGGGCAAGCTGCCCCAGCAACTCCAGGCACCGTTCACTCCCGGATCAGAGGGCGCGGGCGTGGTGCTGAGCTCGGAGAAGTATCCGGCCGGGACCCAGGTCGTGATCCGTGGTGGCGGTGTCGGGGTATCCCGGCCGGGCACCTGGGGACGGCTGGCCGTAGTACCGGATGGGTCCCTGCATCCGTTGCCGGCCGGGCTGGATCCTGCTGCCGCGGTGGCGATGTTGGCTCCGGCGTTGACTGCGCACACCGCAGTACGGCGTGTTGGTGCTGTGGTAGCCGGTGAGACCGTTGTGGTGACTGGTGCGACCGGGTTGGTCGGCCGGTTATGTGCTGCCGTCGCACGGGCCGCCGGAGCGGGCAAGGTGATCGGACTGGCGCGTGCAGGCGAGTCCGTCGACGTACTGTCCGGACTGGTTGACCAGACCGTCCGCGTAGACGAGCTGGGCCAGGTCGGACGCGAGCTGCAGTGGTGCGATGCGGCGATCGACACAGTGGGTGGTCCAGTCACCAGCGGAGTGATGAGTCACATCACTCCGGGCGGCCGGGTCGTAGTACTCGGCTACACGGCAGGGGAGTTCGCCACTCTCGACCTGCATCAGCTGATCGGCCGCGACCTGCGGGTGCTGCCGGTGAATATGCAGCGCACGTCGATCGAGCCCGGGACGGTTGCCCAGGTGCTGGCGGACATCGCTCCGGCCGCAGTGCTGCCAGACGTCGTACTGGTGCCTGCTAAGGATGCGGAAGACGCACTGGACCTACTGGTCGGCGGTACGTCGGAACGACGCGTGCTGCTCGACCTGAGTGGGCTCGAATGACTACGGCGTGGGCAATCTGCTGGATGAGTGCCCGCGAACGCCAACTCCCCGCTACGGTTACCTCGCAGACGTGAGTGCAGTGGAGGAGAGAGGCTACCGACCCCAGATGACCCGACGACTTGAGCTCACGCCCGGGGGACCGAGCGGCCGTCGTACCCTCGCGGAGGAAGCCGCCGCCGAGTTGCATGAGCTCATCCTGTCCGGCGAGCTGCCGAGCGGTACGGCGCTGCGACTGGAGGAACTGGCCAAGCGGCTGGACATGAGCCAGATGCCGATCCGTGAAGGGCTGCGCCGGATGCAGGCGCTCGGGCTGGTCGAGATCGTGCCGCACAAGGGCGCGTGGGTTCGCGAGCTGTCGATGGAGGACCTGCGCGACACCCACGAGACCCGGCTCGCGCTGGAGAGCCTCGCAGTACGGGCTGCCGCGACCAGGTTCGCCGACACCGACGCGGTGCTGGCGCGGGCCGCGCTGGCCGAGCATGTCCGGCTGTCGAAGGCGGGCGACATCATCGCCTCCCGGCAGGCGCACACCGAGTTCCACTTCGCGATCTACCGGGCCGGTGGGTCCCGCTGGCTGCCGCGCGCGATCGAGCCGGTCTGGCAGAACAGCGAGCGGTACCGGTTCGGTTCCCGGCAGACCAAGGCGCGGATCGAGCAGACCCGGCGCGAGCACCAGGCGATCCTGGACGCCTGCCAGGCGCACGACGAGGCCGGTGCCGAGGCAGCATTGCGCGAACACCTCGAAGGCGCCATGCAGCGCATCACCGAAACAATGGAACGCCGCTACAAGAAGGACTGACAGGCCGGCTTCGGTGAGCCGGCCTCCCGGCGTACGGGGTGGTCAGTCGGCCAGGTGGGCGGGGAAGCCGCCGGTGGCGACCGGGCCCCAGCGTTGCGGGGTGATCCGGATCAGACACTTGCCCTGGCTGCGCATCGCCTCACGGTACTCGTCCCAGTCCGGGTGCTCGCCGGAGATCGACCGGAAGTAGTCGACCAGGGGCTCGAGCGCGTCGGGCAGTTCGATCACCTCGCCGCTGCCGTCGATCTGGACCCACGGCCCGTTCCAGTCGTCCGACAGCACGACCACGGCGGTTTGCGGATCGCGCTTCACGTTGGTGCTCTTGGCCCGCTCCGGGTACGACGAGATGACGATCCGGCCCTCGTCGTCGACGCCGCCCGACACCGGCGAGGCCTGCGGCGTACCGTCGGCGCGGCGGGTGATCAGCAACATGTGGTGGCGAGGCCGGACGAACTCGAGCAGCGCCTCGGTGTCGACCTTGGTGTTGGTGGCAATCGTTCTCGGCATACCGCCTACTCTTCCAGGTCGGCGGTCGTCAGAGAACCGGTGACTCCTGCACAGCCAGCCAGCGCACCCCGTTGCGACCGGCCGGATCGGCTGTCAGTACTGCGATCGTGCGCCGCAGCGAGCCGGCCGAGTGCCGCTCGAGGAACCGGCAGACCGCGACCTCGGCGGTTCGTACGACGACCTCGAACTCCTCGATCCCGATCTTCAGCCCCGGTACCGCGTTGCGCCCGTCGGCCAGTCCGGTCAGCAGGCTCGCCAGGTCGAGCTTCACGCCGTCGATCGTGACGAGGGTGAACTCCGGCCGATGCGCCGCCCCGAACGTGTCGAGCAACCCGGGCTCCGCCTCGCTCCCGAGCCAGCGGGCCAGATCCTGATGATGCTGTTCGACCTCGGCCAGCAGTTCCATGCCGCCGACCCTAGTGCAGGCGCAGACCGGTGATCAGGAGGTCCACCAGGCGGCGGGCGTCGTAGTCGGGGTTGTTCTCGGCGCCGATACAGAGATTCCCGACGCCGCGCATCAACTGGACCGGCGCCAGCTCGAAGCGGATCTCACCGGCTTGCATCGCGGCCTCCAGTAGCTGGGCGCAGACCGGGACGAGCCGGTCGAGGAAGTAGGCGTGCAGAGTCTGGAAGGCGGCGTTGTCGGACTGCAGCGCCTCGGCCAGGCCGTGCTTGGTGATCAGGAAGTCGACGAAGAGGTCGATCCACTGCGCCAGGGCCGCGTGCGGCGAACTGTTGTTCGCCAGCAGAGCCGGGCCGGCCTCGGCGCAGGCCTCCACCTGATGCCGGTAGACGGCGACGATGAGATCGGCCCGGGTCGGGAAGTGGCGGTAGATCGTGCCGACCCCGACGCCGGCCTTGGCCGCGATGTCGCGCACCGGCGCATCGACCCCGGAAGCGACGAAGGCCGCGGCGGCCGCGTCGAGCAGGGACACCTCGTTCCGCCGCGCATCGGCGCGCTTCCGCGGCGGTGCTTCGTCGGCCACAGCGTTCTCCTTGATAAACGGAACCACGTTCCGTATGGTGTTTATCGGAACCTCGTTCCGCTTATCTCAGAGTATCAACTTCAAGGAGATAGTCATGCAGTACCGAACTCTCGGCCGTACCGGCGTCCAGGTCAGCACCCTCGCGCTCGGCGCGATGAACTTCGGCCAGATCGGCCGGACCGGCATCGACGAGGCGACCGCGATCGTCGATGCCGCCCTCGAAGCCGGCATCAACTTCATCGACACCGCGGACATGTACGGCCAGGGCGAGTCGGAGGAGATGGTCGGCAAGGCCATCGCCGGCCGCCGCGACGACCTCGTACTGGCCACCAAGGCGACCCTGCCGATGGGGGAGGAGCGCAACCGTCGAGGCGGTTCGCGCCGGTGGCTGGTCACCGAGTTGGACAACAGCCTGCGCCGGCTGGGTGTCGACCATGTCGATCTCTACCAGATGCACCGGTGGGACCCGACGACCAGCGACGAGGAGACGCTGTCGGCCCTGACCGACCTGCAACGCGCGGGAAAGATCCGGTACTTCGGATCGTCCAGCTTCCCGGCGTACCGGATCGTGCAGGCGCAATGGGCCGCCCGGGAGAATCACCTGAGCCGCTACGTCACCGAGCAGCCCGGTTACTCGATCCTGCAGCGTGGCATCGAGACTCATGTGCTGCCCGTGACCGAGGAGTACGGACTCGGCGTACTGGTGTGGAGCCCGTTGGGTTCAGGGTGGCTGTCCGGGGCGATCCGGAAGGGTCAGGAGATCACCACGAACCGCTCGGTGAGTCGGCCGCAGTGGTTCGATCTGAGCACCCCGTCGAACCAGGCCAGGCTGGATGCCGTCGAACAGCTGGCCAAGGTCGCTGACGAGGCCGGTCTGAGTCTGATCCAGCTCGCGCTCGGATTCGTCACCGCACACCCGGCCGTGACGAGTGCGATCATCGGTCCCCGCACGCTGGATCACTTGGAGTCTCAGCTCGCGGCGGCGGACACCGTGCTCTCTGCCGATGTCCTGGATGAGATCGACGCGATCGTCGCTCCCGGTCTCGACCTGGCGCCGGAGCAGAAGTTCGACACCCCGCCGTCCTTGCTCGACCCGTCGCTGCGGAGGCGCTGACCATGCCGCGGTTCGGGATCATGACCGCTCCGATGCAGGTCGACTATCACGACGTACTGCGGGTCTGGCGCGAGGCGGACGCGATCGAGGAGATCGAGCACGCCTGGCTGTTCGACCATCTGCTGCCGATCGGCGGTGACTTGAATGGCCCGATCTTCGAAGGCTGGACGCTGTTGTCCGCACTCGCCGCGCAGACCGAAAGGCTGCGGGTCGGGCTGCTCGTCACCAGTAATCGCTTCCGACCGCCCGCGATGCTGGCCAAGATCGCCGCGACGGTCGACGTCGTCTCCGATGGGCGCCTCGACTTCGGGATCGGCGTTGGTTCGCGGCCTAGCCATCCGCTGGCCAGGCGTGAGTACGAGGCGCACGGGCTGCCTTTTCATGAGGTCGGCCATGCTGTCGGGAGCTTCGCCGAAGCGTGCACGGTGATCCGGCGGCTGTGGACCGAGACTTCGCCGTTCGACTTCCATGGCGAGTATGTCGACCTCATCGGGGCGTTCTGCAATCCCAAGCCTGTGCAGCGCCCCCATCCGCCGATCGTCATCGGTGGGCGGACGGCTCCGGTACTGCGGATCGCCGCCGAGCATGCGGAGGTGTGGAACATCCCAGGTGGTGACCTCGACGACGCCGTACGCCGAAGCGCTCTGCTGGACCGGTACTGCGCCGAGATCGGTCGCGACCCGGCCTCGATCACCCGCTCGATCCATCTTTCGGTGTCCTACGATCAGCCTGACGTTGTGCGGGACGCGATCGGTGCAGCGATCGGCGCCGGCTTCGAGCACGTCGTACTCGGGCTCCCGTCGCCCTACCCGGCCAAGGTCGCCCAGTGGGTCGCCGACGAACTGATCTCGCCATTCTTAGGGAACCCATAGGCGACCTTTGAAAGTTCACGTGAAGATCCACGACTGAATCAGAACGCCGCCAGGTCAGAGATCTAGCGGCGTGGGCGACGTAGCGGGCCAGAGTAACTAGCGCACCCGGAATGTGGTGGCGTTGATCACTTCGACGCGGGAAAGGTCACCGTCCGAGCGACGTACAGCCTCCTCGCGCGCAAGAGGCACTAGATGATCGGCGTCCAGCCGGTGACGATCACTGGCTGGCCTTCGGCTTGCGGGTCGCGGACTTGACGGGGGGCGACGGATTGAAGCCATCACCCGACCCCACCTAGGCGGGGTGAAGCGTGTTCTCGCGGTTCCACTTGTTGCAGGTTCGGACTGTCAATTCCGTTAGGGCAGTTCCCACTCTTGGTCACTACCGGCAAGGCTGATCTGTTGCTGAGGGCCGTCAACAGTCAGGAGGAACCGATCGCGCTTCGGGCAGCCAAGTTCTAGCCAGGTCCGGTGCGCGCCTTCGACCAGGTTCCACAGATGACGCGGTCCCGACTGTACTACGACTGAGTCGGCGACAGAGGCCCAAGAGCCATCGGGGTGTGTAAACACTGCCGTGCCATTGTCTAGCTTGGCTAGGAATCGCACGCCAGGCACTGCGGCAGCGCGCAGGAACGAGAAGTCACCGTCGAACCAGACATCAGGGCTCGTACTGGTCTCGCGACCCGATTCCGTCGAACGCTTTACTGCGTCGATCATTGCCCCGACATCAGGAGGGCGCTGCCCTGCTCGCAGCGGCATGAAGTACGCAGCGCCGGGCAGGAAATGCCCGGATGCCTCTCGGGGACCGGTCACGTCCAAGACCGCGATGCCCGTTGCGATAGGGGTCACGATCCGCCCACCCGGCCGAATCTGCTCTAGCCAAGCCTTCGGTACCTTGTCTGGCGCGCAAGTAGCGATGAGCCGGTCATACAGCGCTCTAGCCGGCCAGCCTGCTAAGCCGTCGCCGACTCCAAGCGTCGGGTGATAGTTGATGGCGTCGAGCCTGGCGGTGGCGTCTGCCACCAACTCGGGGTCTATATCCATTGTGACGACCTTGCTATCTCCGAGCCGGTGGCTCAACAAGGCGGCGTTGTAACCCGAGCCGGTGCCGATCTCCAAGACCTTGTGGCCGTCTTCTACCGCCAATGCTTCCAGCATGGTTGCCATCAGGCCCGGGACGGTACTGGACGAGCGCGCATCCGGACGGATTACTAGTAGCTCGTCCCGATAGACACCGTCCAGCCACTCGTCAGGGCTGCTCAGGTCCACCGCCCGCTGGTCCGTGGGGGACTGCTTGTAGAAGACCGGCACGAACACATGGCGGGGTACCTCGGCGAACGCAGTGCCCCACGCTGGGCTAGTAACCGCTCCGTCGGCTTCCAGGCGGTCAGCAAGTTGCCTACGCAGCTTCTTGGCGCGGTGGTCGATGATGCCGCTTGTCATGCAACTGCACCCTTCTCCAGCAGATCGGCCAGCGCGGTACTGATCGGCAGACCCGCAGCCTGCTCGGTCCAGGCCCACTGACCGTTGGGGTTCAACTCAATGAAGATCCAGTGCCCGTCGGGCCGGACGATGAAATCAAAGGCGCCGAAGACCAGGCCGAGCCGCTCCATCATTGCCCGTACCGGATCGGCGATCTTCGCAGGCACACGGATGGCCTCGTAGCTGACATGTTTGCTATGTGCCCTGATGTCCAGCGCACCCGCCGGGTTGTCGGGCCGCATCGCTGTGGCGAAGCACTCCCCGGCGACGTAGGTCATTCTGACCTCGTAGTCACGAGGTACGACCTCCTGGAAGAAGTGGGCCGTCGCTGCGATCCCTGGACTGTTCCAGTCGCTCTCCGGCATCTCCGCCGTATAGAGAAGGCCGGTGCGTTCATCCTCGTCCTTGAGAGTCACCATGGCGAGCGACTTCGTGATGATGCGCCCGACTCGCTGCCCAAAGGCGGCCACCTCCTCGGGGCGGTTTGTGACCAGCGTTCGCGGAGTACTGAGCCCGGCTTTCGCGGCGACAGCCAGCTGATAGGGCTTGACCCGAGCATCGGCCATCGCACCGGGTCGGTTCACCCACAGCACGTCAGGCAGGGCAGCGAGGAGGCCGTAGAGCGCGTGCCTTGCTTGCGACTCCACGAACCGGCGCTCGGGGTCGGTCAGGCCCGCGGAAATACGGAACCCTGAAGGGCGCCGGTAGTAGATGGCTCTGACCTCGGCCAGGTCGATGGCCCGCAGCGGCCCGCGCAGTTGCCCTGACCACGACATGTCGAACTCGGCTGACATGTCGACGGTTTCAGGAAAGTCGCCAGGGTCTACTCGCCAGAACCCAACCCCTCGCTCGTTCAGATGCTCCAGTACGAAATCCGCTGTCGGGTCGCACGCTTCAGTGAGCACCAGAACCCGAGGGCTCGGGCCGCTGCGGGGCCTCACTTGTCGTCTACCGGGTAGTCGAGCGAGATCGGCGTCTGACCGTCGCTCTCCTGCTGGCAGGTCGTCGCGGCCGTGATGATCGTGTGGATAGGCCGCTCGCCGAACATGCCGAGCTGGGTGTCAGGGTCCAGATGGATGAGATCCCGCTCGAACTTGGCGTTCACGTCCCAACGTGCAACCTACAGCCCGAACGGCCGGATGGCCGGCCCGGCGTTGGCGTCAAGAGCTTCACCCAGCGGAAACCGCTCCGTGTCTAGATCCATGGTCACAGTCATGTGCGCATCCTTTCCTGGCGCAACCTCGCGCCGAATTGGCGGACCTGGACTCGCTGGTGTCCAGCTCCGGTGTGCCGTAGCCGCTGTTGCGGTTCGGGGGTGGAACAGCGGGCTGGCGTTCACGCATCCGCAGTTCGCCAGCCCGCTGGTTCTCAGGAGTCCTCGGCCTCGGGGGAGGACGCCGAGGACTCCAGACTGAAGACAGAGCCAGCACCGTGCGGCGATCACTCCGCAAGGAGAATGAGGAGCGGCGCTGGCTCCGCCAGATCATGGGATGGGTCAGTCGCGAGGGTCGTACGGTCGATCGCTCGGATAGGCAGCCTCATGCTCCGAAACCTCGCGCGCACGGATCTTGTCGGCCGGGTAGCAGTCCAAGAACCTCGGCGTACGCCTCGGCCAACTGGGTCGGCGCGATCCTGGAATCAATGATCCGGTCATCTCGAACGACCATCACGCACCAGCACTTCCGCTCGGTCACCGCTTGGGTGACGGAGTCGGCTCGTTGGTCACGGGCAATTTGACGAAGCGGTGACGCTGCAATTCCTCCAGCCTGCCTGCCAGCGGTGCCTCTACGGTCGAATCCGCGATGGCGTGCCCGTTGAATCACACTCGCACTCGCCGCCATTCAGCTCCTCCCTCGGTTGCCGTCGTCTTCACTTCGACTTTCATCTCCCCGTTCGATCAGATCCCCGTCTAGATGGCGCTCACCCCGGAGCCATCCTTCAAATGCCCAGCGGGTTTCCTCGGGGCATCGGCCGACGTAGTCCTGGATTTCGCCCTCATCCAATGGGCCGGGACACATCGAAAGTTGGCATGCGGTGGTTCCCGTCGCTTCGCTCATCTCGATCCCCTACCTGTGATGTGGTGAGTGCGATACATCGACCGTCACTCGCTGTCGGAGGTTGCGTACCGTGCCCAGCACCAGACAACTCCCATTCACCACCAGAGGAATAGGGCGATCAGGGGACCATTCGGCGGAACGGCCTAGGGTGATTTCACCCCTGGTCGCCTGGCGGACACGGGGGGTGAGAGCTACCGTTCTCAGATGGACACCACGCGCAACGCGGCTCTTGAGGAGTGGATGGCCGAGCACGGTCACAGCTCCAACAGCCTCGCTGAGGCGGTGAACCAAGCGCTCATGCAGGTGACTGGAAAGCATGGCGGCCTGGACGGCTCATCCGTTCGGGACTGGAAAGCCGGCCGCGTC
This sequence comes from Kribbella qitaiheensis, assembly GCF_014217565.1. Lineage (NCBI taxonomy): Bacteria > Bacillati > Actinomycetota > Actinomycetes > Propionibacteriales > Kribbellaceae > Kribbella > Kribbella qitaiheensis. Next base: position 7,695,699 of record NZ_CP043661.1, read on the forward strand.
CGGTGGCCCAAGACGGCCACCCGCAAGGCACTTGAGGATGTCACCTGTGTGCCTGTCACTGCCCTAGGTTTCGTACCACGGCACCGACCGTTGCCTATCCCGAGCCCGATGCCGCAGGAGGTCTCCGACATGAAGCGCCGCAACTTTGTCGGCGGTATTGCCGCGGCTGTGGCGATGGCATCAACCGCTCGGGGCACCGCGCGACGCCGTCTCGGAATGAGTGACGTCGACCGACTACAGCAGCGCTTTGCTGAGATCGTTGCCAGCGACCACCGTCATGGTGGACAACTCGATATCGAGCAGCGGGCCAGCGCGCTTGCCGACCAAGCGCTCAACCTTCAGAACTCGGGCGGCGCGACCCAACGCGTGCGCAGCAGCCTCTACGCCTCCGCGGCGGCCTTCCGTTCCTCAGCCATGTGGGCCTCCATCGACGGCCGCAGGTTCGAAGCCGCGAAGACGCACATGCGCGAAGCCCAGGCCCTCGCCGAGATGTCTGGCGAGCAGGCGATCAAGTTCCGCATTTGGAGTCACGCGGGGACCCTGTACCGGCATACGGGTCGACCTGCCGATGCCTTCGCGGCCAATGATGTCGCCCGCAACATGCACCTCACCCGCCGTGATCCGCTGTTCGCATCTCTCGGCTTGGCCCGCCAGGGGGCAATCCACGGCGCTGCACAGGACCCCGCCGGCGCACGCCGCGCCTTCGGACAGGCACAAGACGCGATGCTGCGCGCCGACCCCGCCGACGACCGGCCAGTGTGGATGCTCGCCTTCTACGACCAAGCCGAGTTGGACTCGTTGGCCTTATCGGCCTACTTGGCGCTTGGCGACTTCGCGACTGCCGAGTTCCACGGTCATCGCTGCCTATCTACCCTCCGCCCCCACATGGTCCGGTCGCATGCCATCACCACGACCCGACTCGCACATGCCCAGCTCGCACAGGGAATGCCCGAAGCCGCCACCGCCACGGCACTGAAAGTCCCCGTTGACGCGGCGACCCAGCATGTTCGAGTGACGCGAATGCTCCAGGAATTCGGAGCTGCGTTGCGCGCCACTGCGGCGGGTAGCTCCGCGGTACAGACCTGGGCCGAGCATGTTGCCACTTGGAGGACCCCTGCATGACCGCGACATCCATCCTCGAACTGCGCACATTCACCACAATCGACACCGCTCGCGGCGATCTCGTTGACGTGTACGCAGACGTGCGTTCAGCGCTACTCCACCTGCCGAACTACGCCATTACCGCTTTCGGCGAGAGGCTGGACAGGCACGGCGCCGAGCCGGGGTTCGTGGCGGTCCTCGCATATGCAGATGGCTTTCCGGTCGGTTACGCCTACGCCAACACCATTGAGCACGGCGATCGGTATTGGGAACGCACTAGTCCACCACCGGCGGAGCGGTATACCGAACGTCCGGCTGCGGCTCTCAAGGAGATCGGCGTTCGGACAACCTGGCGGAAGACCGGCACTGCCCGGCGTATCCACGATGCCCTCCTGGCCACACGCGTTGAGCCGTTCGTAACTCTCATGGTCAACCCGGCAGCTGGCGATGGAAAGGTCCACGCGCTGTACAGGTCATGGGGGTATGAGGACATCGGGCAGAGCCAACCGTCGCCCGCTTCGCCTCCTCTCAGCGTGATGATCCGGGCTACTAGCTCCTCTAAGTAGGCATAGCCCGTGGAGGCGTGGTTCGCGGCAGGGCTGCTCCGACCGCCAGAGCCTGAGTTGCCGTCCAGGACAGCTCGGGCGCGAGCCGAATTTGAGCAGGCGGACGGGCGTCAATGTCGCTAGCCTGTTCGAGTGGAAAGCTTCCGGAGTTGCCCACCTGCGGGAACCTGAAGGGCCGGCGCGATTGACATGAGTCGAACAGGTGTTCGAGAATAAAGGGTGTGACGGGGAGAACTATTGGAGGGGTGACGGGGACAGCTTCGGTTGAGGTGCCTGCGCGTCCGGCTGAGCCCAGCCGGGTGACCGCGCTGGATCAGGCGCGGGCGTTGCTGGCCCGGGCCAAGGAACAGAAGGCGGCCCGGCTCGAGGAGGATTCGGCCGCGGTGGTGCGGCCGGTGCCGGCCCCGCGGACCACCGAGACCCGGGTGCAGCAGGCGCTGGACACCGCGACCGTCGAGCGTGCGCTGCCGACGCTGCCGGCAGTCTCGGACCTCTTGTCCGGCACTCTGAAGGGTGGCTCGGTGTACTCCGTGCGCGGGTCGACCGCGTTGGTGATGGCGATGATGGCAGGCCCGTCCGCGGAGGGCGCCTGGTGTGGAGTGGTCGGGCTGCCTTCGTTCGGGGCGGAGGCGGCCCGCGAGCTCGGCGTCGACCTCGAACGGCTGGTGCTGGTGCCCGATCCGGAGCGGGACTGGCTCAGCGTGGTCGCGGCGCTGGTCGACGCCCTGACCGTGGTGGTGGTCCGGCCGCCGGGAGAGGTGACGCCGGGGGAGGCATCCCGGCTTGCTGCCCGGCTGCGGACCCGCGGCGCGATGCTGATCGCGGTCGGGTCCTGGCCGGGGAGTGAAGCTCGACTTGAGGTTCAGGGCAACGTCTGGACCGGACTGGGTGCCGGCGAGGGGTATCTCGCGGGGCGGCAGGCGACCGTCGCGGTGACCGGTCGCGGAGCGTCCCGTCAGCACCAGCTCTGGCTGCCGGCCGTCGACGGCTCCATCCGCTCGGTGCGGCCGCTCGATGCGGCCCGGCCGCTCGACGACCAGTGGGAGGCGGTCGGCTGATGGCTGCTGCTGCGCGGCGGACGCTTCCCTCGGCTTCTTCGGCGCAGGGGAGTCTGACCCGGACGATGGTGGTCTGGGTGCCGGACTGGCCGGTGACGGCGGCGGCCACGGCGGCCGGGCATTCGCCGGCGGCGCCGGTCGCGGTGCTGGCGAAAGGCAAGGTGCTGGCGGCTTCGGCCGCAGCCCGGGCCGAAGGCGTTCGGCAGGGGCTGAAGGCGCGCGATGCCCAGTCGCGCTGCCCGGAGCTGGTGGTGCTGAAGTACGACCCGGTGATCGACGCGCGCGCCTTCGATCCGGTGATCAGCTGCCTGGAGGCGCTCACCCCCGGCGTACAGGTGATCCGGCCCGGGATGTGCGCGCTGAAGGCCCGCGGCCCGAGCCGGTTCTACGGGACCGAGCAGGCCGCCGCGGAGAAGCTGCTCGATCGGTTGGAGACATTCGAAGTACCAGGTGGCCGGGTCGGGGTCGCGGACGGGCCGTTCGCCGCCGAACAGGCAGCCCGGTCGAGTTCGGCCAGGACCAGGGTGCTGGTGATCCCGTCCGGCGGCTCGGCCGGGTTCCTGGCGCCGATCTCGGTCGACACGCTCGGCCAGCCCGCTCTCACCGACCTGCTCCGGCGACTCGGGCTCCGCTCGCTCGGCGCGTTCGCCGAGCTTCCGGCGACCGAAGTACTGACCAGGTTCGGGCCGGACGGCGCGTTCGCGCACCGGCTGGCCCGGGGCGACGACGACCGCCCGGTGGTCGCCCGCAAGGTGCCACCCGAGCTGGCCCGGACCCTCGACTTCGAGCCGCCGGTGGACCGGGTCGACCAGGTCGCGTTCGCGGTCCGCGGCGCCGCCGACGAGCTGATCGGCCGGCTGACCGCGCTCGGCCTGGTCTGCACCACCTTGCGCGTCGAGATCGGTACCGAGTCCGGCCGGATCCACGAGCGGGACTGGCTGCACCCACGCTGGTTCAGCGCCACCGATCTGGTCGACCGGGTCCGCTGGCAGTTGCAGGGCAGCGGTACGGCGACGAGCGAGCTGACCTCACCGGTGATCCGGGTCCGGCTGATCCCCGAGGAGGCCGATCCGGTCGGCGCCCACGTCGACGGTCTGTGGGGTGGCGGTCCGGACGAACGGATCCACCGGGCCCTGTCCCGGGTGCAGAGCATGCTCGGTCACGGCGCCGTCGCCTCGGTGGCGCTCGGTGGCGGCCGCGGCTTCCTGGAGCGGCAGACCTTGATCCCCTGGGGAGATCGTCCGGTTCCCACTCACCCGGCCGATGCGCCTTGGCCGGGTGCGGCGATCTCGCCGCGACCGGACCTGTGGCCGATGCCGGTGCCGACCACCGTCTACCCGGAACCGCTGCCGGCCGAGGTGTTCGCCGCCGACGGCCGGCTGGTCTCGGTGAGCGCCCGCGGCGTCCTCTCCGGCGAGCCGTCCAGCTTTCGGTTCGCCCCCGGCTCAAAAGTTGCCGACAGCAACGAGATTTACGAGGTCGTCGCCTGGGCCGGGCCGTGGCTGGCCGAGGAACGCTGGTGGGACCCGGCCGCCACCTCCCGCCAGGCCCGCTTCCAATTCGTCGCCACCGACGGCCGAGCCTGGCTCTTCACCCTCCGCCAGGCCTGCTGGCAGGCCGAAGCGGGCTACGACTGACACTCCGTACGCCGGGCCGCTTCGCGCTTCCTTCGTCAGCGCTCGACCCACCAGCCCCCGGTTGCCGCTTCTTCATCTCGGCCGCTGGCAGGTTGTTCGTTTGCTGACGGGCTTATTGAGCGCTACCCGGCGAAAAGTCCGCCAGTCGACCGCCCTCGCTGCCCTCAGCGCCCCGCTGCCCGGCGTGGACGCCACTGGGGAGTCAGCGGCGGGACCGGAACGTCCGGCGGAGGTCGGTGATCCATTCGGTGGGGATTTCCCAGGGGATGAAGTGGCCGCCTCGGTCGTGGGCGGTGAGGTTGACGTGGTTGTACCAGTCGGCGCGGTCGCTCTCGAGGAAGTTCTGGACACGCTGGTCGGTGCTGACGCCGGGTGGGTTCTCGTGCGCCACGAACGTGATGCCGGTGGGAGCTTCGATCACCGGCCACCGGTCGTGGGACGGGGTCCAGGGGTAGCGGTTGTTGTTGGCGTAGGTACGGATCGACGAACCGATCGCGTTGTTCACCCAGAAGATCATCGTGTGGGTGAGCAGGTCGTCCTTGCTGAAGACGGACTCGATGTCACCGCCGTTGTCGCTCCAGCTCGTCCAGCGCTGCAGGATCCAGGCGAGCAGGCCGGCGGGGGAGTCGGACAGCCCGTAGGCGAGCGTGCTCGAGTCGAGCATGTGCGCGGCCAGATGGACGGCGAACCGCTTGTCCAGCTGCAGGACGCGGGCATGGATCTCCGGCGGAAGGCCCGCCGGGATCGGTCGGCCACCGCTGAAGTCCCAGGCCCGGTCGCCGGTGAAGAAGTCGAGCTTCAGACCCGATCCGATGTGGATGCCGTACAGCTCATCGGCGTACTTGTGCCCGAGCTGCCCGGTCACCAGCGCGCCGACGTCGCACCCGGCCGCGGCGTACCGGTCGTGGCCGAGGGTCTCGGTCATCAAGGTGTGCCAGAGATCGGCGACCTTCCAGAAGTTCATGTCGGGGTTGTCCGGCAACGGGGTGGAGAAGCCGAATCCGGGGAACGAGGGCACGATCACGTCGAAGGCCTCGGCCGGATCACCGCCGTACGCCGCGGGGTTGGCCAACTGATCGATCACCTTCGACCAGTGCCAGAACGTCCACGGCCAGCCGTGCGTGAGGATCAGCGGTGTCGGGTTCGGGCCGACGCCGGGTTTGCGCAGGAAGTGGATCGGCACGCCGTCGACCTCGACCCGGTAGTGGTCGTAGGCGTTGATGGCGGCCTCGGCCTTGCGCCAGTCGTACTGCGTGCGCCAGTACTCCACCAATTCTTCCAAGGTGGCGCGCTTGAGGCCGTAGTACGAGTCGTCGTTGCCCGCGTCAACCGGCCAGCGAGTCAGCTCCAGCCGCTGCCGGAGGTCGTCGAGCACGGCATCAGGCACATGAATCGGCGTCGGCTCCAGCGGGAAGGCGCTGGTGGAGGTAGTGGTCTCGTGGCTCATCGTCGTTCCGTCCATCCCATCGGTGTCCTACGGTCCGTACTACGCGTTGCCGGTTCGCTCCTGGTTGAGTTCGACCACGCGGGCCAGCGCCGGCAGCGCTGCCGCGATGGCGGTGCGTTCGGCCGGGGTGAGCCGGCCGGTGAGCTCTGTCAGCAGCACGATCCGGTCGGCCTCACGGCCGTCGATGATCGCGGCGCCGGCGGCAGTGATGCCGACCAGCACCGCGCGGCCGTCCAACGGATCCGCGCGGCGCTCCACCAGGTTGTCCTGTTCGAGCTTGGTGACGATCTGAGTGATCGCCGGCTGGCTGACCTGTTCGCTGGCGGTCAGCTCGCTGAGCCGCCTAGGACCGCCGTGGGCCAAGGTGTGCAGCACGGACAACGTCGTGAAGCTCAGTCGGCGGGTCGACGGCAGCCGGATGTTCATCCGGGTGAACGCGCCGATCACCGCGGTCAGCTCGGCGACCTTCAGCTCATGCGGTTCGGAGGGCTGCTTGGTCATGCCGGTGAGTGTATAAGAAATTTACTTAAATCGCTTATAGATATTTCTGCCGGCCGTGCTGTCGATCCGGGTCGGGCGAGTTCGTGTAGGGGGTGAAAGGAACCAGCAAGACTCGATGAAATGAGGTCGCTTGATGTCTGAACCGAAGGTCCTGCTGACTGGTCTGGGGATTCCGGAGTCGCCTAGATGGCATGACGGCCGGTTGTGTTTCGCCAACTGGATCGACCAGCAGATCGTGGCTGTCGACGTGGACGGAACGCCGGAGTTCAGCGCCGTACCGGTCGAGCAGTTGATGGGATGGTCCATCGACTGGCTGCCGGACGGCAGGCTGCTGACGACCGGTGACAAGGTGCGGCGCTACGAGCCGGACGGGTCGGTGGTCGTCCTGGCCGAGCAGAAAGCGAACGAGCTGGTCGTGGACGGGCAGGGCAACGCCTATCTCAACGGCGCGGACTTCGACTTCGCCGGTGGTGAGGCGCCCAAGCCTGGCTTCATCAAACTCGTCGCGCCGGACGGCACGCTCCGCCAGGTCGCGGACGACATCCAGTTCCCGAACGGCATGGTCATCACTGGAGATGATCGGACGCTGATCATCTCCGAGTCGTTCGCCGGACGGCTGAGCGCGTTCGACATCGAGCCGGACGGATCGCTGTCCAATCGGCGGGTCTTCGCCGAAGGTCTGGGCCCCGACGGCATCTGCCTCGACGCCGAGGGTGCGATCTGGGTCTCGACCGGCGGCTCGTCGATCGTGCGCATCGCCGAGGGCGGCGAAGTCCTGCAGCGCGTCGAACTCGCCGAGAACCGGGCCCCGTTCGCGCTGGCGCTCGGTGGGCCGGACCGGCGAACGCTGTTCATCCTGACCGCCGAGTGGCGCTCGGCCGACAGCATCACCGAGAATCTCGGCCGGCTGACCGACGGTCCCCGGACCGGCGAAGTCCTTGCGCTGCCGGTCTCGGTGCCGGGAGTCGGCCGGCCCTGAGGTCAGGGGCGGAGCGATTTGACTTGTTCGAACAGATGTTCGAACATCGGAGTACTGGAAACGGCGCTCCTCGGGAGGTGACTGATGGGATGGGACAACCCACCGATCCCGTGGTCCGAGCTGGAGCGGAAGCTGTCGGGCCGCTCCAGGCCGCCCGCGCCGGCGGACGAGTTGTTCGAGGCCGACGGTGGTGACGGCCCCGCCTGGTCGCGGCACCGCCCGCCGTACGATCCGGATCCGGTCGACAAACCGCGTCGCCCCGACGGACCGGTGGTGCCATATGCCGAGCTGCACTGTCATTCCTATTACAGCTTCCTGGACGGCGCCTCCTCGCCGGAGCATCTGGTGGAGGAGTCGGTCCGGCTCGGCCTGCACGCGCTCGCGCTGACCGATCACGACGGCTTCTACGGCGTGGTCCGGATGGCCGAGGCCGCCGAGGAGTACGACGACCTGCAGACCGTGTTCGGGGCCGAGCTGTCGCTGGAGCTGACCAAGCCGCAGAACGGGATGGCCGACCCCGAAGGCAGTCATCTGCTGGTGCTGGCCGAGCAGCAGCAGGGGTATCACCGGCTGGCCGGCGCGATCACCGAGGCGCAGTTGCGCGGCCAGGAGAAGGGCCGCCCGGTCTACGACCTGGAGGAGCTGGCCGCCATCGGTGAGGACAGTTGGCTGATTCTCACCGGCTGCCGCAAAGGCCTGGTCCGCCGGGCGCTGGAGCTGGGTGGCCAGGCGGAAGGGCCGGCGGCCGCCGCGCGTGAGCTGGATCGGCTGACCGCGCTGTTCGGCAAGGACCGGGTCGTGGTGGAGCTGATCGATCACGGCCTGCCGCTGGACACCACCCGAAACGCCGTACTGGCCCGGCTGGCCGCGGCCGAAGGACTTCCGGTCGTTGCCACCAACAACGTTCACTACTCACAGCCGAGACGGCACAAGCTGGCCGCCGCCGTCGCCGCGGTGCGGGCCCGGCGCAGCCTCGACGCGATGGACGGCTGGCTGCCGCCTGCCGGGACGGCGCATCTGCGGTCGGGAGAGGAGATGCTCGCCCGGTTCCGCCGGTACGACGGGGCGGTGGCCCGCTCGGTGGAGCTCGCGGACCAACTGGCGTTCAGCCTCCGGGCCGCCAAGCCGAGCCTGCCGCACCAGGAGGTGCCGCAGGGATACGACTCCATGAGGTGGTTGAAGAAGCTCTGCCGCGATGGGGTGAAGAAGCGCTACGCGGACAAGCCCGCGGAGCTGAAGGCCGAGGCGGAGGCGCGGGTCGAGCGGGAGCTGCAGGTGATCTCGGATCTCAAGTTCCCCGGCTACTTCCTGATCGTGCGCGACATCGTGATGTTCGCCAAACGCCAGGGAATCCTCTACCAGGGTCGTGGCTCGGCGGCGAACTCGGTAGTCTGCTACGCGCTCGAGATCACCGCGATCGACCCGGTCTTCTACAACCTGCCGTTCGAGCGGTTCCTGTCCTCGGCGCGCGACGAGGAGCCCGACATCGATGTCGACTTCGACTCGGACCGGCGCGAGGAGGTGATCCAGTACGTCTACGGCAAGTACGGCCGGCGCAACGCGGCCCAGGTCGCCAACGTCATCACCTACCGCCCGAAGCTCGCCGTACGGGACATGGCCAAGGCGCTCGGGTTCAGTACCGGGCAGCAGGACGCCTGGTCCAAACAGGTGGACGCGTGGGGAGCGGTACGCAGCAGTGCCGACCACGACATCCCGCCGTCCGTGGTCGCGCTGGCCGAGGACCTGCTGAAGTTCCCGCGGCACCTCGGCATCCACTCCGGCGGCATGGTGCTCACCGACATCCCGGTCGGCCATGTGGTGCCGGTCGAGCATGCCCGGATGGAGAACCGGACCGTGCTGCAGTGGGACAAGGACGACTGCGCCTGGATGGGGCTGGTGAAGTTCGACCTGCTCGGGCTGGGGATGCTGGCCGCGCTGCAGTACGCGATGGACCTGGTCCGCAAGTTCCTCGGCGAGGACTGGAACCTGGACACCATCCCCAAGGAGGAGCGCGGCGTCTACGACCAACTCTGCAAGGCGGACTCGGTCGGGGTGTTCCAGGTGGAGAGCCGGGCCCAGATGAGCACGCTGCCCCGGTTGCGGCCGCGCAGTTTCTACGACCTGGCGATCGAGGTGGCGCTGATCCGGCCCGGTCCGATCCAGGGCGGCGCGGTGCACCCGTTCATCCGCCGCAAGATGGGGGAGGAGCCGATCACCTATCTGCACCCCGCCTTGGAGCCGGTGCTGGAACGCACGCTCGGGGTGCCGCTGTTCCAGGAGCAGTTGATGCAGATCGCGATGACGGTCGGCGGCTGCACCGGCGAGGACGCGGATCTGCTCCGCCGCGCGATGGGGTCCAAGCGCGGGGTGGAGAAGATCTCGTCGCTGAAGGCCAAGCTGTACGACGGGATGGCGGCGAGCGGGATCACCGGCGAGACAGCCGACCAGATCTACGAGAAGATCGAGGCGTTCGCGAACTTCGGCTTCGCCGAGTCGCACTCGATCAGCTTCGCCCTCCTCGTCTACGCCAGCACCTGGCTCCGCCTGCACTACCCAGCCGCCTTCCTGGCCGCCCTCCTCCGCGCCCAACCCATGGGCTTCTACTCCCCCCAGTCCCTGGTAGCCGACGCCCGCCGCCACGGCGTAACAGTCCACCGCCCCGACCTACACCTCTCCCAAACCCACGCCACCCTCGAACCCCTCACCCCACCACCCGCCCCGCCCTTGCCCACGTCGGGTTCCCCGCTCACCCCCACCCCGTCCTCGCCCACGTTGGGCTCACCGGTCAGCACCGCCCCGTCCTCGCCCACGTTGGGTTCCCCGCTCACCCCCACCCCGTCCTCGCCCACGTCGGGCTCACCGGTCAGCACCACCGCGCCCTCAACCACCCCGGACTCCCCGCCCACCTCCGCCCCGTCCTCACCACCCGCCTCCGCTCTTGTTGTTGCTACAGGCAACGACTCTTGTCTGGAGAAGATGCAGCCCGCGGTGGGGGAGTTCGACCCGAAGGTGCCGTTCGACTCCGACCTGCATCGGCGGGACGGGCAGTTGACGGTGCGACTCGGGTTGGCGGGGGTGAAGTCGATCGGGGTGACGGTGGCGACCACCATCGTCGAGGAGCGGGAGAAGAACGGGCCGTACACGGACATGGCGGAGCTGGTTCGCCGGACCGGGCTGACCGCGGTACAGGTGGAGGCACTGGCGACGGCGGGGGCGTTCGACTCGTTCGGGTTGTCCCGGCGGCAGGCGCTGTGGAATGCGGGCCGCGCTGCCGAGGAACGACCGGGACACCTGTCCGGCGTGAGCAACTCGGGTCCGCCACCGATGCTGCCAGGGATGACCGAGATGGAGACGACGATGGCCGATCTCTGGGCGACCGGGATCTCACCGGACGACCACCCGATCCGGCACGTCCGGCCGAGCCTCGACGCCCGCGGCGTCCTGCCCGCGAACCAGCTTTCCACCGCCGAGGACGGCACCCGGGTGTACGTCGGGGGAGTGGTCACGCACCGCCAACGCCCCGCCACCGCAGCCGGCGTCACCTTCCTCAACCTGGAGGACGAGACCGGCATGATCAACATCGTCTGCTCCAACGGCGTCTGGAACCGCTACCGCCGGATCGCCCGGGAGTCCAGCGCCATGATCATCCGAGGCCGCCTCGAACGCTCCACCGGCGTCACCAACCTCGTCGCCGACAAACTGGAACGCCTACCCCTGGCCGCCAAAACCACCTCCCGCGACTTCCGCTGACCGCTGGTGGTTCTGGGGTCGGCGGCAGGGCTGCGGTCAGCGAATCACGTCATCGATTCGGGCATCGCGCCGCCGCACAGGATTGAGGTAGCCTGCCCCGGCCGGAGAATGTACAGGGCGGACGGTCGTTGGACGGCGGTCCGCGGGACCTCTGATCGGCAAGCCAGCAAGACCTGGGAGGAGAGCCGACGATGCTCGATCGCGAGGAGTCACGAAAGCACATTGCCGAGGCGCTCGGCGGCCGTCCTGGGGCGCCACTGAACGATGCGGAACGGGTCGAGCGCGAGCGTGTGCGGGACCTGATCCAGGCTGTGGCCGCTTGCTACAACACGCTCGCCAGCCGGGAGACGGACACCGGGCGGCGGACCGGCCTGGTCGCGAGACTCTCGCGCCACGACGACGAATTCCGCCGGCGGGAGACGATGTCGGCCGATGAACGCGCCGAGGTGCTGCGCACCTACCCCGACCTACTGGACCGCCTTCGGGTGGAGATCGGCGAGTGACCGCCGACGCCGTCCTGACCCCGGCCGAGGCTGAAGCAGTAGTGGCTCGCCGGCTGGCCCAGATCACGCCGCGGCAATTGCCCGCGCGGGCAGTTGGCGAACGACCAATCCTGGTGCTGATCGGTGGCCAGCCGGCCGCTGGAAAGTCGACCGTCCAGGGGCTCGTCCAGGTCGCCCTCGATGCCGATCGGATCGCGTCGTACGACCGGGACGACGACCCTGCAGCCCATCCGCGGTACGACGCGATCATGCGGGCGAACGGTGTCCAGGGCAACGATCTCGTCGCCGGCGGCCTCCCGGCGGACCTGCGCGATCGCTGCCTCGACGAACTGCGCTCACAGCGGTACGACGTCATCGCCAGCAGCCCACTGCAGTCGGAGGCGACGGCCGGGTACTGGGTGGACGGCTTCGGTCCTGCGGGCTATCGGATCGCGGTCGTCTACATCGCCACCAACGAGGCCAACAGTCTGCTCGGGATGGCCGACAGGTACCAACGGGCGAAGGACACCGTCGGCGTCGGCCGTTGGCTGGAGCCGGTACTGCACGACCGCGCCTACGCCGGTATGCCGGACGCGGCACATGCACTGGAAACTCAGGGGCGCGTCGACGACATCTACGTCGTCGATCGTGACGGCAACGTGCTGTACGAGAACCATCGCGTCGACGGTGGTGTCATGCAGCCACCGCACGGTGCCCGGGACATGATCGTCGCCGAGCGTAACCGCCCACCTACACCGGCCGAACACCAGCGCTTCCTCGCAACCGCCCTCCCATTGGTCAGGCGGGGCCACGAGTTGGAGCCTGTGGTTTACGACCTGGTCCAGGTCGCGATGCGCAAGCAGCACGAGCGGCCCGGGATCCAGTCGCTGACGCGTGCGGTGGCACCCGGGCATCGCCTCGACCAGCGGCTGGTCGACCTCCAACGGATCACCGGCTCCGGGGTAGCACCACCGCGCCCGATCCCATCACCCGGACCGGCGCAGTCGGCCCGCGGTCACTTGGGACGGACGTCGTCGGGAGAGTCGCTGGACCGCTGAGCTGACCAGGTCCATAAGCCCCCGGTCGTCGGACTACCACAACACGCCGACAGACAGCCCGGCTGTCCCCCTTGCCCGCTGGGCTTTCCGACGGCACGCGTTGTCCGGTCAACATGCTGGAACCGCTACCGGCGGATCGCCCGGGAGTCCAGCGCCATGATCATCCGCGGCCGCCTCGAACGCTCCCAGGGCGTCACCAACCTGGTCGCCGACAAACTGGAACGCCTCCCCCTAGCCGCCAAAACCACCTCCCGAGACTTCCGCTGAGCCGCCGCCAACGGTTAGTTGAGCACCGCGAGCAGGACCACCAGCAGGAACACGGCGAAGATCGTCCCGAGTAGGCCGAGGAGCACGCCGATGCCGTTCCGCTTCACCTTGTGGTGGCCGATGCTCCCGGCGGAGGCGAACTGGTGGTACGGCGACGCATAGAACACCGGCACCACCTGGTTCGGCCGCACGGTGCAGTCGAGCGAAGCCCTGCCGTAGGCGCGCATCCACTGCGAGTGGATGTCGACGTGCAGCGGTCCGGCAAAGACCGGGATGTCGTTCCGGCCGTACTTGACCGGCACCGGGTAGCCGTTCAGGTGCACCGTGGGCGGGATCATGTTGCTCGTCATCGCGCTGCCCTGGATGGTCAAGTGCAGCATCCCCATCGGACCCTGCGGCTGGTACTGCTGCGGCGGGTGCGGCTGGAACTGCGGCGGCTGCTGCTGGTAGCTCATGACGCCCAACGATAGAGCCACTGGGCAGGTGAGGTCCTACCAGTACCCGGAGCAGGTGACACGTAGCCTGGAGTGTGGACGATCTTGCCGGGCAGGTCAGGCTCTGGGTGCAGAAGTGGCGCTGGTATCAGCGCAATGCGTTGCCGTGGAATCGGATCCGGATTCACTGGCAACTGATGCGCCGGGAGGCCTTTGCCCGGTGGCCGTTGCACGGCAATGTGCTCGAAGCTCTCCAGGACGGCCGGCTGGAGGTCGGTGCCAACACGATGTTCGAGCCGGACGTATGGATCACCGTCGGCGATCACGGGCGGCTGCGGATCGGCGACGGGTCATTCCTCAACCTCGGGGTGATGGTCGCGGCCCTCCACCTCGTCGAGATCGGCTCGCACTGCATGCTCGCCAACGGCTGCTTCGTGACGGACGCCAATCATCGGTACGACGACCCCGACCGGCCGGTCCCCTGGCAGGGCTTCGACTCCAAGGGCCCGACCAGGATCGGCGACAACGTCTGGCTCGGTGCGAACGTCGTCACCAGCGGCGTGACGATCGGCGAGCGGTGCGTCATCGGCGCCAACAGCGTCGTCACCCACGACATCCCGCCGTTCTCGATCGCAGCGGGAGCCCCAGCGAAGGTACTGCGTGCGACAGCAGCCGGTTGATCCCGCCATGCACCATCGCAAGTGAGGTCCCGGACGCCCGGAACGCTACCCAGAGATACTTGACGCGGGCATGGTTCTGGGCGACCACGGCCTGGACGCTCACCGGTCACTTTCCTGGTTTCACCGAACTCAAGGACGTTTCGAGCGTGTCGCTGGTTTCCTGGTCTGAACGGCAACTGAGCTGACCGATGGACAGGTGACGTTGCGAGCCTGGCGGCCGTCGGATGCGGCTGCTGTGTCTGAGGCGTGTCAGGACGAGCAGATACAGCGCTGGACCACCGTCCCTTCGCCGTACCTCCGCGAACATGCCGAAGGTTTTGTTGGTGAGCTGGCTCCGGGGGCGTGGACGACGCGGAGCGGGGCTGGGTTTGCCGTTGTCGATCCGGCTGGTGGTGGGCTGCTGGGTGCATGCGGGTTGATCGGCACCCGCGCATCGCCCTCGGCCCGCCCCAGCAGTGCAGCAAACTCCTGAGCCCCAGCATCGCCCTCGGACAGCCGCACGGGCGCGCCAAACTCCTCAGCCTCAGCATCGGTCACCACCCCACCCAACCAGGCCCCCACCCACACCCGCATCCCATTTCCAGCCGATCCCAGCCAGCCGATCCCAGCCAGCCGATCCCAGCCGGCCGACCCCAGCCAGCCGACCCCAGCGAGTCGACCCGGCGACCAGTGTCGGCGGCGCCAACTACGGTCGGGTTGTGTCGAAGACGCTGGCGGTGACCTATGAGCAAGCGGTCCAGTACCGGATGGAGGTCAACCATCTGAGCGAGCGGTTGCCGGCTGGGGCCTATCTAGAAGCGGCGTATTTCGGCCTGCAGGACACCGCGCCGCGGGATGCCTTGATCGGCATGCATGCCCGAGTCGCGGATTGCGAACCATCAGCCTGGGAACACCCTGATCTCACCCAGACCTACAGCCCGCGCGGCGCGGTGTATGTGCTGCCGAAGCAGGACCTCGGGGTCTTCACGGTCGGCCGTCTCCCCTTGGGCGAGGAGCAGCGGAGTGCGATTGAGAAGATCGCCGACGAGGTCTGCCAGACCCTTGCAGGCAAGGAGCGCCGAGGCGGCCTGCCAGACCTCCGTACTGCGTGCGCAAGCGGCCGGATCACGCTGCGGTGGACGACCAGCGCCTTGTACGCCCGCGAAGTCCCACGACCGGAGATCGACTTCGCGGACGCGCACCGAGAACTCTGCCGCCGTCACCTCCAGGCATTCGGCCCAACAACACCGGAAGCCTTCGCTTGGTGGTCCGGTCTATCGCCGAGGGATGGCCGCGAGGTCTGGCGATGGCTGGTCCCCGAGCTCCTCCCGGTCGACCTCGCCGGCCACCCCGCCTGGATCCTCGCGAAACACGAGCAAGCGATTCGCAGTACAGGACCGGCACCCGCCGCCCGGCTCCTGGTCGCCCCAGACCTCCGGATCTTCGGTCAGGACAAACACGGCCTGTTCGTCGGCCCGGGCATGAAGAGACGAACCCACCTCCACGATTCCTTCCACCCGAACGGCGTCATCCTCAACGGCAAGATCGCCGGCGCCTGGGGCAGACGCGGCGGGCGGATCGACGTACGGCTCGCAGCGCCGCTGTCCACCGAGGCCAGCGCGGCCCTGACCGCCGAAGCCCTGTCCATGCCGATCCCCGGCGTCACACCGACCCTCGAACAGTCGACGAGCTGAGCGCGGCGTTTGATTAGTTTTCTGATCAAGTGGACGCCATCGGTGGCCAGCTTTCTGGCTTAGAACGACGCGGCGCGGGATTCCAGGTAACGCTGTTCGGGGAGGCTGAGGGTGAGGGCGGCCGCCAAACGGTACGCGTCCCGCGCCGCCTCCTTCTCGCCGGCCAGCTCGAGCAAGTGAGCCCGTACTGCGGCCAGCCGGTGGTGCTCCGCAAGCGCAGGATCCTCCTCAGCGGTGGTCAGCCGTTCGAGGCCGACTCCGGGACCGTGGACCATCGCGACGGCCACGATCCTGTTCAGGCTCACCATCGGGCCGGGTGCGAGCGTCTCCAGCAGTTCGTACAGGACCAGGATCTGCCGCCAGTCGGTGTCCTCGGCACGAGCAGCCTCATCATGAACTGCGGCGATCGCGGCCTGCAGCTGGTACGGACCAATAGGTGCCTCACGCAACGTCTTGGTTATCAACTCGGTGCCCTCGGCAATGGCTTCCGCATTCCACAGGTCGCGGTCCTGCTCAGGCAGGGGCATCAGCAGACCGTCCGGAGAGACCCGGGCCGGCCGGCGGGCATCCGTCAGCAACATCAGCGCGAGCAGCCCGGCGACCTCCCCCTCGACGGGGAGTCGCTCACGGAGCTGGCGGGTCAGCCGGATCGCCTCGGCGCTGAGCTCGACCCGGTGCAGCGATTCGCCCGAGCTCGCGGTGTAGCCCTCGTTGAAGATCAGATAGAGCACATGGAGTACTGCGGCCAGCCGGTCGGACAGCTCCTCGGGCGGCGGCAACCGGAACTCGGCACCGCCGGCCTTGATCTTCGCCTTCGCCCGGCTGATCCGCTGGCCGATCGTCGACTCGGGGACGAGGAAGGCCCGCGCGATCTCGCCGGTGCTGAGACCGCCGACCGCCCGCAGGGTCAGCGCGATCTGCGAAGGAGCGGTGAGCGCCGGATGGCAACAAAGAAAGAGCAGCGTCAACGTGTCGTCCGCGTCGGCGGCCGGCGGTTGATCCACCGGCTCCAAAGCGGCGACGGTTTCCTCACGATGCTGCCTGGCCGATTCGCTGCGGAGCATCTCGATCCGCCGCCGCGAGGCTACGGTGATCAGCCAGCCACGCGGGTTCTCCGGCAACCCGTTGGCCGGCCACTGCTGCGATGCCGCCAGCAAGGCCTCTTGTACTGCGTCCTCGCAGGTCCCGAATCCGCCATACCGGCGTACCAGCGGGCCGAGGATCCGCGGCGTCAGTTCGCGCAGCAGTTGCTCGAGCTCGGCCGGCGCAGGGGAGTGCGGCATCAGCTCAGCGCACTCAGATCCCGGATCGGCCGTACCTCGACGATGCTGAACTCGGCCTCGGGGATCTGCGGCACGATCTCGATCGCCCGCTCGATGGTGTCGCAGTCGACCAGGTAGAACCCGGCCAGCTGCTCCTTCACCTCAGTCAAGTGTCGTTAGCCGCTCTCAGACGTTTCCGCAGGTCAGAGGGCAAGTGTAGGGGGCGACAGCACCCGCCTGCCGCCCCCTGAGCCGTGCCAGATCCAGCCTTAGGCGGCCGACAACGGGCCGCCTGAGGCTCGCCCTCAGTCGCCAGAGGGTTGCTCTCCCGGTACAAAGGCGTAGCGTCCCGCGTTCCGTGTGTTGTTATCGCGCCGGAGCATTTCCCAGGTACCTGTGTTTACGTCGAAGTCTCGACCAAATCCCGTCCATGCGCCTTTCATCATCGTTCCAGTCGCATCAATGTGCATCTGAACAGCACCATGGAATACCTGACCCTGATAGTACGAGTCCTCCCCGGTCTTTTGTTCCCAGGTACCTGTGACGATTTGGATTCGCTGCTCAAGCTTCACGATTAGCGATCCACCGCCTGTGATAGATCCATCAATTGATCGTGCGGTCATCTGGTTACCCACATGCGACAGAACTAGATGGGACAGGTCAACAAAGCTCTCATCGCGACTGGATGACTTGTATGTGCATCGTGATTCCCAGATACCAGAAAGACTAACCGGCGGTCCGCCGACCATGTGACCAGGAACCCGAGTGTCAGCGGCAATTTGCGCGACGCCCGAATTACCGGCGTCGTGATCCTGCCAAAAGCCGCCACCTTTCGCGACATAGTCGAAACCCAGTTGATCAATGCTGTATCCGGTGGCCGCTTCAATCGCTCTGATGAAATGTCGTCTTGGGTAAGAGACCGCCCCAGACTCCCAGCGCTGCACCGTCCGCAGCGTGCAATCATTCCGCTCGTCCAAGCGCTCTCCCGCCTCGCGGATGCGCTTAGCGAACTCGTCCTGAGTCAACCGAAGTCCCTCGCGAACCGCCCTCAGCGTCGTGTTAGCCACTCACTCTATCCTATCTCTGTCGTAAAGATGTCGTCCTGCTGTCGTCTTGACTGTCGTTCCGGGAGCCTGAGATCCACGACACTCTTACGTCACTACTACGACAGAGTACCTGCCGCATCAGGTTGCAGGCAACGGCGATCCGCCCAGTGACAAGGAGACTGGTGGCAATGGAATCAAGAGCGCACCCGAAGCGATTTCAATTGCTTCGACATAAAGACAGCAGCGGCGTATCCGGAACAGGAATAGTCGCGGAAGGTGTCGTTTGGTCTTCCGGAGCCGTTGCATTGCATTGGCCCGGTCACCCGCAGGCGACTTCCATTTGGGCGAGTATTCGTGACGTTCGCGAAGTCCACGGACACGGCGGAGACACCGAGATTGTGTGGCTTGACGCCGGACCCGTGGCGGAGGTTTCCGTCCTGCCGCAATCGCCACAGCCCGCTAGAGACGCCGGAGGTTGGCCGATTCTGGATGCGCGCGAATGCGCAGGTATAGGCGAATGACAATCACTCACGGGGAAACCATGGAGACAACTCGACCACCACAATCGTATGTCGCAATCTACTTGCGCGAACATGTGATGATGAGCGCTACCGAAATGGCGAGAGCACAAGACGGACTTCTCAAATTCGCTACTCAGAAGGGTTTCAACATCGACCACGTTGAAATCTTCGTTGAGAAGCTGGAGACGGTTCCAGACGCGTTCCAGAAGTTGATCGAAAAGATGACGGCGCAGGGTGAGCGGACCGTAATTATTCCGGGGATTCATCATCTGGCAGGTTTGGGTAGCCCGCCACTCGCCGTAGTTGAAGCCTTCACGGCTGACGGCGTGCATGTGCTGGTTGCTGGCCATGTCGAGTAGGCGGTTTCGTGATGCTCGATTGATCCTCTGGCTCAGGTCACGCATTCGCCGCAGGCGCGGCAGTGAGCCTCAGTGCGACCCAGCCAAGGGGTGGCGTGGCTGTTGCTAGCAAAGCATGCGACGACGAATGCATCTAACAAGCTGCTTCGTGCGGCACGCGAGCGAACCGAATCGCCTAGTAATCCCGGCGAACCTATGTCCCGTACCGAACTCGCTGACGCCGTAAATGCGTGGATTTGGGAAGCGACAGGAGAGAAATCTCGGCTAGATGGGCATTACGTGGCGAAAATGGAGCGAGGTGCCGTCCGGTGGCCGGGCTATAAGTATCGGCAAGGACTGCGTGCCGTACTTAACGTCAACGAAAACGCTGAACTTGGATTCGATAGAACCTTGGGCAAGAGCGCTAGACAAAGCTCGACCAAAGAAATTGAACTTCACGTATATGTACATCTGACTATTTCTGCCGACGACAGAGTCTGCGTGACTCTGCCTGAATGAACTCACAAAAGCCCGTCAGGGTGGTTGATGTGCTTGGGGAAGGGGCGAGCCTTCCGCCTTGTAACTCGGTTATGCCTGACTTCGGTGGGGCGTGTGTGGTGTGACCATTCCGCCCGACGGGAAAGAGAACCACACACGCCCCGCCGTCTCCAAGCCACAATCCCCCGTCCGCCCCTCGTGAGGCCCCCATAGTGGGCGGGGGATTGTGAATACCCGGCATCCTTCCGTGCGCGACTCCGAGCGCACGGGGGGATGCCGGGCCTAACAACTGAATAGCTTTCACGTATAGCGCGATTCCGTGGCCGCAACCCACTGGGACATTCCGTAATCACACGGATACTCCCAGTAGGCGGGCCAGTCGGGATTGCGCTTTTCTGTTGAACGGTGAACCTGTTGCTTCGGGCAATGGCCGTGCGAATGCACGTGCATAAGCGGATGCGTATGACTGTGCAACCGTGGTTTAAAGGCTTGACAGGCGGGTGTACGGGCTTTGCAGCTTCGTGCAATCGGCACCCGTGGGTCTTGTTATCTGCTGTTGCCGGGGGCAATGATGGGCGACCTGTTCGGCGGATTGGAGGTTGTTGCCTCGGGCATTCAAGGCGTGTCAGGTGGGTTATCCACAAGCTGTCTGACGCTGTCGGCCTAGGTGTGCTGGACTGGGTTTCAAGGGGAAGCGGTCCCCGTAGCTGTAGCGACTGAAGGAGGTGGTTGGTTGAGAAACGGTCAGTGTGTGCGGTTCAAGACTCGCTGCGCGTGTGGTGCGCAGAAAGAGCGGGGCCGGACTAGCTGTAAGAAGTGCGCTCGCCGTGTTCGGTTCTGGCGTGCGGAAGATTGTCGGTAAGCCTCACTCCGGCAATCAACGGGGTCACCCTCTCTCTCACACAAGGAGATCGAGAGGGGGTGATGAACTCTGCAAATATCATTGTCGCTGGTGTTGGCATTCGGAATCATGGTCGTTCTGCTGATCCGCTTCGGTGGCCTTCGGGTCCTCCACGCGATCATCTGCACGCTGTTCGGGTTTCTGCTCGCAGCAACCTGGTTAGCGCCACAGATTCAGCAATTCCTGACGAACCTACCGGGTGCCGGTAAGTAGCTGACAATGCGGTCGGGTCCGGTCTTTGGGATGAGTCTCTATTCCCGGACCCGACCATCCGGCAAAGGCAAAAAAGTTTTTCCTATGCCTCAGGCCGGCTGCTGACAACCATTTTCATTAAGCGAGGAGAAAGGAGTCCGTATGAACCCAATTATTCGTGCCTAGAAACTGGTGGTGTATCTGTTGTCTGATCAGCGTTTAACCCTGTACGAAATTGACGAGATCCGCGCCCGATTTGAGGCGACTCTCCGCGTGGGCTCGATGGACGATCTTCTCCGATGGGCGGTTCTGTCGTCCTGTGATGTGCCCGATCTCGTGAACGAGATCTACCGGCTTCGGGCGAAGTGGCAGATCCTTCAGGCTGCCTGCCTCGCCGGTCTGGGCGTCGCGGTCGAGAACGACCCCCGCCCGGTCGATATGTGGTTCGCCGATTCGGCTTGGGCTTTCGTGACCGATGCTCTGCCGATGCCTCCGGGGTTCCACCCGTTGGCACAGGTCATTCCTGCGCGTCGGTGGGGTGGTCAGTCCCTTTGATGCGCCGACGGAATTACCGTGGCGCGGCCTCTCCCTATGGGAGGGGCCGCCCCGGCCGCCATGGCCGGAAAGACGAAATGTGGATTGTCCCTGTCCGGCAAGGCGGTGACATGTTCTATGTGGGCGACGAATTCTTTCGCGCTCTCTGGCGTTACCGCGCCGAACTCGCCCCCGTCTACTGGCTCATTGGTTGCTTTGTCGGCGGGGCGTGGCTGCACGCGTCCGGCCCGAACTGGTGGCCCATGCCCGTAGTAGCCGGACTGACCGGATTGCTATTACTCACGTTCCGGCCCGTCGCACTGATCAGCCGATACCCGTTGCTGAATCGGTGGCGGGTCCGGCTATGGGGAACCGGATTCATTCTGTCCGTTTCGGTATGGCTCACCATTGCTACCGTGATCGGGCCGACAGCCGGGAAAATGGAACTAGTTGCCTTCCTGGCAACGGCCACGTTCGCGGTCCCGTGGCTTTGGCGGGAGGACCGGCGACGCCTCACAAAGGTGCGTATTCTGCGGGACCGGTTCCCTGACACTGCCGACGCGGCCGGACTCACCGGCGCGAAAATGCTGTCAGCGATTCTCGATAAATGGGGATGGACCGCGAGAATCAAGCTTCGGCGCGGTCAGCACTGGACCGAGGCGATTACCGCGATACCCCAACTGGAATCGGCATTCGGCGCAAGGAACGGGGCATTGCGCGTCGAGCCGGTCAATCATGATGCCGGAGCGTTCACCCTGCGCATGGTCGAGGTTGACCCGCATTCGGAACCGATTGAATGGGCACCGCGTCCGGGGAAACGCAATCAGTCGATCACGCAACCAATCACGGTCGGAGTGTTCGAGGACGGTTCCGATATCTCGGTGTCGTTCCTGCGCAAACATGTTCTGATCGGTGGCGCGAGCGATTCCGGCAAGTCCGGGCTGTTGAACGTGATTCTTGCCCGTCTCGCGGAATGCGGCGATGTCGCGATGTGGGGAATCGACCTGAAAGAAGGGATGGAACTCAGCCCCTGGTCGAGAGCCCTAAACCGTCCCGTAGCCACCAACAAAGATTCTGCAGAAATACTGCTGGCCGCGGGAGTCGCAGAATTGGAAAAGCGCGCGAGTTTCCTGATGGCCTCAGGCCGGCGTGAATGGGAACCGGAATTCGACGCGCCTGCACTGTTCATCATCATCGACGAATACGCGGAACTCTCAAGAAAAGCACAGAAGCTCGCGGACTCGATCGCACGGCGTGGCCGCGCGGTCTGCGTGACCCTGATCATTGCGACCCAGCGGCCGACTCAGACAGCAATGGGTGAAGGAACGGCAGCCAGGTCACAAATGCAGGTTCGTTTCTGTCTCCGGGTGAATGAACGTCCCGACGTTGATTTGATCCTGGGAGCCGGGAAACTCAAGGCAGGATGGGATACGACCATGTTCGACAGTCCGGGGAAATTCTTCGTGTCCGGACCGGGAATGGACACTCCCCGGCGCGGACGCGCCTACCGGATCACCGACGCCGACGTGAGGGCAGCAGCCGACCTGCACGCCCGCCATGCCGACACAGGACCGGGCGGACGCTCTGAGAGCCGTTCTGACGGCCCTTCGGGGGGTCAGGGGTCCAACGGGTCACCCGCAGGTGTCTCTGGCCCGGAGATGGCGCTCTGGGCAGCGTTGAACGACGCTCCGGCCGAAGGCGTCTCGGTGGCCGATCTCCGGGCAGTGACCGGGCACGGCAAGACCCAGCTCTACCGGCGCTTGAACGCGCTCAAGGCGCAGGGGCAGGCCGAACAGGTCGGGCGCGGTCTGTGGCGGTCCCGCCGCGCCGACACAGCCCCTCAGGGCCAGCAGGAAGGCGACCCCGAATCTCACCCTGAGTGATCGTTCCAGGTTGGTTCCAAAGTTCCAGAATCTCGCGCGCGCCCGCACGTTGAGGCACACATCCGGAACTCTGGAACCAACCGTGCACACTCCCTGCACAACCACACACAGTGACGGCCACGGGAGGCAGTAGCGGGCGGGGTGGCTGGGCCACCGCGAGGGGGTACACACGATGGCCCAGCCGTTGCCACACGCAACGAAGCGGGGGTGACCCCGAACGTTGAACGCGTGCGACGAAAAACACCATAACGCGCCTGCCGATAAACAAACACATTGGAGGCGATAACCGACGCCAACCCGTAAACAATCCGTCAGCCGCGCCGAATCCACGGCGAGAAAGGAGCAGCAACAAACCCGAATCTACAAACCCGACGATCCGGATATTCTCGCGTTAGTGGCAACAATGCCGCCACCCCCGCCCGAGTTGGCCGCGCGTATCGCGCGAATGCTCGGTTACGGGAAAGCCGATAACCCTTCCACATAGAAAATGAGTGAGGGTCGCAGACGGCAATGTCTGCGACCCTCACTCATGTGATGTTGCCAGCGCTACAGTTTCGGCCCGTCGTCGGAGAATTCCGAGCCCAGCAGACCGAGCCAGTTCACGCGGTCCGTCAGGGGCACATTGTCTTTCCGGAGTGCCCGCGTGACCTCGAACGGGCCGAGAAGTCGGATCAGTTCCCGCTTCACCTCAATATCTGCCGACATGATTTTGCGTTCAGCGTCCGGGCCGATCGAATCCCGCAGGACCGACGGCAGGCTCAATTCGCTAGCGCGATCTCTGGCCGCTTGCAGGTCCATTTCGAACTGTGCTTCAAATCGCGCGACAACGCTCGGCTTGAGCCGTTGTGCGGTCGCGTCCTTCATCCACGATTCCCACTCGCTTTCAATGCGCTTAGCTTCGGCCCGCGCCTCGCTCAACGCCTCGTCATTCGCGGTATATGCCGCTGTCAGCAACTCTTCAATGTCCGGGCGGGAGCACCAAGCAATGACGGTGGACAGGATGAACGAATCAAGCTCGACCATCGGAATCGTCCAGCAGTTTTTCCGGTAGCAGCGGTAAACGTGCTCTTTGTATGAATGCTCGGACGGGGGCGTAACACTGATCGGGCTACCGTCTTCGGCGCATTTCCCGATCCAAGACGCGAGATATTTACCGCTCCCCGGACGGGTCTTGGTCCGCTTCACATCATTCAGCAGCACGTTTACAGACCAATACAGTTCATCCGAAACCAGACCATCCCATTGCCCAGCACCCACCGTTTCGGTGAGATGAACCCGCTTCCCGATATACACAGGGTTGAGAGCCCACTTACGAATCACCGCGCGGCCGATCCGGTTACCTTTCCGGCTTCTAATGCCACGATCGAAAATCGACTTTTCGATACTGTGAATCGACTTCCCCTCGTCCAAGCTCTCGAACACGAAACGGATAATGCCCGCTCTCGTGTACTTGGAAACCTTGCCGTCATCGCTCACCGCTTCCCGGATTTCGACATCCGGGATTTGCTTAACGAAAGCACCCGTCTCCCCATCGTAAACCCGCGTGTAACCGTAGTTGAGTTTCCCGGCAGGAAGGCCACGCAACGCGGAACCCGCTTTTCCCCGCTTGACGTTCTCGTGCGTAGCGACGGATTGATCCTCTGCCTGTACCGCTTGAAACCCGAGACTCATCAAATCCGCACGAACTCGCAAATCGTACAACTGGCCACCAATGAGCCAGAAATACAAGCCGACCCGGATGCAAAGCTCACGGAGATTCACGTAAATCATCAGGTCGCGATTGCTGCGGGCAAGCTCGAACAGAATCAGTACGTCACCCTCGCCGGATTCGATCGCTTCCAACAGCAATTCGTAATCGGGCCGCTTCTTACCGCGTGCGTACTTGGATGCCGAGATGTTGTTGTCGTAAAAGACTTTCCCTACGGTCCAGCGATTTTGCTTGGCCTCGCCTTTCCCTAGGTCAAGCTGATCCCCGACCGACTTCTCTTGCTTTTTATTGTCCTGACTGGCCCGCGCGTAGATAAGCGCGATGACCCGTGCACCGGCCGCCATAAGCGCCATTTTGTTCGCGTACACGTTCCGCTTGCGAGTCATCCCCAGACCTCCCGTGGTGTCAATGATCCCACGGACAGCGTCTAACGATCTTTCTCCTCGGCGAACGGCCCGTCGGTGGTCATCACGTTGCCGTTCCGGACCAGCACCTGCTTGGTCGTGACAGCGTCTGCCAGCGAGTGCGACACGATCAACTCGCCACTGGCCGTCAGCGCTTCGTGGAGGCCGGTGTACCCGATCATCGACTCCCGCTGCTGCTCTTCGGTCAACTGGTTCCACACGTCCCGCGATTCCGGATTGCCGTAGATCAGGATCAGGAACTTCATCGCGCCTCTCCGCTCTCCAGACTGCGGCCCACGATAGATCCGCGCCGGGCCGCGGGCAGGTCTCGATCGGGTTGCTGTCGGGTCACTGGTCGGCGGCGGGCGTAGCCGGGGCGGCGGAGAGACGTTCAGCTAGTCGGGGACACTGTGCCGCCAATCTCGGGGAAGGCGGGAAGCCCCGGAGTGGCCCGAGCAAAATCTGGTGGTGTGCCCAAGTACAGTAACGACCGGAACAGGGGCGTTGGAGAGTAGAGGGAGGGTCGCGTGCCGGAGCTGGAAGTGTCCGACCGGGTGCTGACGATCCCGAATGCACTCAGCTTCCTGCGGTTGCTGGGCGTGCCACTCTTCCTCTGGCTGATCCTCGGCCCGAAGGAAGACGGCTGGGCGTTGCTGGTGCTGGCGATCTCCGGGTTCACCGACTGGGCCGACGGCCAGATCGCCCGCCGGATGAATCAGACCACGCGGCTCGGGCAGATGCTCGACCCGGTGGCGGACCGGCTCTACATCTTCGCGACCGTGCTCGGACTGGCGTTGCGCGACATCATCCCGTGGTGGCTCGCGATCGCGTTGCCGCTGCGAGACCTGCTGCTGACGTTCACGTTGCCGGCGCTCCATCGCCGCGGTTACAACGCATTGCCCGTGCACTTCCTGGGCAAGTCGGCGACCTTCTGCCTGCTGTACGCGTTCCCGCTGCTGTTGCTGGGCGACGGCGACAGCACGCTGAACCTCCTGGCCCGCGTCTTCGGCTGGGCCTTCGCGATCTGGGGAACGGCTCTGTACTACTGGGCCGGTGCCCTGTACTTCGCGCAGTTGCGTCACCTGATCCAGACGGTGAAGCCGATCAGCGGACCGGCGGGGTCGTGACCCAGTCCCCACCCGGACCGCAGCAAGCACCGCCGCGTCGAGTAGACGCATCGATGTCACTGCTGAACAACCTGATGGCCCACCCGCTCGACGAGGGCTACGCCGTCGCCGCCAGGACCAGGCAGGCACAGCGGACCAGGTCGCGGCACCGGATCATCCTGGTGATCGCTCTGGCCGTACTAGGCGTTCTGCTCGGCACGGCCGCGTCGCAGAACTATCGCAGTGCGCCCGAGGCGGAGAAACAGCGCAAGGAACTGATCGCGCGGATCAGCCAGGCCGACACCCGGCTGACCGATCTGCGTGGCCAGCAGACGAAGCTTGCCGACGAAGTACGAGGGCTGCAGGCAGGTGGGCTGAGCAACACGAGCTCGGGTGCCGCGCTGCAGAAGCAGTTGGACGACCTGGAGTTGCAGGCGGGTGCGGTCGCGTTGAAGGGACCCGGTCTGAAGGCCGTGATCGACGATGCGAAGGATGCCAACGACAAAGAGGGCCGGCTGCTCGACGTCGACCTGCAGCAGTTGGTGAACGGGCTGTGGACCGCGGGCGCCGAGGCCATCTCGGTCAACGGTCACCGGCTCACCTCACTGACCGCGATCCGCGGCGCCGGTAGCGCGATCACGGTCGGTTACAGCTCGCTGACCCCGCCGTACACGGTGCTCGCGATCGGTGAGACGGCGACCATGCCGGCCCGGTTCGCGCAGAGCTCGGGCGGCCAGTGGGTGCAGTACCTGGTCAGCAATTTCCATGTCCGGATGACCATCACGACGGAGGATTCCTTGCTGGTGCCAGCCGATGCGACCATCGCGCTGCGGTACGCGAAGGTGGGTGGACCGAAATGATCGCCGTACTCGGTCTGGTGATCGGCGTGGTCGTCGGTCTGATCGTCGCGCCCGATGTGCCGGAGTGGGCGCAGCCCTACCTGCCGATCGCCGTCGTGGCGGCGCTGGACGCGGTGTTCGGCGCGTTGCGGGCGTTCCTGGACGGGATCTTCGACGACAAGGTGTTCGTCGTCTCCTTCATCTCCAACGTGCTGATCGCGGCGCTGATCGTCTACCTCGGCGACCAGCTCGGGGTCGGTTCCCAGCTGTCCACCGGTGTGGTGGTCGTGCTCGGGATCCGGATCTTCACCAACATGGCCGCGATCCGGCGGCACGTCTTCAGGGCCTGAGATGACTACCGACGACCCGACCCCGCCCTCGCCTGAGCCGGCCGATGCCGCGCATCCGGTGAAGCCGACGCCGATGCCGAAGGCGAAGCTGCCGAACCTGGCGCTGCGCCGGTTGCGGGCCGGCTTCAAGCCGTCCCGCGGCCAGGCGATCGTGGCCGTGGTACTGGCGCTGGTGGCCTGTATGGCGGTCGTCCAGGTCCGGGTGAACCGGGGGGACGACGGCTACCAGAACGCCCGCCGTGAGGACCTGATCGCGATCCTGGACGGCCTGGGTCAGAACACCCGCCGGCTGGAGAGCGAGATCACCGAACTCCAGGCGCGCAAGAACAGCCTGGCCTCCAGCGCCGACAAGGCGCAGACCGCCCGCGAACAGGCCGAGCAGCAGGTCCGGGTGCTCGGCATCCTGGCCGGCACGATGCCTGCCCAGGGACCCGGCGTACGGATCACGCTGAACGATCCGGACGGCAAGATGCAGTCGAGCAACCTGCTCGACGCGATCGAGGAGCTGCGCGACGCCGGCGCCGAGGCGATCCAGATCAACGGTTCGGTCCGGGTGGTCGCCAGTACGGATCTGACCGACGACGCCCCCGGCGTGAAGGTCGACGGGGAGAAGGTCAATTCGCCGTACGTGATCGAAGCGATCGGCGAGTCGCACAACCTGGCCGAGGCGGCCAACTTCCCCGGCGGTCTGGTCAGCGAGGTGACCGGTCCGCAGATCGGTGGCACCGCGGAAGTGACCGAGCTGCCACAGGTACAGATCACCGCCTTGCACGCGGCCGACGAGCATCGTTACGCTCGCCCGGCGCCCAGCCCTACCAAGTGAACCCTGACCCTTGAGCGAAAGAGGACCGAGGTGTACCCCGAAGACCTGAAGTACACGGCCGAACACGAATGGGTGAAGGCCGGCGAAGGGCCGGTGCGAGTCGGTATCACCGACTTCGCGCAGGACGCCCTGGGCGACATCGTGTACGTCCAGCTGCCGGAGGTCGGTACCGCGGTGCGGGCCGGCGACTCCTGTGGCGAGCTGGAATCCACCAAGAGCGTGAGCGACCTGTTCGCCCCGCTGAACGGCACTGTCCGCGCCGTCAACGAGGCGCTTGCCGACCAGCCGGACCTGGTCAACACCGACCCGTACGGCGAGGGTTGGCTGATCGACATCGAGGTCGACGACGACGAAGAGGTCGCGGCCCTGATGGACGCCGAGACCTACAAAGGACAGCTCGAGCAGAGCTGATAGGTTGTCCGGACCTCAACCGCTGGTCGAGGGTTGAGGTACCGGCCGTTTTGACGGCCGGTCACACTTGTCATACGGGGTTCTATTAGACGTCGCCGGACCGCCGGCGATCGGGAGGATCACAGCATGCCGTTCTGCAACCAGTGCGGGCACGAGAACTCCGAGGGCAGCCGGTTCTGCTCGCAGTGCGGAACGATGCTCCCTGGCGCGGACCGTCCGGTGCCCGCCCCCGGTGTGACCGACACCGCGATGCTGACTCCGATCAGCATCGAGCCCGAGACCGAGCGGTTCGAGCAGGGCGAGCAGTTGTCCGCCGAGGACGAGGCCGCGGTCGGCGCACTGCCGTCGGGATCGGCGCTGCTGATCGTGCAGCGCGGGCCGAACGCGGGCAGCCGGTTCCTGCTGGACGTCGACGTGGTCACGGCCGGCCGGCACCCCGACAGCGACATCTTCCTGGACGACGTCACCGTCTCCCGCCGGCACGCCGAGTTCCGGCGCGACGGCCAGGGCGTGAAGGTCCGCGACGTCGGCAGCCTGAACGGGACCTACGTGAACCGGGACCGGATCGACGAGGTCCTGCTGTCCAACGGCGACGAGGTCCAGATCGGCAAGTACCGCCTGGTGTACTACGCCAGTGGCCAAGCCTGAGCCATCGGCTGGTGGCAGCAGCATCGGTGAGGTGCTGCAAATCCTGCAGGCCGAGTTCGCCGACGTCACCATCTCCAAACTCCGCTTCCTCGAAGCGGAGGGACTGGTGGCGCCGGCCCGGACCGCGTCCGGGTACCGCAAGTTCAGCGCCGCCGACATCGAGCGGGTGCGCTACGTACTGACTGCCCAGCGCGACCAGTACCTGCCGCTGCGGGTGATCAAGGAACACCTCGGTGCGATGGACCGCGGGCTGCGGCCTTCGGTCGGCGGGCCGCCGGTGGCGCCGTCGGATCTGCCCGGGCCGCCCGAATTGCCCGGGGCGGAGGAGTTCGCGGCGTACGGGACCGAGCTGAAGCTGACCCGCGAGGAGCTTCGCGTTGCCGCGGGCATCAGTGTGGAACTGCTCGACGAGCTGGAGAGCCACAACCTGGTGGTAGCTCGGGGCAACCACTACGACGGCGACGCGATCCTGGTCGCGAAGACGGCCGCCGAGTTCGCGCAGTACGGGATCGAGCCGCGGCATCTACGACCCTTCCGTACGGCGGCCGACCGCGAGGTGGGCTTGATCGAGCAAGTGATGAGCCACCGCCGCGACGACAAGACCCAGGAGCTCGCCGCCCTGGCTGTCCGCCTGCACGCGGCACTCGTCCGCTCGCGTCTCAAGCGCTGACCACGCTTGCCTCGGGCGTTGCTCCCGGCTCGGGCACGCTCGCCTTGGGCGCTGCTCCGTCTTGAGTGCTCCTGGTTCCGGGTGGATCTGTCCAGCCGATCCGATGGTGGCGCACCCCGTGGGCCATCCCCGGGCCGGCCCGCAGAGTAGGCTGGAGTTGTGCGCGAAGTCGACGTAGTCGGAGTACGGGTGGAGATGCCCTCGAGTCAGCCGATCGTGCTGCTCCGGGAGGTCGGCGGCGAGCGGTACCTGCCGATCTGGATCGGCGCGGCCGAGGCGAGTGCGATCGCGTTCGCCCAGCAGGGGATGGAACCACCGAGGCCGCTGACCCACGACCTGTTCGCGGAGACCATCCGCGTCCTCGGGCACACGCTGACCCAGGTCCGGATCGTGAACCTCACCGACGGCGTCTTCGAGGCGATCATCGTCTTCGACGACAAGACCGAGATCTCGGCCCGCCCGTCCGACTCGATCGCGCTGGCCCTGCGTACCGGCACCCCGGTGTTCTGCACCGAAGAGATCCTCGCCGAAGCCGGCATCCCGGTCCCCGAGAGCGAGACCGACGACGAAGAGGTAGTCGAGGAAGAGGAAGTAGAACGCTTCCGCGAATTCCTCGACAACGTCACACCCGAAGACTTCGACAAGAGCTGACCTTCCCGTACGAACCTGTCATTCAGCGGTCACGGGGCGTGAGTTTGAGCGCTCCTGGTACAAGGGCGGGCAGGTAACGATTCGAGTTGTGGGCGCGACACGCTACCGGCTCGGAGCGGTTGTCGTTGACCGGTCCTGAGCGACGGCTTACCTTGAAGGAGTTGTGGAGTGTTGTAACTCCACGGATGTGATCCGTTCCAGTCGGTACCCAGGGAGGCTCAGGCGTGACACGCACCGGCGACACTGATCTGACGGCGCAGTCGACGTCCGAAGCACACGCCGAGGCGGCCGCAAGCGCCGGCGTACAGGGCCTGCTGTTCGATGACGACCTGAGGCCGATGCCTGACGATGTCGGCTTCCGCGGCCCGACGGCGTGTGCCGCGGCCGGGATCACCTACCGCCAGCTCGACTACTGGGCCCGGACCGGACTGGTTTCGCCGTCCGTGCGCCCGGCGACCGGCTCCGGGACGCAGCGGCTGTACGGCTTCCGCGACGTGCTGTTGCTGAAGGTGATCAAGCGCCTGCTCGACGCCGGGATCTCGCTGCAGCAGATCCGCAGTGCCATCGCCCACCTGAGCAAGCGTGGAATCGATGACCTGACCCAGATCACGCTGATGAGCGACGGCGCTTCGGTCTACATGTGCACCTCGCCGGACGAGGTCATCGACCTGCTGGCCGGCGGTCAGGGCGTCTTCGGCATCGCACTCGGCGGTGTCTGGCGCGAGGTCGAGGGATCGCTGGCCGAGCTGCCGACCGAGCGTCTGGACGCACACTCGGACACCGACGACAGTCACGCCAACGACGAGCTCGCTGCCCGTCGCCGCGCCCGCATGACCGGCTGAGGTAGGCTCAAGCTAGCCGTACACAGCACTCGGGAGAGTCTCAGCCGGGTTGTTTGGTTGGGCGCCGAAGGGGCAATTCCTCCCCGGAACCTCTCAGGCCCATGGACCGAGTGCCTTAGGCGACTCTGAAGCGTGCGCTGCGTGACAGAGGGGGAGGCCACCGGCAATTGTCAGCAACGGAGCCTCCTCAATGACTGAACAATCCCTTCCGCAAGTGTCAGCTGTCTTCGCCGACCGGCACATCGGGCCACGTCCGGACGAGGTCGCGCGGATGGTCCAGGCCCTCGGGTACGCCGATGTCGACGCGCTCGTCGATGCCGCCGTCCCCGCGTCGATCCGGACCACCGAGCCGCTCCGGCTGCCCGAGCCGGCCTCCGAGGTGGACGCACTGACCGAGTTGCGTCAGCTCGCCGCGCGCAACAACGTCGCCACCACGATGATCGGCCAGGGGTACTACGGCACCTTCACCCCGTCGGTGATCGTCCGCCGGCTGGTCGAGAACCCGGCCTGGTACACCGCCTACACGCCGTACCAGCCGGAGATCTCCCAGGGCCGCCTCGAGGCGCTGCTGAACTTCCAGACGGTGGTGTCCGACCTGACCGGCCTGCCGACCGCGAACGCGTCGCTGCTGGACGAGGGCACCGCGGCCCGCCGAGGCGATGACGCTGGCGCACCGGTCGAACAAGAAGGGCAAGAGCAACCGGTTCCTGGTCGACGCCGACACGTTCGCGCAAACGATCGCGGTCGTGCAGACCCGCGCCGAGGCGCTCGACATCGAGGTCGTCGTCGCCGACACGACCGATGGGCTGCCCGAGGGCGACTTCTTCGGTTTCCTGGTGCAGTACCCGGGCTCGGGCGGCGTAGTACGGGATCTCAAGCCGCTGATCGAAGCCGCGCACGCACAAGAGACGCTCGTCGCGGTCGCGTCCGACCTGCTCGCGCTGACCCTGCTCGAAGCGCCCGGTGAGGCCGGCGCCGACATCGTGATCGGCTCGTCCCAGCGCTTCGGCGTCTCGCTGTTCTACGGCGGTCCGCACGCCGGCTTCATGTCCGTGCGAGCCGGCCTCGAGCGGTCGCTCCCGGGCCGGCTGGTCGGCGTCTCGGTCGACGCGGACGGCGCCCCGGCGTACAGGCTCGCACTGCAGACCCGTGAGCAGCACATCCGTCGTGAGAAGGCGACGTCGAACATCTGTACTGCGCAGGTGCTGCTCGCCGTCGTCGCCTCCATGTACGCCGTGTACCACGGTCCCGAGGGCCTCAAGGCGATCGCCGAGCGGGTCCACAGCAACGCCGACAGCCTGGCCGCGTCGCTCAAGGCGGGTGGCGTCGAGGTCGTGCACGACCAGTTCTTCGACACCGTGCTCGCCAAGGTTCCGGGTCGTGCGGCCGATGTCGTCGACGCCGCCCGGCAGACCGGCATCTGGCTGCGTCTCGTCGACGCGGACCACGTCGGCATCTCCTGCGACGAGAAGACCGACGCGACCGCGCTCGGCCGGGTCTGCCGCGCCTTCGGCGTCCAGTACGACGGAGCGCTGGCCGGCGCTGATTGGCCCGCGACGGTGGTCCGGACCAGCGAGTACCTGACCCACCCGGTGTTCAACACGCACCGGTCCGAGACAGCGATGCTGCGGTACCTGCGCAAGCTGTCCGACTACGACTACGCGCTCGACCGCGGCATGATCCCGCTCGGCTCCTGCACGATGAAGCTGAACGCGACCACCGAGATGGAAGCGATCACCTGGCCGGAGTTCGCCGACATGCACCCGCTCGCGCCGATCGAGGACGCGGCCGGCTACGTGACGCTGATCAGTCAGCTCGAGCGCTGGCTGGCCGAGGTCACCGGCTACGCGAAGGTCTCCCTGCAGCCGAACGCGGGCAGCCAGGGCGAGCTCGCCGGCCTGCTCGCGATCCGTTCGTACCACCGGGCCCAGGGCAACGAGGACCGCAACGTCTGCCTGATCCCGTCCAGCGCGCACGGCACCAATGCCGCCTCCGCGGTGATGGCCGGCATGCGGGTAGTCGTTGTCAAGGGCAACGATGATGGCACGATCGACCTCAACGACCTGCGGGCTAAGGCTGACGAGCACGCGGACAAGCTCGCGGCGATCATGATCACCTACCCGTCCACGCACGGTGTGTACGAGGAGAGCGTGACCGAGGTCTGCCAGATCGTCCACGACCACGGCGGCCAGGTGTACGTCGACGGCGCCAACCTGAACGCCCTGCTGGGGTTGGCGAAGCCGGGCGAGTTCGGTGGCGACGTCAGCCACCTGAACCTGCACAAGACGTTCTGCATCCCGCACGGTGGCGGCGGCCCCGGCGTCGGTCCGGTCGCGGTGGCGGCCCACCTCGCGCCGTACCTGCCGAACCACCCGCTGCTCGACCAGGCCGGTCCCGAGACCGGTGTCGGCCCGATCAGCGCCGCGCCGTTCGGCTCGGCCGGTGTGCTGGCGATCTCGTGGGCCTACATCCGGATGATGGGTGGCGAGGGTCTGACGGCTGCCACCAAGGCCGCGGTACTGACGGCGAACTACGTCGCCAAGCGGCTCGAGGGCGCCTTCCCGGTGCTCTACACCGGCGAGAACGGGCTGGTCGCGCACGAGTGCATCCTGGATCTGCGGCCGATGACCAAGGAGACCGGCATCACCGTCGACGACGTCGCGAAGCGGCTGATCGACTACGGCTTCCACGCGCCGACGATGTCGTTCCCGGTCGCGGGCACCCTGATGGTCGAGCCGACCGAGTCCGAAGACCTCGGTGAGCTGGACCGTTTCTGCGACGCGATGATCGCGATCAAGCACGAGGTCGACCGGGTCGCGGCGGGGGAGTGGCCGGCCGGCGACAACCCGCTGGTGAACGCGCCGCACACCGCCTCGTCGGTGATCAACGACAAGTGGGAGCACGCCTACACCCGCGAAGAGGCGGCCTTCCCGCAGTCGGTCGACCGCACCGCGAAGTACTGGCCGCCGGTGCGCCGCATCGACGGCGCGTACGGCGACCGCAATCTGATCTGCTCCTGCCCTGCCCCGGAGGCTTTTGAGTGACCCTGCGCCCTGACACCGCTGCCGCCTTGTACGCCGAGGTGGCAGCGGCCCAGAGTGAGTGGAAGTTGCCGTCGATCAATGCCGGTGTGATCAAGGACGGCGCGCTGGCGTGGACCGGTTCGCGGGGGCAGTTCGCCAGTACCGACGGGCTGACACCGGGGTCCGATGTGCAGTACCGGATCGGGTCGATCACGAAGACGATGACCGCGGTACTGGTGCTGCAGTGCCGCGACGACGGGCTGCTCTCGCTGAACGATGCCGTGGGCAAGCATCTCCCGGGCATCGCGTTCGGCGATCTCACCATCAGGCAACTGCTGGCGCACTCGGGCGGGATGAACGCCGAGCCCGAGGGCGACTGGTGGGAACGCAACCCAGGCGTGTCGTTCGAGACCCTGGCGGCGGCGATGAACGAGTCCCAGGCGGCCGGAAAGCCTGATCGGCGGCACCATTATTCCAACCTCGGCTACGGCCTCCTCGGTGAGGTCGTGGCGCGGCTGCGGGGCGAGCCGTGGATGGAGCTGGTCGCCGCGCGAATCCTGGATCCGCTGGAGATGCGCCGTACGACGTACTTCCCGGTGCGGCCCGCTGCACAAGGGTTCTCCGTGCATCCGTTCAGCGGGCGACTCGAGCAGGAGCCCGCGTACGACGCCGGCGCGATGGCTCCGGCCGGGCAGCTGTGGAGCACGATCGAGGACCTGGCGAAGTACGCCTCGTTCTGGATCGACCCGGGCTACGACATCCTCAGCCGGGACACGATCGACGAGATGGCCGCGCCGGCCGCCGCCGATCCGCGCGAGGCGCTGAGCGCGTCGTACGGGCTGGGTCTGCGGTTGCACGCGGACGACCCGCACATCTTCGTCGGGCACACCGGGTCGATGCCGGGCTTCGTCGCCGGGATGTTCGTGGACCGGGCCCGTCGCATTGGCGGCGTCACGCTGGCGAACGCGACGTACGGGAGGTGCGCGTCGGTGCCGCTCGGACCTGATGCGCGTGCTGGCGTCGTACGAGCCGGCGTTGGCGCCGGAGTGGTTGCCAGAGGCGGAGCTGGCGCAGGGTGAGGAACTGCTCGGGCACTGGTACTGGGGCAATACGCCGCTGACGTTCAGTGTGGTGGGCGGGATCCTCCAGCTGTCCGGCGGAATGAGCTGCCGCTTCTCGCCGATCGGCCCCGATCTCTACCGGGGCCGCGACGGCTACCTGGCGGGCGAGCGGTTGCGGGTGGTCCGGGACGGCGACACGATCAGCCACCTCGACGTCGCCACGTTCATCCTGACCCGCACGCCGTACGGCCGCTGACCGACCCCCGATTGGCGTTCCCTGACCGTGATCAGTAGGTTAGGCATGCCTTAGTAAGGGTTACCTTACTCGACAACATCCTCGGGAGTCCGGCATGCCCCAACCCGCGCCGCTGATAGCGCTGCCGTCGACGTCGGCCCGGTGGCCGCTCGCCACCACGGTCAACGATCGGGGCCGGGGGCCGTTACCGGGTGGCGCGCCGGGCGAGGTGCTGGGCCGGGTCGCGGCGAGGCTCGGCGAGGCGCGGGTGCCGTCGACCGGCGTCGGCGAATCGGCGGCGCTCGACCTGATCGCCTCGTTGCTGGATGCGCAGGGGATCGACCTCAGTCATCCGCATGCCGCGGCTCATCTGCAGCCGCCGGTTCTGCAGGTCGCGGTCGATGCGGACGCGCTGGCCTCGGCCAGCAACGCATCGATGGACACCTACGACTCCGGCCCGGCGACGCTCGCGATCGAGCAGTGGGTGGTGCGGTCACTGGCCCGGCTGGCGGGCTTCGGGAGCACTGCGGACGGCGTACTGACTCCGGGCGGATCCATCTCGAATCTCCTCGCGCTGCTGATCGCCCGGGACAGCGCGGCCGGCCGGGCTGGAATCGATGCCCGACGGTTCGGCGTACAGGGGCTGGCGAAGCCTGTCGTGTTCTGTTCCGAGCTGGCACACTTCTCGATTCAGAGAGCCTGCGCGGCCCTCGGGCTCGGCGAAGAGGCGGTGGTCCCGATCGCGACCGACGACGACTTCCGGCTGCGACTCGACCTGCTCGAAGCCGAGCTTGCGAAGCCTGGCCGTACGCCGATCGCCGTGGTGGCGACGGCCGGTACGACGGACTACGGCTCGGTCGACCCGATCGCCGGGATCGCTTCGCTCGCCCGCGCGCACGGAGCCTGGGTCCACGTCGACGCGGCGTACGGGTTCGGCGCCTTGTTCTCGGACCGGCTGGCTCCGTTGCTGGCGGAGTTGCCGGTCGCCGACTCGGTGACGCTGGACCTGCACAAGATCGGCTGGCAGCCGGCGGCGACCAGCATGCTGCTCGTGGCCGATCGGGACCAGTTCGCCTCGTTCGGCCGGTCGGTGGACTACCTCAATCCGGCCGACGACATCGACTCCGGGCTGGACGGCCTGCTCGGCCGGAGTCTGCAGACCACGCGTCGGCCGGACGCGGTGAAAGTGGCGACCACGCTGACGGCGTACGGCCGGTCCGGACTGGGCACGATGCTCGACACCTGTCACGAGCTGGCCGTCGCCGCGGCGGCCCGGGTTGTTGCCGATAGCAACCTTGAGTTGCTGGCGCCGGTGACCCTTACCACGGTGGTGTTCCGGGTCACCGGGCCGGGAGCTGTTGACCTGGACGCTGTCCAGGGTGAGGTCCGGCGTCGGCTGCTGACGTCGGGCCGGGTGCTGATCGGGCGGACCAGGCGGCCGGCCCGAGCCGGTGGGCCGGCCGTGGTCGCGTTGAAGCTGACGCTGCTGAACCCGAACACGACGGTCCCGGACATCGAGGAGCTCCTCGATCAGGTCGTTGCCGTCGGCCGCGAAGTTCTGTCGGGAAGGGATACTGCGTGACTCCATCGGTGGCAGTCGAGGCACACCTGAACGCGATCCTGCGCTGCTACACCCGGGAAAGGTCGGTGCCGGTCGCGGCCGGCCCACTGGATCTTGGCGTCGGCGGCGTGACGGCCTTCGTCCAGCACGCCTCGCGGACGGGCCTGCATCAATTCACCGACGTACTGGTGGATGGTGAGGCCGTCGCGCCGGAGGAGCTGGTGCGGCTGCTCTCGGTCGACGCTGATCCCGACGAGGTCGACGACCTCGCGGCCCGTACTGCGGAGTCGGTGCGCAACGTCGCACTGTTCGCCGCCGACGAGGGCAAGCGCGGCCCGGGCCGATTCCTGGAGACCGAGCAGGCTTTGCTGTTCGGCCACCTGAACCATCCGGCTCCGAAGAGCCGGGACGGGTTGAGCGGTGCCGAGCTCACGGCGTACTCGCCGGAGCTGGGTGGCCGCTTCGCGGTGCACTGGTTCGAAGCCGACGCCGAACTGGTGTCGTCGGACCAGGTGGCCGGCGCGCCATCGTTGCAGGGACTGGACGCTCTGCAGCTGATGGCCGCGCTGGCCGGCATCACGCCTGCGCCCGGCACAGTGCTGATCCCTGCCCACCCGTGGCAGGCCGCGTCGCTGCTTGACCGACCGCGGGTGGCTCGGTTGGTAGCGGAAGGCCGGGTGAAGCCGCTCGGGCCACTAGGCGCCCAGTGGTACCCGACGTCGTCACTGCGGACCGTCTACCACCCAGACCTGCCGGTGATGCTGAAGCTGTCACTCGGGCTGCGTATCACCAACTCCCGGCGCGAGTCGACGCCGACAGAGCTTCGCCGCGGCCTGGAGATCAACCGGCTGCTCGACGCGGCGTACAACGCTGGTACTGCGACCTCCCATCCGCGGTTCACCATCGTCCGGGACCCGGCCTGGGTCGCATTGGATGAGGGTGGGCCGACCTTGACGGGCCTGGACGTCGCAGTACGGGAAGTGCCTTCTGCTGTTGACGAATACGCGTGTCTAGCCGGCCTGGTGGCTCCCCGGCCAGGCCGGCTTTCTCGGCTGAGTGACCTGGCTGCAGCGGACCCTGCTGCGTGGGTGGCGTCGTACGTCGACTCGGTGCTGGTGCCGATGCTGCACCTGTACGCCGAGACCGGTATCGGGCTGGAGGCGCACCAGCAGAACACTCTGATCCGGCTGGACGACGCCGGTCGGATCACTGGTGGCGCCTACCGCGACAACCAGGGCTACTACCTCGCTTCGTCGTACCTGCACGACCTCTTGGCTGTCACTGGTCTCTCGGACTCGACACTGGCCGTAGTCGACGACACGATCGTGGACGACCGGCTCACTTACTACATGCTGCACAACCAGGCTTTGTCTGTTGTTGGCTGTCTGGGCGTCGACGGTGTTGCCGACGAGGATGCGCTGCTGGCAGTGGTACGGCATCGGCTGTCGGTGGCGCTGCCGCTGCTGAAGGCGGCTGGGCCCGACGGTGATCGGCTGGCGCAGCGCTGGTTGTCCGCGGACCAGCTGCCCTGCAA
The DNA here is from genome assembly GCF_014217565.1 of Kribbella qitaiheensis. NCBI lineage: Bacteria > Bacillati > Actinomycetota > Actinomycetes > Propionibacteriales > Kribbellaceae > Kribbella > Kribbella qitaiheensis. The sequence continues at coordinate 7,734,373 of NZ_CP043661.1, forward strand.
GGCGAACATGATGACTCGGCTGCGTGGGATCGACGAGGTCGTGGCGCCGCTGGACGCGCAGTCGGTCTACCTGGACATCCCCAACCCGCTTCGGCTGAGCGCGCAGTGAGGTGTGAGGTAGCGCCGCTGTTGCATCTCGACAGCGGCTTCGCCCTTCGCCCTGCTGTCATGGATGACGCAGCATTGGTCGCGGCCTGGATGACACGGCCGCACATCCTTCCGTGGTGGGAGCAGGACTGGCCGGCTTCTCGGTGGGCAGAGGAGATCTCGCGGTTCGCTGAGGGTGAGCACACGATTCCCTGCATGACGACGTACGAGGGCGTCGACCTGGCGTACGTCGAGCTCTACCGGGTGCGGCACGACCGACTGGCGGAGTACTACGCGTGGCAGGAGCACGACTGGGGTGTGCACCTCGCTATCGGCGATACCGGCTACGTGGGCCGGGGGATAGGGCGCAGGTTGATCAGGTCGCTGGCGGACGCCCTGCTGCGGGCCGATCCGCTGTGCGACCGGGTGGTGGCCGAGCCGGACATCACGAACGTGCCGTCGGTGCGTGCCTTCGAGGCGGCCGGCTTCGTTGTGCAGGGGGAGTTGGAGCTGCCCGAGAAACGAGCGCATCTGATGGTGCGCGGCAGAGAGGCCTGAGATGACTTTTGACGTGATCGCGATCGGCTGTGGGCCGTTCAACCTGGGGCTGGCCGCGCTCGGCTCGACCGTGGACGATCTACAACTTGCAGTGCTCGACAGCCGGCCCGAGTTCACCTGGCATCGCGGACTGATGTTCGACGACGCGATGTTGCAGGTGTCGTTCCTGGCCGACCTGGTCAGCCTGGTCGAGCCGGCGCACCCGCTGTCGTTCCTGTCGTATCTGCGGGACAACGATCGGCTCTACCAGTTCTACGTTCGGGAGAAGTTCCACCCGACGCGTCGAGAGTATGAGGCGTACCTGCGGTGGTGTGCGGCGTCCTTGGACTCCGTGCACTTCGGCCACCACGTTGCTGCCGTCGATTGGGACGGCGATGCTTTCGTGCTTCGCGTAGAACATGCTGGGACGGTCTCTGTTTTCAAGGCGCGCCACCTCGTGCTTGGAGTTGGCAGCGAGCCTTCTATTCCTGCCGCGTTGGCTGGGTTGCCTCCGGAGCGCTTCCTGCACTCTGCCGACTATCTGTTCCGCCGGCCTGAGCTCTTGCGTGCTGGTCGGGTCACGGTGGTTGGATCGGGTCAATCAGGCGCTGAGTGCGTTCTTGACCTACTGCGAGCTGAGCAGCCGGCTGTCAGTTGGCTGACTCGCACTGGGGCCTTCACGCCGCTGGACTACTCCAAGCTGGTCCTGGAGATGACGACCCCGTCGTACGTCGACTACTTCCATGCATTGGACGAGCCCGTCCGCGACAGGCTGGTCAAGGACCAGTGGCGGCATTACAAGGGGATCTCGTCGGACACGCTGGAGGATATCCACGACGTGCTCTACCAGCGAGACCTGGGGACGTCGCTGGCGCCGCCGATCGAGCTGCGAGTCGGTGTGGCCGTGGAGAGCGCTGTCGCTCGTGCAGACGGCATTGAGCTCGTGCTGCGTCATGCAGACAGCGGGCGCACCTTCCAGCACGTCACCGACGTGGTAGTTGCTGCTACTGGTTATCGCAGCCGAGCGCTGCCGTTCCTGTCTGCTATCGATCCATTGGTACGCCGCGATGCCGCTGGGCGGTGGGTGATCAACAGGGACCACAGTGTCGCCTCTGAGACCTTGGACGGCAGGCTGTTCGTGGCCAACGCGGATCTGCACAGCCATGGTGTTGCGGCACCGGATCTGGGGATCGGTGCGATCCGCAACGCCACGATTCTCAACAGCGTCGCGGGACGCGAGGTCTACCGGCTGCCGAAGTCCACCGCCTTCACCAGCTTCGCCATTCCGGGATGAGCTGGGCCGAGAAGTCGTCGGAGCTGCTGGCCAAGCTGATCTCGCAGCTCTGCACCGAGGACCTACTGCAGCCCATCGACGACCGCTTGGAGCTAGGCGAAGCGACGTACACCTTTACTTCGTCGCGCGGTGCTTTCGGCAGCTACCGGGTTGCTCCGGGCTCAGTACGCCGTACTGCGTCTGGCATCCTCGGCAACGACGAGAGCGAGGCCTGCATCGACCCTGTGCAATTCCTGGTCGACGCTGCTCCGGTGCTTGGCCTTCCTGGCTCCACGGTGGCCGGCTATGTCGCCGAGTTGTCTAGCACGCTCGCTGCCGACGTACGGATGGCGTCTTCCGCTGTATCGAACGCCTCGTTGCTTGGTCTCCACCACAGCAGCTTGGAAGGCCACCTGACCGGCCACCCCCTCCTGGTAGCGAACAAGGGGCGCCTGGGCTTCTCTGCTTCCGACAGCGCTCTCTACGCCCCCGAGGCCCGTACCCCGCTCCGCCTGGTCTGGCTCGCCGTACGCCGAGGCCTAGCCGAGTTCCGCGGTACCCCGGACCTCTCAGAACACGCCGTGATCGCCCAGGAGCTCGGGCCTTGCGCGGAAGAGTTCCGCGACCTTCTGGATGACCCAGATGCATACGTCTGGTTGCCCTGCCATCCATGGCAGCTGGACCACGTAGTACGAACGCAGTGGGCGCGTGAGTTGGCCAGGGGCGAGATCGTCGTGCTGGGGGAGGGCCCAGCTGAGTACCTGCCGACACAGTCGATTCGGACGATGGTGAACGTCTCGGACCCTTGCCGCTACCAGGTGAAGCTCCCGCTGAAGATCCTGAACACCTCTGTCTATCGCGGCCTCCCGGAGCACTGCACCCTTGCTGCTCCGATGGTGACTCAGTGGCTGCGCGGGCTCTGGCAACGCGACGAGCTACTGGGGCGACTCGGCACCGAACTGCTGGGGGAGGTCGCCTCCGTGACCGTGCGGCACCCGCAGCTCTCCTTCGCCCCTGGGGTGCCTTACCAATGGACCGAGACGCTCGGCTGCATCTGGCGAGAGCCGGTCGAACCACGGCTGCAGCCCGGCGAAACCGTCTGGCCGCTGGCCGCAGTACTGCACCGCGATGTCGCGGGGGAGCCGCTAGCGGCCGCCATGGTCGCGCGATCAGGCGTAGACGCCTCCACGTGGATCGGCGAGCTCCTCTCAGCCCTCATGCGCCCGCTACTGCACCTGATGCACCACTACGGCATCACCGTGAACCCCCACGGCGAAAATCTGGCCGTCATCTGCACCCCGTCAGGCGTCCCGGCCCGCATCGTCATCAAGGACCTGGTCGACGACATCAACGTCTCCACCACCCCCATCCCCGCCCGCGGCACAGAACCCGACTCCCACCACCGAATCCTCCCTCGCAAGCCCTGGCACATCCTCCGCCAATACTTGGTCGACGCCCTTCTCCTAGGCGTCCTAGCCCCCTTGGACACCATCCTGGCGGACTCCTCGCTCCTTCCACCCGGCCACCTCTGGTCCCAACTCCGAGGCGAGATCGAGCTCTACGCAGCCACCTTCCCGGAGTACGCCGACCGCCTCTCAGCTACCGCCCTCCTAGGCGAAACCTTCGCCCGCTACCCCCTGAACGGCTACCGCCTAACCAGCGGCTACGCCGACCTGGCCACCCGCCCACCCGTCCCAGTAACCGGCCGCATGCCCAACCCCTTGTTCTCAGTCGACCCCATCGCCCCAGTCCGCCCTTGGTAGACCTGGCGGTCTGAGGCGCCAGGTCTCCAGTTCTTCGTCGATCACGATGCCGAGGCCGAGCAGTGCGCCCTCCCGCTCGGGTAACCCGGCCAACGACAACCCGACCGGCAGACCGTGCGCATCGAAGCCGGCCGGCACGCTGAGGGCAGCAAACCCGGCCACGGACCACGGCACCGACAACCGAATGTCCGGGCCGACCGGCCCGCGGCCGGCATCGATCAACGGCGGCGGCGCGTCGATGGCCGGATGTGCGACGGCATCGAGCCGATGGTCCGCCATGATCTGCCGCCACTTGCTCTCCCATCGGGTCCGAAGCAGCAGCGCCTTCTCATAGCTCTCAGCACTGACCTTCTCGCCCATCTGAACCCGACGACGTACCTGCGGCGTGTACAGGTGCCGGCTGTGCGGCATGAGCGGATCGTGGATCTCCAGCGCCTCCACCTTGTTGATCGTGTCGAAGACACCAACCGACTCCTTCAACACCTCGGCCGCAATGGCCGGCGTACCGATCTCGACCAAAACGGCCCCACGAGCGACCAACTGACTCAACGCAACCCGGCAAACCTCTGCGATGCCCTCGTCCACTTCCTTCCAGGACATCTCGATCGGCAGCCCGATCCGGACCCCGTCAAGATCCGTCGGCGGCTCGGACGGATAGTCGACCACCGGAAGATCGAGACTCCCAGGATCGCGAGCGTCGTACCCCGCAAGCACCCGCATCAACAACGACACATCAAGCATCCGCCGCGCCATCGGCCCAGTCACATCAAAGGTAGGACTAAGCGGAATCACGCCGTACCGCGAAATACGCCCGCTGCCAGCACGCAGCGTGGATACGCCACAGGCAGCAGCCGGGATCCGCAGCGAACCCGCGGTATCGGTGCCAATGGCCACAGGCGCCATCCTGCTGGCCAACGCGGCCGCCGATCCACCTGAGGAGCCGCCAGGCGTCCTGGTGGAGTCCCACGGATTCCTGGTCGGCGACGATGCGGTGCCATAGGCGAACTCATGCGTCGTGGTCTTCCCGAGCAACCCGGCGCCGGCGGTCGAAAGCAGCTGCCACGCAGCCGCGTTCTCCCGCGGCACAAACTTGGCAAGCACCTTGCTCCCCGCGGTGGTGAGCACATGGCGGGTAAGGAAGAGATCCTTCACAGCGACCGGTACGCCGGCCAGGGTGCCGACCTCCGTACCGTCCATCCGCGCCTGATCCGCGCGGCGCGCCGCCGTCAGCGCCAGCTGCGGCGTCCTGGTGACGAATGCCTGGACGGTCGGCTCGAGCCGGGCAATCCTGCGCAGGCAATCGGTGACAAGTTCGTACGCCGAAAGTTTACGTTCCGCCAGCTGACCGAGAATCTCGACCAGGCTCAGGTCCGCGGCGTCTTCGGTCACCCGTCGAGCCTACGAAAATAACCCGCCCGGGGAATCCCCGGGCGGGGCGTCGCGAGTTCAGCCGCGCGCGACCGCGACGACGTTGTAGAGGCCGAAGCAGAAGACCACGATCATCCCGAACAGCAGGATGAAGAGGATCTGCCGCCAGAAGGAGATCAGCAGCACGGCCCCGGCCAGCGCCACGATCGACACAACGATTTCGTTCTGAGGCATGATGTTCCTCTTTTCTGTCTGCTCCACGTCCCATCAATACTTGCTTTCCACCGGAGTTGCGTTAGATTTGCCCGGTGCCCCGTTATCTGTGGTGTTGATATAAGTGAACGACGGATCTATAGGGGGTCAATCCGAAAGATTGGCCAATGCGGCAATGCCAACTGGATAAGGTCGGCTGCCTTTATTTGGTAGGGACCGGCAAGTATCGGCAGAGCGGCTGCCAACTGGGTGCAACACTTGCCAATTGGCAACGCTCATCAAGACGATCGCTTGTCGCGGCTCGCCACACTCGGTTTGGTCGAAATGAAGCTTTAGCTGTAGCTTGTCGACTAGCCTGGACTTCTGACTCGGTAGCCGGCTGGCTAGAGACTGAACACTTCGTGGCAGCTACCGCGCTGGAGTGGAATTTCTGTCGTTGGATTACTGATCGAACTGGCGACCTTCGTGACCGTTGACCCGTGGGGGCAGCAGGCTGTTCCGTCTGTTCAGGCGGGCCTGACTCTCGCCGATGCGCGCCTGCGTGACTCCCCTTTTTCGCGGCAGGCCTCAGAGGTCGCGCTCAAACTCAAGGTCGAGCGGCGGGCGCTCATCGTGCGCACGTTGCTCCATCTGCCGCGCGTTGCCGATGACAACGGCCAGGTGGGCTGGCAACTGGCGCAGGCTGAACTCAAGAGATGCGCCGAGGAACTGAGGGCTGATCAGGCCAAGGTGCGCGGGCTGGTCTCGACCGATAGTTTCCCGCTGCAGGATCTGGTCTTCAAAGGAGACTACGACAGCACCGAGGCAGAGACGATCTTCAGTCACCTGCACTATCTGCGGAGCGCCCGCCAGGGCTCGCGGAACTACGCTCTCGTGGATCCCATGTACGGCCTACCGGTGAGCCTTTGTAGCGTCTCGCCGCTGGAGTGGAAGCTGGTCGGACGCCAACTCAGCAAACAGTTCCAGATTCCGGCTGCCAAGATCTGGGACGTCTCCCGGGTCTATTCGTTCGAGGTCGCGCCACCTAATGCCATTTCCTATCTGCTGGCGCGGGTGCGAAGCGATCTCCGGCAGAAGGAACCGACCGCAGAATTGCTGACCACGGCCGTGGATCCAAATCTGGGCTTCACCGGATCCAGTTATCAGGCAGCGAACTGGCGGCGCTGGATGACAGTGGCTCCTCGACCCTACCTGTATCTGAACGACGATTACGTGACTCCGCGGCAACTGCGCACCCGCTTTTCGACTGCCAACCTGAAGCATATTGAGAAGAAGTTCGACCAGAAGATCGCGGCTTGTAGCCCGGATTTGCTGCTCGATTCGAGCATCTTCTGCTGCCGAATCAACGGTGCGACCGAGTCTGTGCCCGGAGAGTTGACGCCGCTGCGACGTTAAGGCTCTGGATGCCAGAACCCTAGCTACTGGGGTTTGACGATGAAGCGGGAGCGGCTGAGTAGGGCGTCTACCCGGCGGCGGTCGGGCATGGAGTTGGAGAGCGGGAAGTCGGCGGTAGCGCAGGCCATCGCGGCGGTTGCCCAGAGAGCTAGTTGCTCGGAGAATTCGCGCTTGTGGTCGATCAGCTGGGCAGCCAGGGCTGCGCAGAAGGCGTCGCGGGCTGCTGACGACTCTTTGTAGATCGACGGGAAGCTCGGCACGCTGAACGTCTGGAGTTCGGTGTCGGAGTACACGGTGCAGCCGCCGTTGCCGAGGATGCAGAGGGTTTCTACTCCGTAGGCGAGGAGATGGCGTGCGACCGGGTCCGGATCGAACCTGTCCTGACCAGGTGGGGAGTAGCGGCCGAGTTCCCAGGCGTGGGCCACCATGTAGTCGATCTGGGCCAGGGAATGGCGGGAGATGTCGTCGTCCGGATACGGCTGGCCGGGCGTGACGATGACGAGTGGCCGGTCCTGCTCGGCTGAATGAACCACTTCGAGCGTGCGCTGAACGGTCTCGCGGGGGACCTCAAAGGTGACCAAGACGGCGTCGCAGTCGATGAGTTCATCGGACAGGCCCTCGATGTCGCGGGTGTCGAGATGTACTTCCATCTGATTGCGCCAGTTGACCGCGATGCTGTCGCCGAGTTCCATCTCTATGACACCGGTGAAGGGAGTCCGCGCCCGCGGGATCATCTTGATCAGCGACGTGTTGACCTCCTCGTCGCGCAAGTAGTGAATGATGTCCTGACCAAAACGGTCGTCGGCGACGGCAGCGACCAGAGTGACCTCCAGGCCGAGCCGGGGCCGCGGCCACCGCCTGCGAGACACCTTTGCCGCCCGGAGAGAGATCGAAGCCGTACGCCTCGCTCGAGGTCTCGCTCTGCGGCAGGCTCCTGGTTCGGAAGGTGGCATCCATGACAGCGCCACCCACGACGATCACGCGCCCCTGAGGTGTGGCTGCGGTGCCGTTCGCGGGCGATTCGGCTGGCGTCGGCATCATCGCGTTCCTGGAGCCGACCGAATTGACTTCACGCCTGATCAACTGGCGCGCGAGTTCACGGAGTACGTCACGTTCGATCGTGCCGCGCAAGGTGCGGTCGCTTGGCCCGTCGCCCGGCTCCAGACCCATCGACTCGTGCAGCCGGCCCCAGTTGTTGAGCAGCGCACTCCGGCGGATCCCTAGCGAATTGGAGCTGAGGGCATGGATCACCTTTTCCTCGATGTCGTGCTGCCTGTGCAGGTCAGCAAACAGCCCGAGCGCCAGAACCGCGTCGGCGACTATCCGATGGGTCCCGTCAATGGTCTCGAGCACGCACTGCGAAACAACGCCGACCACTGCGGGCGGTAGTGGAACCTTGTGCACATTCGCGAACCGCTGAGTGGCATGCAGTCTGAGCAGCGGCGCGGCCTCGTCCCGCCCCGCCTGTAGCCGGGCAAGTGTCAACCCGTCGCGTGCCCTCAACTTCTCCAAGACATGGACAAGGATCAACGCGTCGGGAGATTCATAGTCGTTATGGTCCGCCACAGTCCTACCCCAGAGCCCCTAGGACTTTGCTCGCTAAGACAACTGTCGTCACGGTCAGAGTTAACACCAGGGCCTCGTTGTTGTTAAACAAACGACCCCCTCACTTCCGTGGATAGCAGATCTCGTTGTCGCTGGTTCTGCGCTTCATTGCAACATAGTTGGCGGCTGGCCGCGCGCGGACAGCCTGTCACGAGAGGGTTTGGAGGCGTTGCTCTATTTGGGGGCGGGTAGGGAGGGAGTTGAGGGTGCCGAAGGATTCGGCGGCGTAGGCCATGGCGGCGGTGGCCCAGCGGGCGACTGGCTGGGTGAGGGTGCGGTTGTTCTCGAGGAGTTTGGCTACCAGGGCTGCACAGAAAGCGTCTCTGGCCGTGGAGGACTCTTTGTATAGAGAGAAGACGCTGGAGAGGCGGAAGGTGCCGGCGGCGGTGTCCGAGTAGATGGTGCCGCCGCCGTTGCCGAGAAGGCAGAGGGTTTCGATGCCGCGGGAGAGGAGGTGTTCGCCGACTCGGTCTGGGTTGAATCGCAGCAGATCGGGCGGACTGTACTTGTCGAGCTCCCAGGCGTGCGAGACGAAGTAGTCGATCAGTTGGAGTGAGGCTCTGGAGATGCCCTCATTGGGGTCGGGCTGGCCGGACGTGACGATGATCAGCGGGCGGCGACCGGTGTCTGCGTCGGCGTGGGCCAAGGTGAGGGTTCGCTGGGTGGTCTCGCGGGGGATCTCGAAGGTAAGCAGCAGGGCGTCGCAGGCCGCGATCTCCTCGGCGTTCGTATCGACGTCGTTGGTGTCGAGTTTCACGACTTGATCATTGCGCCAGATCAGCGCGATGCTGTCGCCGAGGTCCAGTTCGACGACGCCGGTGAACGGGGTTCGCGCGCCGCGGACGATCTTCAGCAGCGATGTGTCGACGTTCTCGGCTTTGAGATAGTCAATAATCTCCCGGCCGAAGCGGTCGTCGCCGATCGCGGCGACCAGGGACACCTCGAGTCCGAGCTTGGCGGCGGCGACTGCCTGCCAGAGGCCCTTGCCTCCGGGCATCAGTTGGAAGTCATGAGCGAAGCCGGAGGTCTCGTGCGCTGGGATCATCTTGGTCCGGAAGGTCGCATCCATGACGGCGCCGCCGACGACTATCACCCGGCCGTACTTCGGGGCGGCCGGCTCGGAATCGGGCTCGTCGAGCGGAGCGGTGGTTGTCGGATCGGTCGGTTGGGGGCTGACCAACGCGTAGGCGAGTTCGCGTAGTACGCGGAGTTCTACTGTTTCGCGGAGGGTACGGTCGCTCGGTGGGGGGCCGGCGGTGAAGCTGAGAGCTTCGTGCAATCGATGCCAATGATTCAGCAGAGCGAGGCGGCGGCGGCCGAGGGTGTCGGAGCGGAGGTCCTGGATCACCTTGGCCGGTACGCCGTTGGCTGCGTACGAGTCGGCGAACAGGCCGAGAGCGAGGGTCGCGTCGGCGACGACCTGGTGGGTGCCGTTGGTCATCCGGCGGACGGCGCCACCCACGACGTTCACCGCCGCCTCGGCGTCGCCCTGCGCGGCCGGGAGGCGGAGGAGAGATGCGGCCTGACCGCGGCGATCTGCGTGTAGGCGGGCTGGAACCAGACCGTCGCGCATTCTGAGTTTCAGGAGTGCGTGGGTCAGGATCTGGCCGTCGGAGGATTCCGCTGCATCGAAGTCGTCGACCATACGCCCCCCGCGCCTCATTTGTCCGTGGCTCCAGTATGCGGAAGAACTGCGGGCAGTGAAACGGCTCGCGGAAGCCGGTCTGTTGGTGGGCCGACTTCCGCTGTGGGCGCTCATTTGAGGGCGGAGATCCAACGGGTGGCTTGTTTGGCGTTTTGGAGGCGGCGTTCGTAGGTGGCGCCGCAGGTTAGGAGGATGGCGCCGGCGGTGGCGAGGGTGATCCAGCGGGGGATCAGGGGGGCTACCTCGACTAGTTGCCAGAGGGCGATTTTTGTTAGGACTGCGGTGCCGATGATGAAGGGGGATTGGAGGGAGTAGTGGATCGCGATGAGGATGATGGTTACTGCGGCGGCGGCTACGAAGGTGATGCGGAGGAAGTCGTGGTTGCTGCTGGCAACTAGTGCGGAGGGGGCCAGGCCGAGTAGGAGGCCAGGGCCTAGGTAGACCCAGCTTGATTGGGTGCGCCAGCGGAGTAGGCCGATCGCGAGGATGATGGCGGCGGGGGGCAGGGTGAACCATTCGAGGGTGGTGGCGGCGGCGCCTAGGGCGAAGGCGGTGTTGGCGATGATGAACAAGGCTCCGGCGATCAGGAGGGCGTCTCGGCGGTGGGGTTGCATGCCGTAGGCGATCAGGGGTGCTGCTGCGATTGTCAGTACTACGCCGGTGCCGGTGTTCGGGGAGACGAGCAGGACGGTGATTTCGGCTAGAGAGATTGCGAAGGCGGCGGAGAACAGCAGAGCGGCTTCGTGGCGGCGGCCGATTGAGACGCAGGCGAAGCTGATCAGGATGGCGCCGGTGACGGAGAGCGCGATTGCGCCAGTCCAGTTGTTGAAGAAGCCGTCGAAGGTGGTGAAGAGGATCGCTAGTTGTGCGGCGGAGGCGGCGGTCCAGGTGGCGGTGGTCAGGGTCAGTTGCTTGCGCCAGGCGGCGGTGAGGGCTAGGGCGGCGGTGATTGCTGAGATCAGGCCGAGTTGCAGGATGTCCGCGAGTAATGCGCAGAACATTAGGTTGACCGAGGCAACTATTACCGCGGTGATCCGGAGGACTGAGGTGATCAGGCCGGTACGTCGGGGGCGCAGGATTACCGCGAGGCTCAGGGCAGCGGCGACGCCTGTGGTCACCCAGCGGTCGATGACTGGCAGTTGGGGTAGGAAGACCGCGATGGTGAAGGAGCCGAAGGCGGTACCGATGAACTCGGTGGTGTTGGGTGGGAGAGCCGCGGAGAGCGCTGTCTTGCGTGGGAGAAGCGTTCCGAGGACGGCCGCGAGGCAGACGACGGCTGTGGTTGCGAGGACCGGGGCGAACCCGGTGGGCGAGCCCTCGAAGATGTCGGTCGTGTAGTTCTTCCAGTTGGTCGAATGGGCGGACAGAAGTCCGAAGAGGACGCGGGTGGTGCCTAGGAGTAGGACGAATGACAGGAAGAGTGCGCCGCAGATGCCGCCGGTGATTTTGAGGAGGCGGGTGCTCAGGTTGGTCCACAGGACGGTGATGACGACTTGGGCGACGAGGGCGAACAGGTATAGAGCGAGGCTGACGTGGTGGATCAGGATCAGCGTCAGCGGGAGTTGGCCGGCGATCACGGCGGTTAGGCCGAAGGTCTTGACGGTCGGGGCGATGCGGGTCATCAGGAGGTTGATGGCGGCAACCACCGCGAACGCGACCCCGGCGTACGAGAGCCCGGTGATCGCCGTCGGTGAGACCAGGCCGAGTTCGCGGGCGCCGAAGAGGTCGACGATCAGGAGGCCGCCGCCGAGGATGGCGAGAGCTTCGGCGGTGCCGGCGAGGTTCTTCCTGCTGGCGGGGACCGCGCCGGCGAAGGCGAGTGCGGCGAGTGTCGCCATGATCGAGGCCTGGACGGGGACAGAGAGGCTGTCCCAGGTGACCGCGAGGAAGGTGACGCCGGCGGCGAGCAGGAGTAGTACGCCGAGGCCGAGCAAAGTTGCCTGCGGGCTCAGTCGTCGGGGCGGTCGGGGCTGTCGTTGGGTGGGGGATCGCGGCGGGTTGTAGGGCGGGGGCGGGGGTGTGATCGGGCCGAGGTTGCCGCCCGAGGTCCGGTTGGTTTGGGGAGGGCCGGAGGGCGTCGTACTGCGGGCCGCCGGTTGGGCGCGTGGTGGTGCGACCGGTCGAACGCCGTGCACCGGCGGCGGTGGCGGGTAGTTGGCCGGGAGAATCGGGCCGAGGGCAACGGGTCGGAGCGGGGCAGGTGGCACGGGCGCAGGTGGAACGGGCGTCGGCCGAACCGGCGCAGCTGGTGTAGGTGCCGGTGGGGCGGGCGGGGGTGGTGCAGGCGTGGGTGGGACAGGCGCGGGCGGTGCAGGCGTGGGTGGGAGAGGCGGGTGTGGGGCCGGTGCTTGGACGGTGGGCGGGAGCGGGAGCGGAGGGCGGAAGGGGCCGGGGGCAACTTTGGGCGGGGGGATGGCTACGTTGAGTAGTAGGTCTGTCTGGCAGACGGGGCAGCGCAGGTTGGTGGGCATCCGGCTTCCTCCTCAGGGGGTCCACTTCACTATCGAAGCTGGAACGAGATGCCGCCTGAGTACGTCTACTCAATTCGTCGCGTAGGCTGCTGCGGGTCTGCCGGTCGTCCAGACCGGCATGACGACCACGGGGAGCAAGATGAAGACTGGACACATCGAGCTCGCAAGGGCTCAGCAAGATCGGTGGCAGACCGCCTACGAGGGCAATCCGCGGCTGCACGGCGCGGAGCCGTCGGCGGCGGCCCGCTGGACAGTCCGGCTGTTCGAGGCCGCCGGCATCGACGACGTACTCGAGCTAGGCGCGGGTCAGGGCCGGGATGCGCTTTACCTTGCCAGGCAGGGATTCAGCGTACACGCCACCGACTTCAGCGAGGCGGCGCTGCACCAGTTGCGGCTGGACGCGCAGCGTGACGGCCTGGACGACCGGGTCACGGCGGCCCTGCATGACGTCCGCGATCCGTTGCCGCCGGCCGACGCGACGGTCAACGCGGTCTACGCGAATCTGCTGATGAACATGGCGTTCTCCCGGGCCGAGCTGCGGTCGCTGGTCAACGAGATCCATCGCGTACTGCGACCGGGCGGGCTGTTCGTCTACACCGTTTGGTCTACCGCCGACGGGTGCCTGCCGAAGTGCACCGAGATCGGCGACGGGCTGTTCGCGAAGGACGGGTTCGCAGGCCGGTTCTTCGACCTCGACCTGATCCACGAGCTGGCCGAGCGGTGGGAGCTGGGCGGCGCCGACGCGTACGAGGAAGGTCCCGAGCCGCGCCGGCTCTGGCGGGTCACCCAGGCGAAACCGGCCCCGAATAGCTGAACTGTGCTTCCAGTACGGCGCGGCAGGTTGCGGTGTGGTCACCAAAGCGAAAAGTTGCATTGACGAACCCGATGGGTTCCGCCAGGCTCGGTCCTCGTCTCACCTTCGACCATCGGAGCAAGTAATGCAGTGGTACACAGATGTCATCAAGAAGTACGTCGTGTTCAGCGGTCGCGCGCGGCGCAAGGAATTCTGGATGTTCGCGCTCTTCAACGCGGTCATCTCGATCGTCCTGAGCATCATCGACAACGCCGCCGGGCTGACGAACAGCACCGGCAATGGCGTCCTCGGCAGCATCTACAGCCTCGCTGTCCTGCTGCCGTCGCTGGCCGTCGCGGCCCGCCGCCTGCACGACACCAACAGGTCGGCGCTCTGGCTGCTGCTGATCTTCGCGATCGTGATCGGCTGGATCGTGCTGCTGGTCTTCTACATCCAAGAGGGCAACGCCGGTGACAACCAGTACGGCCCGGACCCGAAGGCGGCGGAGCGCTTCGGCGCCGGTGGCGCCAGCAACGTGGAGCCGGGTTACCCGACGGCCTGATCAGGCCTGATCGATCGGTCCGCCCGCGGGTGGACCTGACCGACGGTGATACGACGGTCCCGCGACCCGGTGTGACGCACCGGGTCGCGGGACCGACTCGTTTCAGTTCGCCTGGCTGACGCTGGACATGTTGTAGTCGGGGACGAGCAGCGGCGGTGTCGCGGTACGGGAGAACTCGTCACCCCACTCGCGGGAGAACGACGGGACGGTCGCGCCGGCCTTGGTGAAGCGGGCGAGGATGTCGACCGGGCTTTCGTTGAAGCGGAAGTTGTTGACGGCACCGGTCACCTCGCCGTTCTCGACCAGGTAGACCCCGTCACGGGTCAGCCCGGTGAGCAGCAGGGTCTGCGGATCCACGATCCGGATGTACCACAGACACGTCACCAGCAGGCCGTGATCCAGGCCCGCGACCAGGTCGTCGACCGAGCCGGTCGCGCCGTCGACCGACAGGGCATAGTTGCCGATCGCCGGGGTGACGGCCGGGGCACCGGTCAGCTCGGCCGTGAACCGGCTCTGCATCAGGTTCTCCAGTTTGCCGCCGCGGATCCAGTCGGTCGCGGTCAGCGTGAGCCCGTTGTCGAACACACTCTGGGAACCGCCCGAAGACTGGGCGGCCACGAACGGGAACGTCTCCAAACCGCCCAGCATCGGGTCGGACCAGAACCTGACCGGCTGCGGCGACAGGGCCTCGCCGATCCGGGAACCTCCAGCGGGCTTGGAGAAGACGCTGCGGCCCTCGTGCGCCTCACGGCCGTCGAGCTTGCGGTACATGTGCGTCATCAGGTCGGCGACGGCAGCAGGTGTCAGTACGGTCGGGTGCCGGCCGGCTTCCACCGACACCGTGCGAGTGGCCCAGCTGAGTCGCCGGGTCAGCTCTGCATCGATCGCGAGCGGGTCGATGTCGGTGAAGTCGCGCGTGGCCGCACCGACCCAGGCCGACTGGCTGAGGTCGCTCGACTTGCCGTTGGCGGTGACGTAGCCGCGCTTCAGGGTCTGGCGAAGACGCAACCCCGCCGACGATCCGACGTACAGGGTGGTGACCCCGTGGTCGGCGAAGCCGTAGAGCCAGCGGCTCTCCTTGCCGGCTCGCGTGAGTGCCTCACCGAGGGCGGGGGCGAAGCTTTCGTAGACGCTGACGTCGGTCTCGTCGGCCTCGTCGTCCCAGCCCGGTCCGACGGTGCCGTCGACGAGCGGGCGGGCGTCCTCGGCCGGGCCTGATTCGCGGGCAGCGGCGACCGCTGCCGAGACGATCTCGCCGAGCGAGGCATCCGTCGCGGACGAGCGCCCGACCACTCCGGCCGCAGTACCCTCACCTGCTCCGACCGTGGCGATCACCGTCACGCTGGAACCGCGCATCGCGCCGTTGGTGGTCAGGGTGTTGTTGGCCCAGCGCAGGTTCGCGCTCGAGGTCTCGGCAACCAGTACGACGCAACCTTGCGCGCCTTCCGCGGCAGCGAGTTTGAGCGCGCGCTCGATCGTGTCCTGTGGGGTCAGCTGAATGGCGGTCGTCACCGGCCGGCCTCCTGCGTGGTGTTGAGGATGCGGACATCGCGGAACAGTGCGGACGGGCAACCGTGGCTGACCGCGCCGCTCTGGGGCGGCTGGGCCTTGCCGCAGTTGAGCGCGCCGCCCAGCACGTACGTCGCCGGGCCGCCGACGGCTTCCATCGAGCCCCAGAAGTCGGTCGTGGTCGCCTGGTAGGCGACGTCGCGAAGCTGGCCGTCGAGCTTGCCGTCGGTGATCTTGTAGAACCGCTGCCCGGTGAACTGGAAGTTGTAGCGCTGCATGTCGATCGACCAGGACTTGTCGCCGACGATGTAAATCCCGTTCTGCACCCGGCTGATCAGCTCTTCGGTCGAGGGGCCGTCGGCCGCGGGCTGCAGGGAGATGTTGGCCATCCGCTGGATCGGGACGTGGCCGGCCGAGTCGGCGTACGCGCAGCCGTTCGAGCGGTTGGTGCCGAGGACATCCTTGTTCACCTCGGCCATCCGGCGATCGAGTTGGTAGCCGACCAGGATGCCGTCCTTGACGAGATCCCATTGCTGGCCGGCGACGCCCTCGTCGTCGTACCCGACTGTCGACAGGCCGTTCTCAGCCGTACGGTCGCCCGTGACGTGCATGATCGGCGAGCCGTAAGTGAGGCTGTTGAGCTTGTCGATCGTCGCGAAGCTGGTGCCGGCGTAGTTCGCCTCGTACCCCAGAGCGTGGTCCAGTTCGGTCGCGTGGCCGATTGACTCGTGAATGGTGAGCCAGAGGTTCGACGGATCCACCACCACGTCGTACCGGCCGGCCTCGACACTCGGCGCGGCCATCTTCTCCGCGAGCCAGCCGGGGAGCTGCGCGAGCTCCTCGTCCCAGTTCCAGCCGGTCCCGGTCAGGTACTCCCAGCCGCGCCCGGCCGGCGGCGCGAGGGTCCGCATCGAGTCGAACCGGCCGGTCTCGGGATCGACCGCGGTAGCCTGCAGCGCCGGGCCGATCCGGACCCGTTGCTGGGTCGTCGACGTGCCTTCGGAGTTCGCGTAGAACTTGCACTCGTTCACCGAGGAGACCTGGACGGTGACGTGCGTGACGCCGTCGGCGTTCAGCAGGCGATCGCTGTAGTCGGTGAGGAGGGCAACCTTCTCCGCGCGCGAAAGGCTCAGCGGGTCGATCTCGTAGCTCGACACCCAGGTGACGTCGTCGTAGATCGGCTCGTCGGCGAGCTCGATCGGCTCGGTGTTGATCGGGCGCGACACCTGGGCCAGGTTGACCGCCTGTTCGGCGACCCGGACGGCCTCGTCTGTTGTCAGCGCGACGCCGGCGGCGAAACCCCAGGTGCCGTCGTGGATCACCCGGACGGCGAGCCCGAGATCCTCGTCGTCGTACGCGCTCTCGAGGACGCTGTCGCGCAACGAGATCGACTCGGACCGGATCCGTTCCAGCCGGAACTCGGCGTACGTCGCGCCGAGATCCTTGGCGCGTTGCAGGGCCGCGTCGGCCAGTTCGTGTCGGGGAAGGGCGAGGAAGGACGCATCGACATCGGGCACGGATCCGACCCTAGGCCATTACCGGTAATACGCTCGCCCGCGCCTGTGTCGCACCTCATCCTGCATGAGTCGCTGGTCGGAAGGGTTGGTGTCCCGACCGACAGGTAATGGTCGGCCTTGCGTGTGGGTCGCACGCTCAGCCCGGCGGTGTCGGGGGCGGTTCCGTGGACCATTACCTGTCGGTCGGGACACGTCTCCGGTCAGGCGAACGGTCGCGCCTTCGGGGCACCAGTCGGTTAGCGTCGGGGCGTGCTCCTTCCCGATCCGTCCGCGCCGGGGGCGGACCTGCCTGTGCGCGCCGTCTTGCCCGCGACCGTCGACGCGGTTCGCTCGCGCGGTACTGCGGTGTTGGTCGCGCCGCCCGGATCGGGCAAGACGTCGTTGCTGCCACTCGCTCTCGCCGATGCGCTCGACGGCACGATCATCGTGGCCGAGCCGCGGCGGATGGCGACGCGTGCTGCTGCGACTCGATTGGCGCAGTTGGTCGGTGAGCCGCTGGGACGGCAGATCGGGTACGCGATGCGTGGGGAGCGCAGCGGCGGCAAGGGGCTTCGGGTCGAGGTGGTGACGACCGGCCTTCTCGTACGGCGGTTGCAGCAGAATCCGGAACTGCCTGGTGTCGCGGCCGTCGTGATCGACGAATGTCATGAGCGGCATCTGGATGCTGATCTGCTGCTCGCGTTCTGTGTCGATGTGCGGGCGAATTTGCGGGAGGATCTCGCGATCGTGGCGACGTCGGCTACTGCGGACACGGTGAGGTTGAGTCACGCGTTGGCTGCTGACCGGCCGGCGCCTGTGGTTACTGCGTCGGCGGCGATGTTCGAGGTGGGGATCGAGTGGGCGCCGCCGCCGGTTCCCGTGCCGTTGCTTCCTGGTGGGCGCGTCGATCCGCGATTGCTGGATCACGTTGCGGCGGTCGTTCAGCGGGCGGTGGGGGAGAACGACGGCGACATCCTTGTGTTCGTGCCTGGGGAGGCCGAGATCAACGGGGTGACGCGTCGGCTGGCTGGGCTGAACGGGGCTTCGGCTTCGGCGGGTGGTGCGGGTTTCGATGTGCTGCCGTTGTTCGGGCGGCAGTCGCGGGCCGAGCAGGATCGTGCGCTGGCGCCGGGGGCCAGGCGGCGCATCGTGGTGACGACGTCTGTCGCGGAGAGTTCGCTGACGGTGCCGGGGGTGCGGGTGGTGGTGGATTCGGGGCTTGCTCGTGAACCGCGGACCGATCAGTCGCGCGGGCTCGGTGCGTTGGTGACCTGCCGGGTTTCGAAGTCGTCTGCCGATCAGCGGGCTGGTCGTGCTGGGCGAGAGGCGCCGGGTCGCGTTTATCGGTGTTGGTCTGCGACGGATCACGCACATCTCGACGATCATGCGGCGCCGGAGATCGCTACTGCGGATCTTGCTGCTTTCGCGCTCGATCTGGCTGCGTGGGGTGCGCCTGGTGGAGACGGGCTGGCCTTGCTGGAGGCGCCGCCGGCGGTGGCGATGACGGCCGCGACCGAGTTGCTGCGTCGCCTTGATGCCATCTCGGATGACGGCCGGATCACCGAGCGGGGGCGGCGGATGGCGGCAGTCGGCGCGCATCCGCGGCTGGCTCGTGCGCTGCTCGACGGTACGCCGTGGGTCGGCGCCGAGCGGGCCCGCGAGATCGTCGCGATGCTCTCCGACGATGCCGGCCGCGACTTCGGCGATGACCTGCCCGCGCGGTGGCGAGCCCTCCGCCGAGGGCAGGACCGGGCAGCCACCGCCCGCTGGCGAGAAGAGGCGAAACGCCTCAGCCGTGGCGTTGAGCCGCCACCGGTGAGCGGGGCGAGAGCGGGTGTGGATGAGTCGGTGAGCGCGGCGGGAGCGGGTGTGGATGAGGCGGTGAGCGCGGCGAAAGCGGGTGTGGATGAGGCGGTGAGCGCGGCGGCGGCGAGTGCGCGCGGGGCGGGGTCGGCGGGTCGCGCGCTACCGGGGAACCGGGGTGGGCCGGAGTCGCGGTTGGTCGGCCGGATTCCTGATGATCTGGCGGCGGGGATTGTGGTGGGGTTGGCGTATCCGGATCGGATTGCGCGGGCTCGTGCGGTCGACTCGGCGACGTACCAGATGTCGGGCGGGACCGGGGCTGCATTGGATCCGCAGTCTCCGTTGCGGACTACGACCTGGTTGGCGATTGCGGTTGCCGATCGGGCACCTGGGCGCGCTGACGCGAGGATCCGGTCTGCCGCGCCTATCGACGAGGCGACTGCTCGGGAGGTGGCCGGCGACCTTGTCTCGTCAAGCGATCAGATCCGCTGGGACGACGGGCGGGTCGTGACGCGGCGGGTGGAGGCGTTCGGGGCGATCGTTCTCAACGACGCACCGCTGACCAAGCCCGACCCGCTGCTCGTGCAAGCCGCAGTACGCGATGGCCTGCGCCGTAGTGGACTCTCCGTACTGCGCTGGTCCGAGGCGGCTGATTCGCTGCGCGAGCGGCTCGCGTTCTGCCATGCGCATCTTGGAGCCCCGTGGCCCGCGGTCGACGACGCGGCCTTGCTGGCAAGCCTCGACGACTGGCTTGGGCAGGAGCTCGCGTCGGTGCGTAGGGCGCGCGATCTTGAGCGTATTGACGTGGCGTCCGCGTTGCGGCGGCTGCTGCCGTGGCCGGCTGCCACCCGGTTCGCTGAGCTTGCGCCGGAACGGTTGCCGGTGCCGTCTGGTTCGCAGGTGCGGCTCGCGTACGACGGGGCTGAGCCGCCGGTGCTCGCGGTGAAGCTGCAGGAGGTGTTCGGGTGGACCACGACGCCGGTGGTCGCGGACGGGCGCGTGCCGGTCGTACTGCATCTGCTCTCGCCCGCGAGACGCCCGGTGGCGATCACGAGCGATCTCGCGTCGTTCTGGGTTCAGGGCTATCCGCAGGTCCGCGCCGATCTGCGAGCCCGCTACCCACGCCACCCCTGGCCGGAGGACCCCCTCACAGCCGCCCCGACCAAACGCGTCAAACCACGCCAGTAGCGACACGGCGGGAAAGGCGGCGAGGAGATGAGTCAGTAATCGCCTGGAACCGATGGCCTGCCTGCGGTGTAGAGACAATGCGGGAACTGGACAGGAGGCGGAATCAGCGCGACCGACGAAGTGGCGATTCTGGCTCGGGTGCGTGGTGGGGATCCCTCCGCGTACGCAGAGCTGGTGCTGCTGCACGCGTCGGTGGCCAAGCGGACGGCGGTGTTCCTCGGGGCCGGGTCCGAGGCGGATGACGTTGTGCAGGAGTCGTTCGTCAAGGCGTACCGCGGGCTTGGCGGCTTCCGGAAAGAGGCGGCGTTCAGACCGTGGTTGCTGCGCATCGTGGCGAACGAGACGCGCAACCTCCAGCGTTCACGGACTCGCCGGACGCGTCGCGAGGAGTTGGCCGCGCTGCCGGAGAGCGTGCTGGATCCGGCTGACGAGGCGGCAGTAGGTGAGCGCCGACGCGAGCTGCTGACCGCAGTACGGGCTCTACCTGAGCACTACCGGCTAGTGGTGACGTGCCGGTACCTGCTGGAGCTGGACGAGCAGGAGACGGCGACAGTACTCGGCTGGCCACGCGGCACGGTCAAGTCGCGACTGCACAGAGCACTGGGACGACTGCGGACACAACTACCCGACAAGGAGGTGCAGCGATGAGTGACGAGCTGACTAGCGAGCTCCGCGCGCTCGGGCGTTCCGCTGTAGTGCCTCCTGTCGCGGAGGGCCTCGCGACCGCAGTACTGGAAGCTATTGCAGACGAGCCTGTACGCCGTTCGCTCGCCGACGTGCTCCGAAGCCGGTGGCGTGCCCTGTTGGCGCTACTGGCCGTGCTGCTCGCCGGCACGGTGGTGGTTTCGCCAGTACGGGCGACTGTCGCCGAGTGGCTCAACATCGGTGGGGTCGAAGCCCAACCTGTCGGGCAGGCGCCGAGTGCGACGCCGACCGTGCCGCCTGTGACCGGGCAGCTGGGGTTGCAGGACGCTGCGCGGGTTGCTGGGTTCACTCCGGCAGTGCCGCGAGCACTGGGGGCGCCCACAGGGGTTGAGGCCTCGTACGGGTTTGTGGCGATGAGCTGGGCGAGCGGGGAGCGGCTGGAGCAGTTCCTGGCCGAGCCGGCGCCGAAGTACATCAAGAAGTACTACATGACGCTGGAGGTCGTGGACTCCGTCAACGGGTTCTGGTTCAACTCGCCGTACGAACTGGTGCTGGTGGACAAGGCCAGCAAGGAGAAGACGATCCGCGTCGCGGGACCGACCCTGGTCTGGGTCCTCGACAGCCGGACCTTCCGTCTGGAGGGCGTCGCGGACGAGGCGCAAGCCACCGAGATCGCGCTCTCTGCCACGCCTTAGGCGGAACCTCGGGGCGGGCGGCGGTGTATCAGGGGTGCATTGTTCGCTCGGCTCGAGGAGAACCGCCATGACCCGCTGGATCCGCCATACCTTCGCGTTGCTGTTCGCAGTACTGATCACTCTCGCTGGAGCGACGATTCCCGCATCGGCCGGTGGTCCGACCAGTGTGCTGCTCAGCGCGCCACCCAGAGTGGTTGCCTTTGGCTACGAAGACACGCTCTACAACCAGTTGCTGAAGTTCGTCGGTGAGCCGTTGCCGGCCAAGGGCGACGCCGAGTCGCATCAGGCCGGCCAGTTCGTCCGGGCGACCTGGCTGATCCACGACATGTCCGTCTGGCGCCTGGACATCATCTATCCCGACGCTCCGGGCGGCCCGTGGATCGCCACCACCGTGAGCACCGACGGCAGCGGAAGGCTCTCTGACACCCCTGTCTGGCACCGGGCCGACGAACCGGCCGCGCTGGCCAAGCTCCTGGGATCCCTCAACCTCATGGGTCAGTCCGACGGCGGGCCGACCGGGATACCCGACATGAGCCAGCCCACGCCCACACCCCAGCAGGCCCCGGTCGTCCAGACCGTCGAGAGCGACGCGGGAGCGCTCTCCGGGTGGCGCTGGATGATCCCCGGCATCGCCCTCGGCGCCGTCGCCACCTTCCTCGTACTCCGCTACCTCCCACGCCGCCGCCCCTGGGAACTCACCGACATCGAGTGACCTGAACCGCACTGGACCGGTACTCGTCACACGTAGTACTCGACAATCTCCAGTTGGTGAATGGACTTTCTCACGATTCAAGATGGGACCTGGATGATGGGAGACTCTGGCCTACCGTTTCTCGGCTGGGTTCAGTCCATCGTTGTCAGGAGTGCGTGTGGGTTCCGAGGTCGTTTCGGCCGTCTCACCTACCCGGCAGGCTTTTCGCCGGGTCCGCCGGGATCGCAGCGCCCGGTTCGGTGCGGTGCTGGTGGTCGTGCTGGTCCTGATAGCGATCGCGGCGCCGTTGCTGGCGAAGCTGGAGGGGCAGGACGCGTACACGTACAACATCGGGCTGCTCGATCCGCTCCGCGGCAACGCGCCGCGAGGGGCGGTCGGCGGATTCGGCGCTGATCACTGGTTCGGCATCGAGCCGCTGACCGGGCGGGACCTGTTCGCGATCGTGGTGCTCGGGCTGCGGACGTCGTTGTTCATCGCGATCGTGGTCACCCTCATCACCACCGTGGTCGGCACGCTCGTCGGCATCAGCGCGGCGTACTTCGGCGGCTGGTACGACGCGGTCGTGTCGCGGCTGCTCGACTTCCTCTTCGGGTTCCCGTCGCTGCTGTTCATGATCGCGCTGGGCATCATCGTGCCGGCCAGGTTCCCGCGCTGGTTGCTGTTGATCGTCGTGCTGAGCGTGTTCGGCTGGGCCGGGCTGGCACGGCTGATCCGCAACCAGGCCAGGTCGCTGGTCGAGCGGGAGTTCGTCGAGGCGGCCCGGTCGTCGGGCTCCAGCGGCTGGCACATCGTCACCCGCGAGCTGCTGCCGAACCTGCTCGGCCCGGTGCTGGTGATCGCGACGATGGCGGTGCCCGGCATCATCGGCGCGGAGGCGGGGCTGTCGTTCCTCGGCGTCGGTGTCCCACCGCCGACACCGAGTCTGGGCCGGTCGATCTCGGACTCGATCGTCTGGGTCTACACCGGCGCGGATCCGTGGTTCCTGGCGTTCCCGGGTGCGATGTTGTTCCTCGCCGTACTCGGGTTCACCTTGCTCGGCGACGGCGTTCGCGACGCGTTCGACGTACGGCTGCGGAGGGCGAAGTAATGCCGGACATGGTGTGGTTCGTGATTCGGCGGCTGCTCGCGACCGTGCTGGTGATGCTCGCTCTCAGCTTGGCCGTCTACCTGATCTTCTACGCGTTGCCGGCGGACCCGGCCCGCCTGGGTTGTGGCAAGCCCTGTACGCCGGACCGCCTCGAGCAGGCGCGGCATTTCATGCAGCTGGACCAGAGCACGATGCAGCAGTATCTCCAGTTCCTGAAGGGGATCGTGGCCGGCCGGACCTTCGGCGAAGGCTCCGCGGCAGTGCAGTGCAACGCGCCGTGCTTCGGCTACTCGTTCCCGCTCGCGCGGCCGGTGACCACCTTGATCCTGAGCAGGCTGCCGATCACCGCATCGATCGCGATCGGGGCCGCGATCCTGTGGCTCGTCGCCGGTGTGACGCTCGGAGTCGGAGCTGCCTTGAAGCGCGGGAAGCTGTTCGACCGCGTCGCGGTCGGGTTCGCGCTGGTCGGCGTCGCCTCGCCGTCGTTCCTGGTCGGGCTGCTGGCGATCCTGGTGTTCGGGTTCTGGCTCAACATGGTCCCGGTGAACGGCTACGTGCCTCTGACGGAGAGTCCGGTGGACTGGGCCTGGCACCTGGTGCTGCCGTGGATCGTGCTGGCCGCGCTCTCGGCGGCGTCGTACATCCGGCTGACCCGGGCGCAGATGCTGGAAGAGATGAACCTCGACCACATCACCACCGCCCGGGCGAAGGGCGCGGGGGAGGCCCGAGTGGTCTTCCTGCACGGGCTGCGCGGCGTCCTGGTGCCGATCGTGACGATCTTCGGCCTCGATCTCGGCGGCCTGCTCGGTGGTGCGATCCTGACCGAGAAGGTGTTCAGCATGCAGGGGCTCGGTGAGTTGCTGATCAGCGCCGTCGGGCAGCTCGACGTGGCGGTGGTGGTCGGCGTGACCTTGTTCTCGGCGTTCCTGGTGATTCTGGCGAACCTGGTGGTGGACGTGCTGCACGGAGTACTGGACCCGAGGGTGGGCCATGCCTGACAAGACTGAGCAGACCGGTGAGAAACCGGTTCTCGAGGTTCACGATCTGCACGTCACCTTCCGGACCGAGGGCGGCCTGGTGCCGGCCGTCGACGGCATCGACTTCGCCGTCGCGCCGGGCAAGACGCTCGCGATCGTCGGTGAGTCCGGCTCGGGCAAGAGCGTCAGTTCGGCGGCAGTGATGGGCCTGCTGCCGCCCAACGCCGACGTCAAGGGCGAGGTTCTGCTGGCCGGTCGTGAGCTGACGAAGCTGACCAACGACGAACTCCGCAAGGTCCGTGGCAACGAGGTCGCGCTGGTGTTCCAGGACGCGCTGTCCGCGCTCAATCCGTACTACAGCGTGGGCTGGCAGGTCGCCGAGGCGTACCGGCTGCACCACGACGTCTCCAAGAAGGAGGCGAACGCGCGCGCTGTCCGGATGCTCGACCTGGTCGGCATCCCGTCCGCCGCGCAGCGGGCTCGCGCCTACCCGCACGAGTTCTCCGGCGGCATGCGGCAGCGTGTCGTGATCGCGATGGCGCTGGTGAACGACCCGAAGGTGCTGATCGCCGACGAGCCGACGACGGCCCTCGACGTGACCGTGCAGGCCCAGATCATCCGGCTGCTGGAGGACGTCCAGACCGAGTTCGGGACCGCTCTCGTGCTGATCTCGCACGATCTCGGCGTGGTCGCGGAGGTCGCGGACGACGTACTCGTGATGTACGCCGGGCGCGCGGCCGAGCAGGGTTCCGTGCGCGACATCTTCTATCGCGCGGCTCATCCGTACAGCCTCGGCCTGCTCGGTGCGATGCCGCGCGTCGACGTACCGCCGAAGCATCGGCTGACCACGATCCCGGGCAGTCCGCCGTCTCCTGGTTCGATCGAGACCGGCTGCCCGTTCCAGCCGCGCTGCGCTTACACGGAACGCGTCGGAGAGCGGTGCGTCACCGAGCGTCCGGTGCTGACCCCGCGCCCCGGCGAGGGAAACCATGAAGCCGCCTGCCATCTTGGCCGCCGTCCGGAGGTCGCCCTGTGAGCACGATCGAGGAAGCCGAGACCAGGCAGGGCACCGACGAGCTGCTTCGTCTGGACGGGGTGAAGAAGTACTTCGGGCTGCGAGGCGTCCCGTTCCGTCAGGCGGGCACGGTGAAGGCCGTCGACGGCGTCGACCTCGTCGTACGCCGGGGGGAGACCGTCGGCCTGGTCGGCGAATCGGGTTCGGGCAAATCCACGCTGGCCAGACTCGCGACCAGGCTCCTCGATCCCACCGAGGGCCGGGTCAGCATCTCCGGCCAGGACGTCACCAAGCTGCGAGGCCGCCGCCTCCGCCCGGTCCGCCGGAAGATCCAGATGGTGTTCCAGGACCCGCAGGCCTCGCTCAATCCAAGGCAGTCGGTCGGCACCATCCTGTCCACGCCGTTCCGGGCCCAGGGGATCCGGCCGAGCCGCACCCAGCTGATCGAGCTGCTGCACCAGGTCGGCCTGTCCGAGGAGCACCTGGAGCGCTATCCGCACGAGTTCTCGGGTGGTCAGCGGCAACGGATCGGGATCGCGAGAGCGCTCGCCGTACGGCCGGGACTGCTGATCTGCGACGAGCCGGTCTCCGCTCTCGACGTCTCGGTCCAGGCCCAGGTGCTGAACCTGCTGGCCGACCTGCGCGACGAGCTCGGCCTGTCGTACGTACTGGTCGCCCACGACCTCGCGGTTGTCCGGCAGGTCGCGGACCGGCTCGCGGTGATGTACCTGGGCACGATCGTCGAGGAGGGGCCGGCAGCAGAGGTGTACGCCGCGCCCGCTCATCCGTATACCCGCGCGCTGCTGTCCGCAGTACCGGTTCCTGAGCCAGGTGCCGTTCGGGACAGGATCGTGCTGACGGGCGATGTGCCTACGCCGATCGACCCGCCCTCCGGATGCCCCTTCCGCACCCGGTGCTACAAGGTGCAGGACGTCTGCGCAACGGTGCGCCCCGTACTGGAACCTGTCGCAGGTGGCGAGCATCGGGTCGCCTGCTACTTCCCCGAATCTCTCGAGCCCCCCACGTCTGAGAGGACACCATGAGACGCACTACCCGCGCGTTCGCGGTCGCAGCCGCAGTCGCGTTGGCGGTTACCGCTTGCAACGCCAACGACAAGTCGGCCTCGCCCGGCGGTGGCAGCACAGCCGCTGCCGAGCAAGGTGGCGCCTTGCACCTGCTCAGCACCACGAAGGAGATCAACCTCGACCCGGCCAAGAGCCAGAACCTGGGGACGAGCACGATTCACCTGGTACTGCGCGGCCTGACGTCGTGGAAGACGTCGAGGGACAAGGCGGCCGAGGTAGTCCCCGACCTGGCCACCGACACCGGGCAGGTCAGCGCCGACGGCAAGACCTGGACGTACAAACTGAAGCCGGGCCTCAAGTACGCCGACGGCTCGACGATCGTTGCCGCTGACATCAAGTACGGCGTGGAGCGCTCCTTCGCCCCGGAGCTGTCCGGCGGACTCGGCTACCACAAGGCGCTGCTCGTCGACGCCGACAAGTACACCGGTCCGTACAAGGGCCAGGAGCTCGCGTCGATCGAGACGCCGGACGACAGCACGATCATCTTCAAGCTGAACAAGGCGTTCGGCGACTGGCCGTGGATCGCCAGCATGCCGGCGTTCGCCCCGGTGCCGAAGAAGGCCGACACGGACCCGGCGCACTACGGCGAGAAGCCGCTGGCCAGTGGCCCGTACCAGGTGAAGTCGTACGCGCCCGGCTCGAAGCTGGAGCTCGAGCGCAACACCAACTGGGACAAGGCTTCCGACCCGGCCCGGACCGGGCTGGCGGACTCGATCGTGTTCGACATGGGTCTGCAGGCCGACGTCATCAACCAGCGGCTGATCGCCGATTCAGGTGACGACAAGTCCGCGGCTACCACCGGTACGTCGATCCCGGCGGCTCTGATCCCGACCGTGAACGGCACCGCCTCGGTGAAGTCCCGGGTGGCCACGTCTCCGTCGGGTGCGCTGATGTACCTCGCGATGAACAACAAGCGCCCCGGTCTGTCGAACCCTGAGGTCCGCAAGGCGATCCAGTACGCCGTCGACAAGCAGGCGGTTCAGGTCGCCGAAGGTGGGCCGGAGTTCGGTGGCGAGATCGCCACCACGCTGATCACGCCGGGCATGGACGGTTACTCGAAGTACGACCTGTACCAGGCTCCGCCCTCCGGTGACCCCGACAAGGCGAAGTCGCTGCTGGCCACGGCCGGCGCGAGCAACCTGAGCCTGGTGCTCGCTGCCGACAACTCGCCGGGCGGTCTGAGCGTGGCGCAGGCGATCCAGCAGGGTCTGAAGAAGGCCGGCATCACGGTCACCATCAAGCCGTTGGACGCGGACGCGCTGACCGAGGTCCAGACCGGCGCCAAGGGTGACTACGACCTGACCGTGTCGAGTTGGCTGCCGGACTTCCCGAGCGCGATCGGCAACATCCAGCCGCTGTTCGCCTCGTCGGAGATCGGCAACGGCGGGTACAACATGTCCCGCTACTCGAACCCTGCGGTGGATACCGCGATCAACGCCGCCACCGCGGAGCCCGATCGCGCCAAGGCCGCGGCGGCGTGGGGTGCACTGGACCAGCAGATCATGAAGGACGCACCGCTGGTGCCGCTCATCTACGCGCGCAACGCGTTCCTGCACGGCTCGAAGGTGCAGAACTTCTACCTGCCGCCATACCCGCCGTACCCGAACGCGCTGATCTTCGGGCTGAGCAAGTAGCCGACCCGTCGCGTCCGAAAGAGCGAGGGTCAGGACCCACGGTGATTCGGACGCAACAGGGTGGGGGTCAGGTACGGCCTTCGGTCTCCTGAGCTTCGAAGAGGGTCGGCTGGGTCTCGGCATCGAGTCCCCAGTCGGCCCTCAGCACTGTGTACCCGGCCTTCTCGGCCGCGTCGCAGACCTTCACGTCGTCATCAACCAGTACGGCGACGGGCCGCTCCTGCGCGAGTGTCCGCAACCGGGCCAGCTTCATCACGGCCGACGGACGGCGATCGTTGTTGCCGCGCATCAGCAGCTTCCCGTCGGGAAAGCCGTTGTCCTCGAACCACTTCACCGTGTCCCGCCGCAGCCGCTCCGGCCGCCCGGTCAGATAGACGATCTCGTGCTCGGCCGCCAACGTGGTCGCCACCGCCAGCCCCTCGTCGAGCACCGCGTCGTCCTTGGCATGCTTGAAGAACGAATCCCAGTCCTTGGGCCGCTTCTTGAGGAAGTGCACCCGCTTACTCGTATCCGACAACGTCGCATCGATATCGAGTACGGCGTACGGTCGCTTGTCCTCAGGCACGCCGCTCAGTGTGCCGCATCGCGCGGTCGCTCGGTGACCCGACCTTCGCCTGCATGGCAATAAATCGCTTGATCAAATATGTTGGATATTTACAGGAATATCGTCAATCCGGGAGCTGAGGTACTTCTTATAACCATTACGCGGTGATTCGATCGGCGTCTTTCGAAGACCAGCCTAATCGGTTACCGTCACTCTTGGAGAAACTGTGATCTAGGTCCGGGGGGACATCATGAGTGATCTGGCATCGGAAGCTGCAAAAATTCTGGTACCGCTGGCGGCGATGGGAGCCGGCGCTGTCGTCCAGGAGGCGGCGAAGGAGACCGGCAAGGACCTCCATTCTCTTGGCAGCAGGATTTTGGAACGAATGAGAAAGCGACTGCCTCGACCCGCGCCGGATGTCGATGAGATGGCTGACGCTCTGCGCGTCGGCGTGATCGACCAGGTGCTGACCGAGGATGAGTTACGCCATCTTGTGCAGTTGGCGACGGGTCGGCGGTCCGAGGGTGGCGTCACCATTCACGGGCCAGTGGTCGCGCGGAATGCTCCGATCGGCAACACATTCGAAGGTCCGGTCAACTTCAGTTGAGGAGCCAGTGCCATGGCGGAGGGAAAATATCAGCCCTCCTCGCCAGACCCGGTTCCCGCGAATGAAGCTCAGGCGGAAAGCTCGATCAAGGCTGATTCGTCAGCAACCTTCGAGGACCTCGACGGCCCCGCCCAGGACGAGCCGATTGAGTCCTTGAGTTCTACACTTCCGCGTGACTTGGTGAGCGGGCCGGTGCGGGCAAGGAACGCGCTGCTCGGAAATAACTTCAATGGGCCGGTCTATTTTTCCGATCAGTCCGGAGACGAGACGACATCGGTCGAAAGGACTGCGCATGCGCATAGTTTGACCGAAGGGTATGCGGACTCACCCATGCTGAAAGAAATCAGGCATGCGGTGCTGGCCGAGGATGCCTTCATTGCTGTGTTCGGCAAGCCGGGGCTGGGGAAGAAGTCTGCTTGCCTGGTGGCGTTGGCCGACCGTGCGGACTCACCCATCTTCGAGTTGTCGGGCGACTCGTCCTGGCGGGAGATTGCACGCTCGATCAAGCAGGTCAAGGAGGTCAAGCCCGCCGCGTGCTTCCTGATCGGAAACGTCGACGCCGGTTCACTGGCGGATCTGAACGATCATTTGCTCCTAGCAATCGAGCAGGCCTTGGCCCAGGGCGGCAAATCCTGCCTTCTGATCACAGTTCAGGGACCGGCGTCCGCGCAGAACCGCAGTGGATTGACAACTGTCGAAGGCGTGGCGCCCAACCTCGCC
Organism: Kribbella qitaiheensis; assembly: GCF_014217565.1. Lineage (NCBI taxonomy): Bacteria > Bacillati > Actinomycetota > Actinomycetes > Propionibacteriales > Kribbellaceae > Kribbella > Kribbella qitaiheensis. The sequence goes on from NZ_CP043661.1 coordinate 7,763,802, forward strand.
GATCTTGCCGAGGCCTTCATTTTGTCGAACCTGGATGCGGCTGAGGTCACCGAGCGTGCAGGGCGGCTCATGGAGTCAATAGGTTCCGCCGGTTATGGCGCTCTGGAAGCGATTGTGGACACAATCCGGCGTCATCCCGAGGCTACCGACGAGCAACTGTCCGACCTGGTGTCGGAACGAGATGTCTCCCTGACGTTCGATGACTGGCAGATTCAGTCACGGAGTCCGTTGCAGATCGCGATGCTCGCGTGTATTGCGACGGGGGAGGGAACGCCGCGGGCCGAATTGGAACGTCAAGGACGCCTGCTGGCTGGCTACTTGGTCAAGGATGCAGACCAAACGGCGCCGGTTCCGATGCGAGCTGCAAGCGATCCTGATCTCGAGCCGGTCGTTCAGCTGCTGCCGCGGCGCTTCGCCACTCATTTCGGCTGGCAGGTCGAGGACGTCTATCAACTCCGAGAGCCGCTCGAGGTCACCGCAGTCGTGCAATACCTCTGGAGCCACCTGGGCGCCGAATTCCGCGCCGGCTATCTCCGATGGTTGCGTCGCATCGCTTCGTCGTCGGAGGCGGAGCTGAGAATGGGTGCCGCGATCGCGGCCGGCGCGCTCCTCGTGATCGAGCCCCGTTTCACCGAACGGGAGTTGATTCGGTGGTGGGCGCTGAGCGGAAAGAGACACCTCCTGCTGGCTGCGGCCATTGCGGTAGGAGTGCCCACTGCGCTGAACGAGTCCAATTCTGTCGGGCGGAAACTGGTCAACTCGTGGATAGGCGACGAGAACGAGAGTCTCTTGCATTGTGCGGTGCTCGCCTACGGCGGGCCTCTTGGAGCCTGGGACATAAGCAGTGCCGCACCGGTGCGGCTGTGGCGCCTCGGCCTGGACAAGCCCAAGCTCGAGCCGCTGTGTAACGAGAGCCTGGCTGGTCTGTGTGTGGCAGGTCCGGACGCCGTGCAGATTCGGTACGCCGTCCTCAGCCTCCTAGTCGAGCAGATGCCGAAGAAGGCGTCGATTGCCAGACGAGCACTGACCGTCTTTGCGGCAGTCGTCGAGACCATGACGGATGGCAGATCGAACGAGGAGTCTCTGCGGTCTCTACTCGATGGCGGTGAGGAGCCGGCCCTCGACGCATTCGCCCTGCTGCTGTCCAAGTCGTGGTCGATGCCACGGGCGGCGAGGACCGGAAGCTTCATCCTCCATTCGCTGATTGAGTCGGCGGAAACGCAAGTCATCGACTACAGCCACATCGCAGACCTGGTTCGGCGCGCCAAACGGTGGGCCAAAGACGGCGGCACGATCACGCAACTCGGTGCCGGCTTACGGGCGGCACTCCTCCGGGAGTGCCGATCGTGTGAGGAGCACTCCACGGCTTGGCGCCTTACGCAGCAGTTCTTCCCGGAGGATTTGAGGAGAATTCGGTGGACCAATCAGACGTACCATTGATCGTCAGCACAGGCCGGTTCGAGCAGAAAAGTGGTCGGTGGCGGATCTCGCGATCGTCGCACGAACTGCCAATGCTGGAGCACGGGCAGCAGTTGGTCCTCGTCGACCGAACCGGCAATGGCTGCCTGGCAGGTCCGACCACAGGTGGTGAACGTGCCTACGCCGGATACACAGGATGGGTCGTGGTGGATGCCAGACCGCGGGAGATCACCCTCGAGTACGAGGATTTGTTCGAGACAGCACACGCGAAGTACGTGATCTCGGTCGACCTGAGGGCGAAAGTCTCCGATGCGGTTGACGCCGCCATGGAGGGAGTGACCTCGCTTATCTCCTCGGTGCGTCCTTTGCTGGCGGCATCCATCTCGAACAGCCTTCGAGAGATGGAGACTCCAAGGGGCAATCTCGCTGACCCTGTTGCTCAGGTTCGTGCGATCGGTGAGCGCCAGCTCCATGCGGACCTGGTCGGTAGCCAGGTGACCGGAGCCCCCGACTGGTTGTCACTGAAGGTTGTCCACCTTGTCGTGAGGAACGACTCCGCGACAGACGAATACCTGCGCCAAATTCGTGGCAAGCGGAACGACAAGGAACTGACCACGGCCGAAGGAGTAATCCAGCTGACCCGCACGGAGTACGAACTGAAGCGCCGCGAGATGTTCCGCGAAGCGCTCAGTCCGTACATGAACGACGGCACGCTGGCGATTCTCGAGGGGATCTGGGAGAACCCGACTCAGGAACACATCGCAGCCGCCGCCGCCAAGATAGAGGCGAAAGAGGGAAACGAGCGGGCATACCACCTGGCGATCCTGAATGCGATCAAAGACAACGATGTTGTTGCTGACGACGAAGGCTTGCTACGACTGGCGCGTCAGTTCATCGACATCGGCAAGCAGTCAGCCATCAGTGATGGAGGGCCGGAAGCGGTCCACACGGTCGATCGCGACTTATCCGAGGAAGAGATGGTGAGTGTCCCGGAGGAGCAGCATGCCGCCGAAGACTCGTCCATCGAAGACGCGGATTTCAGCTGAGTCGGGCTGGTGCGATCGATGACTCCGCTGATGTGGTCTCCTCTCGGGCAACTGCTGGATTGGCTCTCGCTCCTGCCGCAATGGGTGCGGCCGTGGGTTTTCGCTGCGTTGCTGATGGCCTTGATCTGGGCACTCGTCCGCAGGTCGCTCGTGAAACGTGTTGCGAAGATCAGTCTCCGCATTGGGCTTGCCGCGGTGTCGGCGCTCGCCGCGCTGGTTCTGGGCGTCGAGTTCGTTGATACGAGGCGCAGGCGAGCCAGAGGACAGCAGCCGCGGCCACTCTGTATCTCCGTCGGCGCTTTCGCGGAGTCCACGGCATTCTGGGCCGGCAGCGCGGCGGAGAGGGTCAACCAAATGACCTGCGCGAAAAGGCGGTGGCCGAGCAAGACGCTCGCCGCAGTCAGCGGCGTGGGCCTGCTTTGCTGGCTCATTCTCGCCTCTTCGCCCGCGCTTGCCGCACCGACCGCCGTTGGCGGCAAGGCGTATGACCTATGGCGCCAAGTTGAACGCTGGGCAGATGTCGACCCGGACCGCATTACAGAGCTGACCATCGACCCAGCACCAGTGATGCAGCTGCGTGGGAGTGACGTCGTTCTTGCGACCAGCAAGTCGCACAAGGCTCGGAAGGCCGTGATCTGGCTCGCGGAGGGAGGGAAACCTCTCGCGGCGGTCATGCTTGATGCCAACGGGACCGCGGTAGTGCACGTCACCAACGCCAATCGTGGCTCACTTGCCCGTGGCCGGATCTTCCGAGTCGAGTACGGGCGGACAATGGTCTATCTCAGGATGATTTGAGGTTGCACAGGCGTCCGAGTGTCCGCCCTCACGCACGCCGCTCAGAGAAGTGGTCATGGAGATGCGGGTGAGGCGGACATGTCGACCTGATTCGTGACTTGGCTGGGATCTGCCACAGCATTCCAAGCTTCCGTTCGTGCGAGAGCCCACCGGGCTCACAGCGGTGGACCTGCCCCCAGGAGAGGAACCCTGAGGGCAGGTCCACCGCTACTCAGCTACCAGTTCGCGGACGCGCTTGAGGGTCTCGGCAGCATCGCCGCCAGCGCTCTCTCGGAGCAATTCGTCGCCCTTGTTTGTCGGTTCTAGGACCGCAGAGATCGCGTTACCAACGGCAGTGCCCTTCTTGAAGACGCGGATGACGTTCTCAGAGCGCGGTGCCTCGTTGGAATCACTATCCAGCACCCACTGCGGGAAGTACCCCAGTCCCTCGCCGTCCAGCCCGTCCGCGATGTATCCGAGCACGCGAACCCCGAGGCGGTTGTAGCCCAGGGCCTCCCGCAACTCAAGAAGCGTCGCTGTGATGAGGTTGCCGTTCTCCTCGGTGGCCTTAGCTACCGCCTTCATGTCGGCGTATGTCTTCCTAGCCATCAATTTCCCCCTAGTAACGCGTCTTCATAGTCGCTATATGGAGACTCTAAAGGATCGCATCATAGAAGTCAAATTATCTTCTAAATAAAAAATAAAATGACGCTGTGATCGCCGGATCTGACTCGTAGAGTTCGAAAGCGACTTCGGCGCCGCGTGAGAGACGGGTGACCTCGCGGATCCACCTCCCAAGCGGTGGGAGTGTTCGCATGGCGGGCATCACGGGGGTTGTGGGTGTGTTGGTTGGGTGTTGCCGTCGGCGCGGGTTAGCGTTCTCGCGCGATGGAAGACTCGATCACGTTTCTGCACAGTTCGGACTGGCAGCTGGGGATGATGCGCCGGTTCCTGGGGCCGGACGGCCAGGCCCGGTGGGCTCAGGCACGGCTGGACGCCGTCATGCGGATCGGTGAGGTCGCGAAAGCCACCGGAGCCGCGTTCGTGGTGGTCACCGGTGATGTGTTCGAGCACAACCAGGTCGAGCGGCAGACGATCTTGCGAGCTTGTGAAGCGCTGAAGCGGATCGAGGTTCCGGTGGTGTTGCTGCCGGGCAACCACGACGCGCTCGAGCCGGGCTCGCTCTGGACCTCGGCCCAGTGGACCGGGCACGCGCCCTCGCACGTCGTGGTGGTGACCGACAGCAAGCCGCTGGAGATCGTGCCTGGTGTCGAGATCGTCGGCGCGCCCTGGCGTTCGCGTCGGCCGCTGTCGGACCCGGCGGCACCTGGGTACGCCGAGCTCGCGCCGGCCCGCCGCCGGGATCAAGCGGATCCTGCTCGCGCACGGGCAGCTGACCAGCCTGAGCGGCGGGATGTCCGACGTACCGACCATCGACCAGTCCGGTCTGGAGGCTGCCGTGGCCGACGGGCGGTTGCACTACGTCGGCCTTGGCGATCGGCATTCGACCACCGAGGTGACCGAGCGGATCTGGTTCTCCGGGACGCAGGAGGTCACCGCGCCCGAAGAGACGCACCCTGGCAACGTTCTCGCCGTGACGCTCGGCAAGGATTCGATCGAGGTGGCGCCGCACCACGTCGGCGCCTGGCACATGGTCGAGCACCACGCCGAGCTGGACGACGAGGAATCGATCCGGGCGCTGGAGGACTTCTTCGCCGAACTGCCGGAGAAGGAGCGGACGTACGTACGGCTCGCGGCCGACGGGTCGTTGCCGTTGCCGCTGCTGAGCCGGCTGGACGCGATGGTGGACGCGCAGGGCGAGGTGTTCGCGAGCGTCGAGCGGTGGGCCAAGTTCTGGACGGTCCGCCCCGCGCCGGACGCGGCCGACCTGGATGCGTTGCAGCTGAGCGGTCCTGCCCGGGCCGCGATGGAGGAGTTGCGCCAGGCACTGGCCGGCGGGGATGAAGGAGCCGGTGCGGCGTTGACGTTGATGCACCGATTGGCGCGGGACGCAGGATGAGGCTGCCTTGAGACTTCACAGCCTGACGCTGCGGAACTTCCGTGGCGTCAAGGACCGTACTGTCGAGTTGCCCGCGCTCGGCACCACCGTGGTGGTCGGCGACAACGAGGTCGGCAAGTCCAGTCTGGTCGAGGCGTTCGCGCTCGTCTTCGATTACCCCGACGACTCGAAGTCGAAGCGGATCCTCGACATCCAGCCGGTCGGCCAGGACGTGGCGCCCGAGGTGACCGTCCAGCTGACCCTCGGCGGCGGCGAGCTCACCTACACGAAGCGCTGGCTGAAGAACAGGGCCACCGAGCTGACCATCCTCGAGTCCGACGGCCGGCGGCAGTCATGGACCGGTCGCGAGGCGCACAACGAGGCCGAACGGCTCTTCCACGAACACGTCGACCCGGTGCTGTGGCAGACCTTGATGGTCGGCCAGGGCCAGTCGCTCGTACTGCCCACGCCGGCCGATGCCGAGCCGCTGATCACTGCCGTGACCGCGGAATCCGGTACGCCGGTCGACGGCGCCTCGATGCCGCTCGTTCTCGCGGTCGAGCACGAGTACCTCCGCTACTGGACCAGAGGCGGCCGTCCGACCGGGGACTTCGCCAGGTCGGCCAAGACCGTGGAGGCGGCCGAGCTGACCGCGGCGCAGGCGTTGAAGGCGATGGACGAGGTGGTCGCCGACATCCGCCGGGCCGAGCGGCTCGCGCTGGACCTGGACGACCTGAGCGGCCGGCTCGGGGACCACCTGAAGTCGGTCGAGGAGCTTCGCGAACGCAAGCAGGCCACCGACGAGATCCTGCTCCGCCGGGATTCGGTCCGCGCTCGCGCCGAGACCGCCCGGGCGCGGCTGGAGAACCACACCCGGACCCGGGTCGAGCGGGAGCGGATGCTCGCCGAGCTGGAGAAGCTGACCAAGTCCAACGCCGAGCTCGCCGAGCGGCGCAAGGATGCCGAGACTGTCGCGAAGAAGGCGGCCGAGACGGTGCACGCGGCCGAGGCGGCGCTGGCGGAGGTCGTCGAGCTCAAGGATGAACGTCGCGGCGACCTGCACGTGGCGGAGCGGCTCGTCGCGAAATTGACGGATCGGGCCGAGCTCGACCGGCTCCTGGTGCAGCAGACCGAGCTTGTCGACGTACGGGCCCGGATTGCGACGGCCGGTCTGGTGCTCGACGGGGTCAAGGTCGACGAGGCGCTCGTGGCCGCGCTGGAGAACGCCCGGGCGCGGGTTGTCGAGGCTCGCGCGGCGCTTGCCGCCGGAGTACCGGAAGTTTCCGTACGGCGGTTTGGCGCCGAGGCTGTCCGGTTGTCGGGGACCGGGTTGGATGCCGGGGCCGAGGTGCCCGCGGAGCTGGCTGACGAGATCCAGATCCTGGTGTCGGGCGAGCTGGTCATCGACGTACCGGGTCAGGTCGAGGTGAGGGTCCAGGCAGGTGGCGAGGCCGCCACTTTGCGATCGCGGCTGGACGAGGCTGTCCGGTTGGAGAAGGACCTGCTGAAGCGGGGGCGGGTGAAGGATCTGCCGGCCGCGCGTGAGTTGCTGCGCAAGGTGGACACCGTTTCCGCGGAGCTTCAGGAGGCTCGGCGGACCGAGCGGTCCCTGACGGCCAACGGCGATCCGAGTGAGCGGATCACCTTGCTGTGCGCGCGTCTGGGCGTCTCCTCCACGGGTGAGGAGGAGGAAGAGGCGAAGCCGGCCGGGAAGCGGCTGACGCCGGTCGAGGACGTTCCTGGCCAGATGTCGCTGTTCTCGCAGTTCGAGGAGGAGGAAGGCACCTTCGAGTTCGAGGACCTCGTCGTACCGGCTTTGGAAGGTGGCGAGCTGGGCGCTGCCGAGCGTTCTTTGGAGAACGCGCGGGCCGAGTTGGCCATTGCCGAGCGGCTGTTGTCGGATGCGGAGTTCGCGGCGGCTCAGTCACGGAAGGCCGCTGAGGAGGACCGGTCCGAGGCGCAGCAGGCGCGGGCGCGGTCGGAGCTGGCAGGGGAGCGGTTGGCCGCTGCCATCGAGGCCTTGGAGGCTGCTCGTGCTGTGCTGGCCGACGAGGATGTGGACGCCGAGGAAGAGAAGGCGACTGCTGAGGTCGAGGCGGTGCTCGACGAGCTGACCGCAGTACAGACGCAGGCTGACGAGGTTGGGGCGGACGAAGCGGCAGGTCTGCTTGGCGATGCGCTAGCGGTGGCGACTCGGCTGCAGGGCGAGCGCGACGTACTGCGGGACTCGCTGCGCACCACCGAAGGTCGGCTGGAGCAGTCGGGTCGGGACGGATTGGGGACGCGTCGCGAGATGGCCGAGCTGGAGCTGGCCGCGATCCGGGCCGAGCACGAGGGGCTCAAGCGGCGCGCGGACGCGGCTCGGCGGGTCTACGAGACCCTTGGTCGGCATCGGGCCGAGGCGCAGACGAAGTACTCCGAGCCGTTGCAGACGCGGATCGAGTCGCTCGGGCGAAGTGTCTACGGGCCGTCCTTCAAGGTCTGGCTGGACGACGACCTCGCCGTCGCCGAACGCGAACTGGACGGCAACCGGCTCCGGGTCGAGGCGCTGTCGACGGGTGCGCAGGAGCAGTTGGCGATCATCACCCGGCTCGCGATCAGCCACTTGGTCAGCACCGGCGACAGCAGCGTCCCGGTCATCTTCGACGACGCGCTCGGCTGGTCCGACAAGGGCCGCCTCCGCGACATGGGCGCCCTCCTCGGCCGCGCCGGCGACCACGGCCAGGTCATCATCCTCACCTGCATGCCCGAACGCTACGAATACGTCCCCCGAGCCACCTACATCAAGCTCGAGTCCTAGTGCCCCGTGTCGCGGGCGGGGAGGTGGAGGGGTGCGCCGCCTTCCCGCCCGCGGGTCTTAGGCCATCGGGATGAGGGTGGCGGTGGTCAGGGTGGGCTGGGTGGCGCCTGGCTTGTTCTCGACGGTGAGGCCGAAGGCGACCTTGTCGGCTACGCCGCCCTGGATGAGCTGGGAGCCGTCGCCGGTCGCGAGGCCGACGGAGTGCATCGTGTTGCCCTTGTCCTGCAGCCAGAGCTGGTAGGTCTTGTTCTTCGGCAGTTTCGGGAGGTCGTGGAGCAGGACGATCGCGGTGTCCTTGCCTGCCGACATCACCACTGTCGCCTGACCGCCACTCTTGAGGTTGCCACGGACCGTCTGCGCGTCCGAGGTGGCAAGCAGGGACGCGAGTTGCTCGTTCCGCTGCTGCGTGTGCGAGTTGTCGCGGTACTGGTCGACCGCGATCCCGCCCGCTCCGGCAACCAGCAGGCCGGCCGCCGCGAGCGAGAAGAGCGACCGACGGCCGTAGGTCTTCCTCCGGATCGCGACCGGTGTGTCCGGCACTGTTGCCTTGAGCAACGGTGGTAGTTGCCTCGTCGTCATGATCTCGGCGAGTACGCGCGCCTTCAGCGCCGGTGGCGGCTCGCTGGCCACCGCCGTACCAAGTTTGTTGGCCGCCTCGCGCAGCTCGGCGACTTCCGCGCTGCAGGACTGGCAGTCGGCGAGGTGCTCCTCGAACCCGACCCGCTCGTCCTCGGGCAGTGCGTTCAATACATAGGGTCCCGTCAGTGCGTGCACTTCCGGAGTCGTCAAGGCCCTCACCTCCCCGTCACACCCAGGCAGTCGCGAAGCCGGATCAGGCCGTCGCGCATCCGCGCTTTGATCGTTGCGAGCTTCGCATCAAGGAGCTCTGCCACTTCTCGATACGAATATCCGCCGTAGTAGGCCAGCGTCACCGATTCACGCTGTAGTTCGGTCAGCGAGCCCAGACAGTGCCGGACCTGTTCCACTTCCAGATTCGCGGTCACTTTCTCGGCCACCTCGTCGTACTCGGTGGTCGAGGAAGCAGCGGCGACCGCCTGCTCCCGGTTGGTGGACGACTGCTCCGACCGCACCCGGTCGATCGCCCGGCGATGGGCCATCGTGAGGATCCAGGAGGTGAGCGAGCCGCGATCGGCGTCGTACCGGGTGGCGGTCCGCCAGATCTCGACCATCACCTCCTGGGTGACCTCCTCGGACTGGGCCGGATTGCGCAGGACGCGCCGGATCAGGCCGTAGACGCGAGGCGCCATCTGGTCGTACAGCTGGCCGAACGCCGCCGAGTCACCCCGCGCCACCCGTGCCATCAGGTCGGCCGGCGTGCCGCTGGAAGCATCGACGATCACGGGCCATGGTAGGGCCGTCGATTCTTCGCTCACAAGGTCGCATCCTTTTGGTCGGTCGTGCGGTCGGATGCTCTTCGGAGCGGCGAGGTATCCGGATGGGTCAGCTGTTGTCCAGGCGCAGGACGCGGTCGGGAGCACTGTAGATCACACAGCGCTCGCCTCTGGTCCAGCCGATCAGGGTGAGGTCGAACCTGCGAGCCAGGTCGACCGCCAGGCTGGACGGCGCACCGACGGCGACGATCATGCCGAGCCCGGCCGCGACCGCCTTCTGGATGATCTCGTAGCCGGCCCGGCCGCTCACGGCGAGCACCAGACCCTTGCGACTCTGCTGGTTGAGCACCGTCCAGCCGACGACCTTGTCGACCGCGTTGTGGCGGCCGACATCCTCCCGTACTACGACGCGCTCGCCGGCTGTGGTGAACAGCCCGGCCGCGTGCAGCCCGCCGGTGCGCCCGAACGTTGGCTGGGCCTCTCGCAGCAGGTCAGGCAGCCGCCGTACCACGTCCAGCTGGACCTCCACCGGATCGACCGGGTCGTAGTCCCGCTCGGCCAGTTCGTCGAGGCTTTGCTGGCCGCAGACCCCGCAAGCGGCGGACGTGACGCCGTACCGCTGGGGTGGTTCGCGGTCGGGTGGGCCGTCGAAGGTGACCGTGACGGTGTTGAACTGCTGGTCGCGGGTCAGCTTCACATCAGTGCAGTAGGCAACCGTGCTGATCGCATCCGGCCGTACTGCCAACCCTTCGCCGAGACAGAACCCAGCCGCGAGTTCGAAGTCGGAGCCGGGCGTGCGCATCGTGACCACCAACGGCTCGGGCGGGCGGCCCGGCCACTCGAGCCGCAGCTCCAGCGGCTCCTCGGTGACGACCATGTCCTCGCGCCGGGACGTGCGGTCGCCATCCAGCACCTCGACCTTGAACCTGGTGGCCGGTCCTCTGCTCATACTCCAACTTAAGCCTTCACCACCCGCGGCGCAGCGCCAGCCAGTCGAGACAGCACCAGCCGATCAGTCGTCGGTGCCGCTGGATCTCCGGAGTGCAGCCTGGCGGCGGCGGTGCGTCGACGAATTCCAGTACGTAAGCGACCAGTGCGGCGATCAGCGAGTCGGGGTGATCGGCCGGTACGTCGACGGTCAGCGGGTTGGTCGTGATCGCTGTGATCGTGTCGATTCCGTGGTGCTGGGCAAGGGGAAGGAGGCCGACCCAGTCGATCCAGGGAGCACCGAGAGTCAGCCAGTTCCAATCGACTGTCCAGCATTGACAGGCATCGTCGATCAGCAGGTTGTCCGGTCGCAGATCGCCATGTATCGCGGCTGTTCCGGCGAGCGCTTCCGGGGTCAGGTCGACCAGGTCCTGGATCTCTTGGAGGTGCTTGGGCAGCCATGGCTGGAACCCGTCCGGCAGCGGCCGGGAGCCGGTCTGGATCTCCTCCGGGATGCGGCTGGGTCCGTGCTCGCTGAAGTCGTCCATGAATGGCTTGAGGCCGTCGAGAGGACTTGGTGAGAGCGCTGTCGCCATCGTCAGGCAGTTCTCGGTCACCAGGTCGAAGTCGGCCGCGGTCCACGGCATGCCGGGCATCCGCGCAGCAATACCCTCGGCCACAACAGCAAACCACCGCACGTCGCCCGCGGCCGCTTCGGTTGTGGTGAGGATGTGGGGGACCCGGACGGCGGGTGGGAGCTGGGGGACGATCTCGGCTTCGCGTTGGTAGGCGCCGTAGGAGTGCAGGGTTTCGGGGGCTGCCTTGATGAAGACGGTGCGGCCGTCCTTGAGGTGAGCGGGTGCCGCGAAGCCGCCGGTGAAGCCGGAGCGGACGGAAGCGCCGACCGTCGCAATCTCGGTGCCCAGGGCAACAGAGATGGACTCGTCGAGAGAACGTCGCAGCTCCACCGGGAGAGCGCTCCACGCCGGTCGCGCCGAAGTCGCCCGGTAGTCGACATCGGGCGCACCAGTTGGGTCGGCGCCTCGCGCTCCGCTCAGGTCGGTGGCCTGTGCGCTGCTCGCGCTGGCGCCCTGTGCGCTGCTCGGGTCGGCATTGCCTGGTCCGGTCATGACGCGACCCTAGAGCTTGCGGGTGGTTGGGCGCCTGTCGTTTTCGGTGCGATGGCTGGGCGGCCGTTACCGTGCGAGGGTGGATGGCTCGGTGGCACTGGACGTACTGGACCTGGTCGGGATTTTCGTCTTCGGGATCACCGGTGCACTGGTCGGGGTACGGAAGAAGCTGGACGTGTTCGGGATCCAGGTGCTCGCGCTGGTGACCGGGCTCGGCGGTGGGTTCCTCCGTGACGTACTGATCGGCGGCCGAGCTACCCCGCCGGCGGCGCTGGCGGATTGGCGTTATCTGGCGGTTCCGGTCGCCGCTGGGTTGATCACCTTCTTTCTGCATCCGGGGATCGGGCGGGTCGAGCGGTTGGTGACTGTGTTCGACGCGGCCGGGCTCGCGCTGTTTTGCGTGACCGGTGCTCGCAAGGCGCTCGACTTCGGCCTGTCGCCGTTGTCGGCCGCCTTGCTCGGCACCATCTCCGCGATCGGCGGGGGAGTGATCCGCGACGTACTGTCCGGGCGGGTCCCGGTCGTACTGCGCAGCGAGATCTACGCGACCCCGGCATTTCTCGGTGCGGGCATCGTTGTGGTCGCTGATGCTGCCGGCTACAAGGCGACCTGGGTCGCGTTCGCGGGGGCGATCGTCTGTTTCTTGATCCGGCTGATCGCTATCCGCCGCGGGTGGAACGCTCCGCTGCCGCGGATGCGGTGAACGGCCGGGTCAGGCAGCTTTGAGGGCCCGGATGGTCCAGTCGTAGGTCGGGGTGAGTGGGGGTCGGGGTTCCCAGCCGTTGGTGATGGCGAGTAGGTGGAGGTAGCGGGCCCAGCGGGGGTCGTTCGCCGTCTCGAGGACGGCTGCGAGGCGGCGTCGCAGGGTGGGACTGTCTGGTTGGCCGACGGATTCGGCGTACTGGGTGGTGATCGTGGTGACGAAAGGTTCGGCTTCGGGGGAGTCCGGGGTGACGCCGGCGTCGAGCGCGGGGCGGACCTGGGCGTGGATGCGGGCGACGAGGTCGGGGCGCAGGGCAACGGTTCGGTAGTCGTCGGCCATCCGGCGTACGACGGATCGGAAGTCCGGATCCTGGGTCAGCTCCGCGAGCTCGATCCACGCCTCGACCTGCTCGGGCTCCGGGTGATCTGGCAGCTCGGGCGTGAGCGACCGCCGTGCGGCGGCGAAGCCGCTCACCTCGTTGAACCGGACGCTGTCGCTGGAGGCGGGGCGGGGGAGATTGGTCTCGGCGGGGATCGGGGTGGCCGGGTCGGCGGGGATCGCGGTGGCGGGGTCGGCGGGGGTGAAGACGGAGTCCAGGAAGTCGGTGATCAGGTGGTGGCGTTGGGTGCTGGAGAGTTGGGACAGGCGATGCATGAGGGTCAGGGCCTCCGGGGGTGAGTTGCGGTCGGCGACCGTCGTGAGGATCGCGCGGCGGAGGCGGAGGGTCCGGATCTGCACGGTCAGGGCTTCGGCGTGCGCGGCGGCGACGTCGGAGAGCGCTGTCTCGCGATCCAGGATTCTCCGGATCGTCGCCAGGTCGAGGCCCAGTTCGCGCAGGGTGCGGATCAGGTCCAGCCGGGCGACGGCGGCGAGATCATAACGGCGGTAGCCGGCCGCGGTGCGGTCGGTCGGCGGGACGAGTCCGCGATCGGAGTAGAACCGGATCGCCTTGACCGTGAGTCCGGTCCGGCGGGCCAGTTCACCGATCGAGTAGCGCTCGTCCATGCCCACCACCCTGGTGTCTCCCCCGGGAGGAGACTCAAGTCAATTGTGGGCGAAACGGGTGCGGGGGCGGGCGAAGGTGACCGCGACGCTGGCGACCAGCGCACAGGCGATGCCGACTATCACTGGAACCCAGTAGGCGTCCGAAGCGCCGACCACGTCGACCGCATGCCCGGCGACGGCGTTGCCTGGGGCGACTCCGAGCAGCATCCCTGTCACGGTCCACGTGATCGCCTCGGTCAGCCGCTCGGGCGGCACCCATTCCTCCACGCAGGCGGTCAGTGCGACCATCGTCGGCGCGATGGTCAGACCCGCGCAGAACAGCAGGACGCCGAGGAGCCAGACGGTCCCGATCCACGGCAGCGGTGCCAGTGCGATCGCGAGCAGGACCGTTCCGATCAGCAATCGCCGCTCGACCGCCGCCTGCCAATGCACCGAGCCGTACCAGAGCCCCGCCAGGAGGCTTCCAAAGGCCCACACGGCCAGTACGACGCCCGACATACCTGGCTGGCCTTTGGACGCCGTGAAGGCCACTGTGACCACCTCAGCGCTGCCCAGCGTCGCACCCAGTCCCAGGCCGATCAGGCTGAGCAGCATCAGCGAGAGCCAGGGGAGTGGCGCTCTCTCGGTGCCGTCGGATTTCCCGCGCCCGGGTGGGTCGGTGGCTCGCAGCATCGCCAGCCAGATTCCGCCGGCCAGGCCGAGTACGCCGGCCGCGCCGAGCCCGGCGTACGGGCTGACCTGGGTGGCGAGAACGGTGACCAGGACGGGACCGACGATGAACACGACCTCGTCGCCGACGGCTTCGAGCGCGAAGGCGGTCTGGAGAGCGCGTCCCCGGCCGAGCAGGTGGTTCCAGCGGGCCCGGACGAAGGAGCCGACCTGCGGACGGGTGCCGCCGGCAACGAATGCGAGCAGGTAGAGCACCCAGTGCGGTGCGTCCATCCGGACCGCCAGCAGCAGACCACCCAGAGCGACCGTGCACACGCTGCTGCCGATCAGGATCAGCAACGCCTGACCGAAGCGGTCCACCAGCCGGCCCTGGAACGGGCCGGTGAGCGCTCCCGCGATCACCGCGACGGCGGAGACCGCACCGGCCAGACCGTAGGAACCGCTCTCGCGCGCGATCAGGATGACGATGCCGAGGCCGACCATCGAGATCGGCATACGCCCGAGGATCCCGGCGGTGAAGAAGGCACGGGCGCCGGGGCGGCGCATGAGGTGAACGTAGGGCTTCAGCATGGGTGATCGACCACACCCTAGCTTTCGGACAGCGGCGCTGCTCGGCAATTCCACCCCCGGCGACCGGGGACCGTGCTCGGGTGATTCCACCCGGCCTGAGAACATCGGTATATGCCCGACGCCGTCATACCAGCACACTCGCCCGACCCTTCGCCGTACGACGCAGTGCTGCTGCTCTCCTTCGGTGGTCCCGAGAAACCCGAGGACGTGCTGCCGTTCCTGCAGAACGTGACGCGCGGCCGGGGGATCCCGGACGAGCGGCTCAAGGAGGTCGGGGAGCACTACTACGCGTTCGGCGGCCGCAGCCCGATCAACGACCAGAACCGTGAACTGCTGGCCGCGCTGCGGACGTCGTTCGGCGAGCTCGGGCTCGATCTGCCGATCTATTGGGGCAACCGCAACTGGGCGCCGTACCTGACCGACACGCTGCGCGAGATGACCTCTGACGGCGTACGCCGGGCCGTCGTGATCGTGACGAGCGCCTACCCGTCGTACTCCGGCTGCCGGCAGTACCGCGAGAACCTGGCCGACGCGATCGCCGCGGTCGAGGGCGCACCGGTGATCGACAAGCTGCGCCACTACGCGAACCACCCTGGCTTCGTCGGGTCGTTCGTCGAGTCGACCGCGGAGGCGTTGAGCGGGCTGCCCGAGGGGTCGGCGATCGCCTATGTGACGCACTCCATCCCGACGAGCATGAACGCCACCAGCGGACCGGACGGCAACGGGTACGTCACCTGGCACCTGGACGTCGCAGCGGAGATCACCGCTGAGCTGGAGCGCCGGACGGGGACCGTGCGGCGTACTGATCTCGTCTACTGCTCCCGGTCGGGTCCGCCACAGGTGCCGTGGCTCGAGCCGGACGTCAACGACCACCTGGAGGTGCTGGCCGATGCCGGAGTGCCAGGGGTCGCCGTGGTGCCGATCGGGTTCGTCAGTGACCACATGGAGGTCATCTACGACCTCGACACCGAGGCTGCGGCGACAGCGGGAAAGCTGAGGCTGCCGATGGCGCGGGCGGCGACACCGGGGACGGATGCGCGGTTCGTGACGATGCTGCGCGACCTGGTGGTCGAGCGGGCCGCGGCGGAACGCGGTGAGACTCCGGATCGCCCCTGTGTCGGCAAGCTGGGCCCAGGCTGGGACGCCTGCCGCGCGGACTGCTGCCCGGCCGCTAAGCGTCCCGCTACACGTAGTACTGAAGTGACCACCGAGAACACCATTGCGAAGGAATCCGCATGAGCTCCGAGAACGCCCAGGACCTGCTGAAGCTTGCCACGGAGGTGGCGACCGAGGCGGCCCGGCTGATCGTCGAGCGCCGCCGCGGCACGATCACCGTCGCCGACACCAAGAGCACGGCGACCGACATCGTCACCGCGGTCGACCGGGAGTCCGAAGACCTGATCCGGGCCCGCGTGCTGGCGGCCCGGCCGGACGACTCGTTCCTCGGCGAGGAGGGCGACGACGTACTCGGCACCAGTGGTGTGCGCTGGGTGGTCGACCCGATCGACGGCACGGTCAACTACCTGTACGACATCCCGACGTACGCCGTGTCGATCGCGGTAGAGGTCGACGGGCAGACCGTGGCCGGGGTGGTCGTGGACGCGCCGAAGGGTGAGGTGTTCACCGCGACGCTCGGAGGCGGCGCGTACTCCGACGGCCGGCCGATCCACGTCTCCGACTGCACCGACCTCGCCAAGGCACTGGTCGGCACCGGGTTCGGGTACGACCCGACGCGGCGGGAGGTGCAGGCCGAGGTGATCCAGCAGTTGATCGCCAAGGTCCGTGACATCCGCCGGATCGGCGTCGGCGCGATCGATCTGTGCTACGTCGCCTGTGGACGGCTGGACGCGGTCTACGAGCGCGGCCTGAACCCGTGGGACTACGGTGCGGGCGCCCTGATCGCGGCCGAGGCCGGTGCGACGGTCGGCGGCATCGATGGAGCACCGGTTTCGCCAGAGATGTCGATCGCCGCCACCCCGGCCGTGTTCAAGCCGCTGCACGATGCACTCGCTGCCGCCAACCCGCTCAGATCCTGAAACTGCTCATTAGTGCGCGCTAGTACGCATTAATGAGCATTCAGTTGTTCGGTCCTGACACAATTCGCGACACGCGGGTCACAAGGTGGACTCCGACGCGCGCAAAGGTCCCTCGATAGGGCACAATCCCTGCCTCGGGGGCGGTATGACGCCGGTCCCGGCCTGTCTGTCAAGGGTTTCGGGGGACCAGGGCTTCCAGGGATGGAATTTCTGGGCCGCATTACCCGTTCAAGGGCTCAGCAGGCAACACCACGGGTACGAAGAGGGCAGGGAAACACGATGGCGACTGATTACGACGCCCCGCGCAAGACGGACGAGGACTCCAGCGAAGAGTCGATCGAGGAACTGAAGACTCGCCGTCACGACAAGAACTCCGGCAAGGTCGACGAGGACGAGGCCGAGGCCGCCGAGAGCTTCGAGCTGCCCGGCGCCGACCTTAGCCACGAGGAGCTGGCAGTGCGGGTGCTCCCGCGCCAGGCCGACGAGTTCACATGCTCGAGCTGCTTCCTGGTGCACCACCGGAGCCAGCTCGCGAGCAGCAAGAACGGCCAGCTGATCTGCCGCGACTGCGCTGCCTGAAACGACAGCACTATCGCCCTGCTCGGCTGAGTCCGTACCAACGCGACGGGACCGACCCCTTCACAGGGGCGGTCCCGTCGTTGTGTCCTGAGCGAGGTCTGTGGCGTCAGGCCTTCTCGACGTCCGTTCCTTCCTTGTCGTAGCCGGGCGGGAGATGGCCGGTGGACTTCAGGTAGTACTGCGCAGCGCGGCGCTCGGCGAAGAGCTTGGCCGCCGCCGCGGCGCCACCACTGGCCACGGCCCACGTCACGACCTCGGCGTAGCCGGCCTGGTTGCCCTTCGGCGGCTTCCCGCCCGAGCCGAGCTTCCACGCCGTATTGACCGCTTTGTTGGCGACCAGACCCACCACGATCGTGAACGCGGCGAGCACCAGCTTCCAGCCGATCTTGGCTCCGACCACGACTACCTCCCAGCTATGAGTTCCCCGACACTCAGGATCTTGCCACGCTGTTCTGCGACAGAGCGGCTGCAAGCCTGTCAGGGTGCTTGGTGGCGACCAGCCAGTACGGCGCTGGGTCGTGCGGGTCGGTGAGCTCCACCCGTACGGCGCCCGGCAGGTAGCTCCGCAGTACGAGGTACGCCTTGGGGTCGCAGTCCCGCCCGAAGGCGTTCCTGGCGTCTTCGCCGGTAAGTGCGACGGCCTTGCCCAGGTACGTGCGGTCGATGGTCGCCCGGCCGGCCCGGAACTTCTCCGCGTCCACCTCGACCAGCGCACCGCCGTACCGGACGAACAGCACGACCAGCAGTACTGCGGCGACTCCCGCGACCGCGATTCCGGCGATGGGGCCCGCCGGGACTCCGGTGATGACCAACAGCGTCACCACGGCGGCCGCAGCGATGAGCCACCAGCGCACCGGCACGCTCAGACGTTCCCTGTAAGCAGCTGCGTCGACCACGGGACCCAGCCTGGCATGAACGCTGTCGGAGAGCGTAGGTAGGGTCGCCTCTCGTGATCGAGCCACCGACCCGTACGGCGAGTCCGCAGCGCGAGCTGGAACCGGCAGAGCGCCACCCGGACGCCCCGGAATCGGGCACGGTGCTCCCGTCGCACTACGAGAACTGCGTGGCCTGCGGACCGGCCCACCCGACCGGCCTGCGACTGGTCACCACGGCGGGACCCGGCGTGAGCGTCACTGCCGAGTTCACCGTGACCAAGGAGCATCAGGGCGCACCTGGGCTCGCGCACGGCGGCGTACTGGCTACTGCCTTGGACGAGACGCTTGGTGGGCTCTCCTGGCTACTGCGTCGGCCGATGGTGACCGGGCGGCTGGAGACGGACTACATCCGCCCGGTGCCCGTCGGAGCAGTGCTGCTCCTGAGGGCGCTCTGTCTCGGCTTCGACGGACGGCGGATGTACGCGAACGCCACTGCGCGTCTTGGCGATGCCGACGGAAGCATCGCGTTACGGGCGAACGCAGTGTTCGTTGTAGTCCCGCCGGAGCATTTCGTCGAGCACGGCACCGACATGACCGCTGAGAACGTCCACGACTACGAGGTGAACCCATGACCGAGGTACTGATCCAGCTGCTCGACCCGGAGCTCGCGGTACCGGCGTACGCGCATCCCGGCGACGCCGGCGCGGACCTGGTGACGACTACGGACGTCACGCTGAAGCCGGGGGAGCGGGCCGTAGTCGGTACCGGCATCGCGATCGCCCTGCAGGACGGGTACGCCGCGTTCGTGCATCCGCGGTCCGGGCTGGCCGCGAAGCACGGCGTCACACTCGTCAACGCGCCAGGAACCGTCGACGCGGGCTACCGTGGCGAGATCAAGGTGTGCCTGATCAACACCGACATCGCGGCCGAGATCACGCTGCGGCGCGGCGACCGGATCGCGCAGCTCGTGATCCAGCGGGTCGAGAAGGCGAGGTTCGTCGAGGTGGCGACTTTGCCGGGGTCGGCACGGGGTGAAGGCGGGCACGGCTCGACGGGTGGATTTGGTGGTGTGACACGCTGAACGGGTGCACTCCGTTGACCTGCGGAATGCGCGAGACTACGGCGGCCGTGACAAGGCGCCCCGTGGATATGACTGACGATCGAGGAAGTAGGCAAGCGCAGTGATCTTCCGCCGCAAGGCCAAGAACGACGAGGCCGAGACGACTGGTGGTTTCTTCGGTGACGAAGAGGAGACCACCGAGGAGACTGGCACCGAGGAGACCGAGTCCGGTACCGAGGAGCCCCGCGGTGAAGGCCCGTTCGACTCCGCCGAGGTGGACCCGGCGATCCTGACCGCCGAGGACCGGATCGACCTGGGCGCGCTGGTGATCACCGGGATGCCCGGGATGGAGCTGCGGCTGCAGGTCGACGAGACGACCGGCGACGTACAGGCCGTCCTGCTCGTGCTGGAGGACTCCGCGCTGGAGCTGCGCGCGTTCGCGGCGCCGAAGACGTCCGGCATCTGGGCCGAGGTACGCCGTGAGATCGCCGCCGAGGCCACCCGGATGGGCGGCACCGCGTCGGAGACCGAAGGTCCCTTCGGTACCGAGCTCATCCTCGTCGTACCGGTCGAGGACCCCGAGGGTCAGATCTTCAGCCAGACCTCACGCGTGATCGGCATCGACGGCCCGCGCTGGCTGCTTCGGGCCACCGTGCTCGGTCGCGCCGCGGTCGAGCCCGACGCCGCGCCGCCGATGGAGCAGTCACTGCGCAACGTCGTCGTGGTCCGGGGAACCGAGCCGATGGCACCGCGCGAATCACTGGCCCTGCGGCTGCCCGAGGGCGCCCAGCCGGTCGAGGGCGAAGAGGCCTGACGGGCATGTCCGGATACCGGCCGAGCACGGTCACGAGCGGATTAGACTGGGCCTATGGGTAGCGAGAAACCCGCGGGGCTGTGGAAGCGCGCCTTCAAGGGGCTGGCCGGCGACCGTGACGCGCGGGACGCCGAGGTGCTGAAGGACTACGCGTCCGGCTGTGGCGCGCGGTCCATCACCGGCTGCCTCGACCGCGAGATGGTCACGCTGTACGGCACCCTGCGGACGATCACCTTCAGCCCGCGAGGCGGCGTACCGGCGCTCGAGGGCGAGCTGTACGACGGCACCGGTACGGTGAAACTGATCTGGCTGGGCCGGCGCAAGATCGCCGGCATCCACCCCGGATCGGAGCTGATCGCGTCCGGGCGGATCGGTGTGGTGGACGGTGACCGGGTGATGTTCAACCCGAAGTACGAGCTCCGTCCCGCGGCCGCGCATGGCTGAGCCGGCAAAGCCCGAACTCGACGAAGCTCTTCCGGTGGACGCCCTGCCGGCGGATCCGCCTGCCGAGGCGCCGCCGCGGGTCGAGAAAACGATGATGCAGCAGCTCGGCGGCTGGGCCGGGATGTTGATGGACATCGGCCTGCCCTGGATCGCCTTCACGATCGTCTACGCGTTCAGCGACCACGACCTGAAGCTCGCGCTGATCGTCGCGATCTCGGCCGCCGCGGTCGTCGGCGTGTTCCGGCTGATCCGCCGCCAGCAGATCGGCAACGTGATCGGCGGTTTCGTCGGCGTCCTGATCTCCGCATGGACGGCGCACCGCACCGGTCAGGCGCAAGACGTCTACCTCCCCGGCATCCTGCTGAACAGCGGCTTCGGGCTGGTCTACCTGATCACGATCCTGACCAAGTACCCGCTGTTCGGCCTGGCGTACGGAGCGATCACCCAGACGGGCCTGGCTTGGCGCAAGGACGAGATGCTCTTCAAGGCCTTGAACCGGGTGACGATGGTCTTCACCGCCCAGGTAGGCATCCGTTTGTTGATCATGCTCCCGCTGTACCTGGCTCACAACGTCAACGCCCTAGGCATCGCCAAGGTCGCCCTGGGCCTCCCGTTCTACGCGGTAACCCTCTGGGTCTCGTACTCCGTACTCCGCGGCTCGATGACCCCAGAAAAATGGGACGAAACCAAGGACAGCATCACCCACATGCTCCGAGGCACGAAGGTCTGACCGGCTGCGTTCGTCGGCCTGCGGGGGGCCGGCACGCAGCCAGGCAGTGGTCCAGGTCTAGGCTCCTCGTCTGTCCTCCGGCCGCTCAGCAGGCAGACCTAGGACCGGGCAGGTCGGGACCATTGCCTGGCTGGGGGACAGCTGTGGATAACTGGCTCGGGATCGAAGGGAAAGACGGCATCCTTGCCAGATGGACCACGTCGTCGAGATCCTGCAACGGTCCGGCGGTGCGGCGGATTTCGCCGAGCTCCGCCGGCTGGTCCCGGTCAGCACGATCCGCCGCGCGTTGACGCTCGGACAGATCAGTCGGGTCTCCAAGGGCGTGTACGCCTTACCCGATGGCCCATCGGACATCGCGGTCGCGCTGGCGAACGGCGGCGTCCTCTCGCACGAGAGTGCCGCCCTTCACCACGGACTCGATGTGGTGACCATGCCGCTGATCCCGCACGTGACGATCGGTCGAAAGTTCAGCAAACGGGATACCGAACTGGCCTGCACACTGCATTGGGCAGCCCTCCCCACCGGCGACGGGACCGACGTCTCTCGGCCGATGGCGACGGATCCGCTGCGAACGGTCCTCGACTGTGCTCGGCGCCTACCGTTCGGCGAGGCTCTCGCGGTGGCGGATTCGGCAGTTCGTCTGGGCAAGGTCAATCGGAAGGTGCTCAACGCCTCGGCGTTATCCCTCAACGGTCCCGGCAGGCCCGCCGCGATCCGCGCCTGCAGCCTCGCCGACGGTAGGGCAGCCTCGGCACTGGAGTCGATGCTCCGTTCCCGCGTGATCGAAGCGGGCATCACCGGATTCATCCCGCAGTACGTGATCCGCGGCCCCGGATTCTTCGCCCGAGTAGACCTGGGCAATCCGCTGCTCCGGATCGCCATCGAGGCGGACAGCTTCACTCATCACGCAACCCGTGAAGCACTTCGCCGAGACTGCCGCCGCTACACCTCACTGGCCGCCAACGGCTGGCTCCTACTGCGTTACTCCTGGGAAGACGTGATCCTCGACGATTCCTGGGTCGGTGACTCACTCGACCGCACCATCACCGGTTCCGCAGCCAGGCAGACCCTCCTCCATCCAGCCGCCTGAAGCCGTCCGCCCCTCCGGCCTCCGGGGTCGACCAGCTGGACTGCCTGGCTGGAGGTGAACGTGCCGTCGTACGAGTTACTTCGGGTCTCGGCGGTGGTGGGGGGAGAGCATGTCTTCGAGTTGTTCCTCGGTTTCGTCGGCGGCTACGAAGAGGAGCTCGTCGTTGAGTTCGAGGGTGCCTTCCGGGTCCGGTCGCAGGACTCGGCCTTCGCGGATGATGGTGACCAGGGCGGTGTCGACCGGCCAGTCGATGTCGCCGACGCGGAGGCCGATCATCGGGGAGTCTTCGGGCAGGGTCAGCTCGACCAGGTTGGCGTCGCCCTGGCGGAAGGTGAAGAGGCGGACCAGGTCGCCGACCGAGACGGCCTCCTCGACCAGCGCGGACATGATCCGCGGAGTGGAGACGGCGACGTCGACACCCCAGGCCTCGTTGAACATCCACTCGTTGCGCGGATGGTTGACCCGGGCAACGGTTCGCGGTACGCCGAACTCGGTCTTGGCCAGCAGTGAGACGACCAGGTTGGTCTTGTCGTCGCCAGTACTCGCGATCGCGACCTGACACCGCTGCAACGCGGCCTCTTCCAAGGACGACAGCTCGCAGGCATCGGCCAGCAGCCACTCGGCCCGAGGCACCGACTCGGCCTTGATCGCGCGGGGGTCCTTGTCGATCAGGAGTACTTCGTGGCCGTTCTCCAGGAGTTCGGCCGCGATCGATCGGCCGACGTTCCCGGCGCCGGCGATGGCTACCCGCATCACAGCTCCTCAGGCTTGGCGCCGAGCTGGGACTCGATCGCGGCGGCTTCCCGTTCCAGCATGACGACGTGCACCAAGTCACCTTCCTGGATGACCGTGTCCGCCTTCGGCAGCATGCCTTCGCCGAGCCGGGTCAGGAACGCGACCCGGGCGCCGGTGGCCTTCTCGATGTCGAGGGCGACGCGGCCGACCCAGTCGGCGTGCACGTGTACCTCGGCGAGCCGGACGGTGCCGGACGGGTCGCGCCACTCTGGCTCCGAACCGCTCGGCAGCAGCCGCCGGATCATCTGGTCGACGGTCCACCTGACCGTGCCGACCGTGGGGATGCCGAGCCGCTGGTAGACCTCGGCGCGGCCCGGGTCGTAGATCCGGGCGACGACGTTCTCGACCCCGAAGTTCTCCCGGGCGACGCGCGCGGCCAGGATGTTGGAGTTGTCGCCGTTCGAAACGGCCGCGAACGCCTCGGCGTCCTCGATCCCGGCTTCGATCAGTACCTCGCGGTCGAACCCCATCCCGGTGATGGTGCGGCCGGAGAAGTTCGGGCTCAGCCGGCGGAAGGAGTCCGCGGACTGGTCGATGATCGCGACCGTGTGACTGCGTTTCTCCAGAGTCCGGGCGAGCGTCGACCCGACGCGTCCGCACCCCATGATGACGACGTGCACTCCGTGATCACTCCTTGCCCCTCGCGGGGCCGCTGTCGGGTTCGGCAGGGATAGACGCTACACCGGACCGGGGCTGCCTCTAACATCACCGGTGTGACTCCCGCTCTAGGCGACATCGGCAAACGCATCCTCATCGGGCGCAAGCTGCGCAGTACGCAGCTCGGCGAGACGCTGCTCCCGAAGAAGATCGCACTCCCTGTATTCGCCAGTGACGCTCTGTCGTCCGTCGCCTACGCTCCGGACGAGATCTTCCTGACCCTCTCGGTGGCCGGTCTGGCGGCCTACAGCTTCTCCTGGAAGATCGGCCTGCTGGTCGTCTTCGTGATGCTGGTGGTCGTCGCGTCGTACCGGCAGAACGTGCACGCGTACCCGTCCGGCGGTGGTGACTACGAAGTTGCCACGGTCAACGTCGGGCCGACCGCGGGTCTGACGGTGGCCAGCGCGCTGATGGTCGACTACGTGCTGACCGTGGCGGTGTCGATCTCTTCCGGCGTACAGAATGCGAAGTCCGCGCTGCCGTTCCTGGCCGGCCACGAGGCTCCGCTGGCGGTCACCCTGGTGCTGATCCTGACCGCGTTGAACCTGCGCGGCGTGCGCGAATCCGGCGCGCTGTTCGCGATCCCGACGTACATCTTCATGGCCTCCATCATCGGGATGGCGATCTGGGGCTTCATCCGGCTCACGGCCGGCAGCCTGCCGATGGCCGACAGCGCGCAGTTCGATATCAGGCCCGAGCCCGGGCATGCGCTGTTCGGCGGTCTCGCGGGCGCGTTCCTGCTGGCCCGGGCCTTCTCGTCAGGGTGTGCGGCGCTGACCGGTGTCGAGGCCATCAGCAACGGCGTACCGGCGTTCCGGAAGCCGAAGAGCAAGAACGCCGCGACCACTCTGTTGCTGCTCGGCACGATCGCCGTGACGATGCTGATGAGCATCCTGTTCCTGGCCACCAAGATCAAACTCCGGTACGCCGAGGATCCGGCGACCCAGTTGCTCCGCGACGGGCAGCCGGTCGGCGACAGCTACACCCAGAAGACCGTCATCGGCCAGATCGCCGACTCGGTCTTCTCCACTTTCCCACCCGGGTTCTACCTGGTGATCGGCGCGACCATGCTGATCCTGGTGCTCGCGGCGAACACCGCGTTCAACGGGTTCCCGGTGCTGGCCTCGATCCTGGCCAAAGACGGATACCTGCCCAAGCAGCTGCACACCCGGGGCGACCGGCTCGCCTACAGCAACGGCATCATCCTGCTCGCGCTCTGCGCGGTCGGCCTGATCGTTGCCTTCAACGCCGAGGTCACCAAGCTGATCCAGCTGTACATCGTCGGGGTGTTCGTCTCCTTCACGCTCAGCCAGTTCGGGATGATCCGGCACTGGACCCGGCATCTGAAGACCGAGATCGACGGTGCCAAACGGGCACAGATGATGCGGTCCCGGGTGATCAACGCGGTCGGCCTCACCATGACCGGCCTGGTCCTGGTGATCGTGCTGCTGACCAAGTTCACCCACGGCGCCTACATCGCGATCATCGCGATGGCCGTGCTGTTCCTGCTGATGAAGGGCATCCGGCGGCACTACGACACGGTCGGTCGGGAGATGGCGGTCGACGCCGACGACCGGCTGATGCTGCCGGCTCGGGTGCACGCGATCGTGCTGGTCTCCAAGCTGCACAAGCCGACTCTGCGCGCACTGGCGTTCGCCAAGGCGGCCCGGCCGTACATGCTCGAGGCAGTCACGGTCGACGTCGACAGGGACGAGTCGGAGACGCTGCAGGCCGAGTGGGACGCGCGGGACATCCCGGTGCCGCTCAAGCGCCTGGCGTCGCCGTACCGGGAAATCACCCGCCCGATCGTGCAGTACGTGCGCGACATTCGGCGGCAGTCGCCGCGGGACGTGGTGATGGTTTACATCCCCGAGTACGTGGTCGGGCACTGGTGGGAACACATCCTGCACAACCAGAGCGCACTACGGCTGAAGGGCCGGCTCTTGTTCACACCTGGTGTGATGGTTACGTCCGTGCCGTACCAGCTGATCTCGTCCCAGGCAGCTGAGGAGCGGCAGGACCGTGAGGAACGGGTAGCCGGCCAAGTACGGCGCGGCGCGCGCAAGAGTTCGGGAGATCGGTGACGGACGACAGCATTGTCGGGACAGTATTGGAGCTGGAAGTAGGCCCAGTGGCCCATGGTGGCCACTGTGTCGCGCGGTACGAGGGCCAGGTTGTCTTCGTACGGCATGCGCTTCCAGGTGAGCTGGTGCATGCCCGGGTGACCGCGCAGACCAGCAAGTACCTGCACGCGGACGCAGTACAGGTACTGACGCCGTCACCGCACCGGATCGAGCCACCCTGCCCGTACGCCGGGCCGGGTCGCTGTGGCGGCTGTGACTTCCAGCACGCCAATATCGTTGAGCAGCGCAGGCTGAAGGCGACCGTGGTGTCCGACACGCTCCGGCGGATCGGCGGGATCGAGCGCAACATCGTGATGGAGTCACCTGGCGATGACGGGCTCGGCTGGCGCACCAGGATGCGGTACGCCGTGGTCAACGGCCGGCCGGGGATGTACGCGCACCGCTCGCACGACCTGATCCCGATCGACCGCTGTCTGATCGCGCACCCGGACACACCGACCGTGCTGGACCGGCAGTGGCCAGATGCGTCGTCTGTGCAGGCAGTTGTGTCGTCGGAGGGCAAGACGGCCGTGCTGACCGATCACAACTCCGCTGGGCGGCTGGTGGAGGTCGTGCACAACCGGAGGTTCAGGGTCGAGGCCGGTGGGTTCTGGCAGGTTCACCCGTCGGCTCCGACAATGCTGGTCGACGCAGTGATGGCAGGGCTGGAGCCGGTTGAGGGTGAGACAGCACTGGACCTGTACTCCGGCGTGGGGCTGTTCGCTGCCTTCCTGGCTGAGGCTGGGTGCGCAGTACTCGCCGTGGAAGGCGACCGGGATGCGGTGAAGAACGCCAGGCGCAACCTGCATGACCTGCCGGCGGTGACGCTGGAGCAAGGCGACGTGGACAAGGTCCTCAACGCGGCGGTCGGACAGGGACTGGAGTCGGTGGACCTCGTAGTACTGGATCCGCCGCGTACGGGTGCCGGCCAGGCCGTCGTACGGCGGATCGCGGCGCTCACGCCCCGGCGGGTCGCGTACGTGGCGTGTGACCCGGCCGCGCTGGCCCGGGATCTGAAGACGTTCGGCAACCTCGGGTACGGGATCAGCTCGCTGCGGGCGTTCGACCTGTTCGGCATGACCCATCACATCGAGTGCGTGGCCGTACTCGAGCCGCGATCGGGTGCCACTGGTTAGTGTCGGTCGGCTCGGGTACCGTTCAGGGCTGGATTGACCCCTGAGCAGGATTGGTACTTCGATGCCGCTCGTCGACCTGGATGACCCAGCCGAGCTGCGCGCCCGTTGGAGCGCGCTCGCTGCGGTGGCCCATGCCACCGGGTTCGACCGCCGTTGGTACGCCGACGACAACGGCTGGTACCACCAGGACGAGACCGGATCCGACCTGCGGATGCTCCGGCTGGACGGTGCGCGGGCGGTCCTTTTCGGGTTCCACACCCAGCACAGCGGTACGGCGGGCGCCGACCTGCTGGCCGGGTCGCCGGAGTGGATCGGCCAGCC
The DNA here is from genome assembly GCF_014217565.1 of Kribbella qitaiheensis. Taxonomy (NCBI): domain Bacteria; kingdom Bacillati; phylum Actinomycetota; class Actinomycetes; order Propionibacteriales; family Kribbellaceae; genus Kribbella; species Kribbella qitaiheensis. The sequence goes on from NZ_CP043661.1 coordinate 7,790,856, forward strand.
CGAGGTCAAGCGGCGGATGGCGGCCGGGCAGCTCGGGTTCGTCTACGGCAGCTTCAACGGGACCTGGGCGCGGGCGGCCTATCCGGGCGATCCGTGGCAGCCGCTCGACGACGGCTTCGCGCCGATCGCCCAATGGGTGACCTCGGACGAGGCCGCCGCTCGCGAGCTGATCGAGTGGGCCGCCGAGTGGACCGACTATTTGGGCGGCCTGGATGAGTTGCTGCCGGTCGGGGTCGCGTTGATCCGTACTGCGGGGTCGTCGGGGCTGACGGGCGATGTGCTGCGGGATTTGTTCGAACGGCTTGGGATCGGGCCTCGGTCGCCGCAGGATCCGGATCTCCGGGGCGCTTTGGCAGCGGCAGCGGCGTTCGGCGCCGGGGTTGTCGCGGCCGGTGCGCTGGACGCGGAGAATCTTGGCCGCACCGGGCGGATGTCGGCCGCGTACGCCGATGCGCCGACCTACGCGGAGTACGCCGAGGCGCCGGGGTACGGACAGGCGGAGACGTATGGCGAGCAGCCGGAGGTGTACGGCGAGCAGCCGGAATACGGCGAGCAGCCTGCGGCGTACGGCGAGCAGCCGGAGTACGGCGAGCAGCCTCGGGCATATGGCGAGCAGCCGGAGTACGGCGAGATGGTTGGGCGTGCGGCGGCTGAGGGTTTTGATGACGGGTTCGCGGGGTCGGGGGAGACGACCGGCTATGTGGAGCCGGTCGAGGACGACGTCGCCGAGGAAGAACTCTTCGTTGTCCCGCCGGGCGTCAGCCCGTTCACGGGGCAGTTGATCGACGGCGACCAGATAATCGGCGAGCCGTTCACGCCGGAACCACAGCCCGAGCCATTGCCGGAACCACAGCCCCAACCATCGCCGGAGCCTGAGCCGGACGGCTACGGCGTCACGGGGAAGAAGCAACGCCGGTTCGGCCGGAAGAAGAAGCACGAGGAGAACGACTCCCTCGCCGCTCTAGGCCTGGTCGGGCCCTCCGAGCCACCCCAGGATCAGCACTACGAAGAGCACCCGGATCCCGAGCAGTACGCCCAAGGTCAGCCGTACGGCCAGGGCGACTACGACCAGGGGCAGTCGCAGGACCAGCCCGCCACGTACGAGCAGCCCGAGCAAACGCCGTATGGCCAGTACGAGCAGGGACAGCCCGCTGCGTACGAGCAACCGCCGTACGGGTACCAGCAGGCGCCGTACGAGTACGCGTCGGAGGACGACGAGCCAGGGGAGACCTCACCGGAGCACTACCTCGGCAACCGCCGCCTGCCCGCCGCCGAGCCGCCCCGCGTCGGCGGACCGGTAGAAGACGGCGAGGACTTCTACGCAAGCCTGTTCGCAGACGCCCCCGCCGCCGCGTCCTACACCCCCGATGTCCCCACCGACGTAGCCTCAGACTGGTCAGCCGACACCCCCAGCCCCTTCACCCCGCTCACCCACACTCCCGCCTCCCCGTCCGACGACACCGGCGTCCTCTCACCCGTCGAAGACGACAACGCCCCCGAGGCCCACCAGCCCTCACCTCTCTCGTCTGCGCCCGCCACGGCCCTCCAGCCCGACCAGACAGCCCCCACCTGGCCCACCGACCAACCCGAGCTCTCCGCCTCCCAGCGGTCCCCCTTCGCACCCGCATCGCCCACCGCCGAGACGGACCACACCGCTCCCACTTGGCCGGCCGACCACGCCGAGCCGCCCGTCCCGAACGCGTCCCACCCCTCGCCGTTCGCGCCGGCGTCTCCTGCCGCAGCCGAGGCGGACCAGGCAGATCCGACCTGGCCGACTGACGAGTCCGAGTCGCCCACGCCGCAGACGCCCCAGTCCTCGCCGTTCGCGCCTGCGACTCCTGGTGTTGCTGAGGCGGATCAGTCCGCTTCCGCTTGGCCCGTTGACCGGGGCGAGTCATCCGGCTCGCAGCCGCCCCAGTCGTCGCCGTTTGCTCCTGGGCGCTCTGCCGGTGCTCAGGACGACCAAGTGTCTGCGGCCCTGGCCGGTGGGGATGATGATGCGCCTACGGCTGAGATTGAGGCCGTGGTTGATGGCGCCCAAGTGGCGCCCGGTGACGAAGGTGCTAGCACTGCGTCGGCACAGTTCGCCGCAGGCGCTCAGGTGGATGCGCTAGCGGGTGATGCCGCCTCGGAGGTGCGCACGGACGACGGCGAGTCCTTCGGGTCTCGCGGCGAGGGTGCCGACCACGACGTACGGGCAACTGACGCAGGGGCGGACGGGGACGCGGATCCTGCAGGCGCTGCGATGGGTGCTCGGACTGGCGAGGATTGGGACCGCGGCCCAGAGACAGAGGCTGAGGTTCATGCGGCTGGCGCCGAGCGAGCTGCGCGGGGTCAGGCGGGTGCGGTTGGGGCCGAGGGCGGTGGGCTGGGTCAGGCGGGTGCGGTTGGGGCCGAGGGCGGTGGGCTGGGTCAGGCGGCTGCGGGTGATGCGACTGGAGCCGGGATGGACCAGGCGGCCGCGGGTGATGCGGTTAGTGCGGTTGGAGCCGAGCGAGCCGGGCTGGGTCAGGCGGCTGCGGGTGATGCGGACGATACGGCTGGGTTGCAGGCGGTTGATGGGGACGAGGTCGAGGAGGAGGAGTACTACCCGACTGACGTCTCGCCGTTCGCGCCTGGTGGTGGCGAGTCGCCGTTCGCGACTACGAGCGAGCGCGGGGACGACGCCGGGTACGGGCGCGAATTGCCGATGCTCACCAACGGGTTCAGGCCGATCGATCCGGCGGATCTGCAGCCGGGGGAGCACGGGTACGAGCTCGGCGGCGAGGTCTTCCACGACGAACTCATCGGCGGCGGCGACTGGACCGCCGACCAACTAGGCGACCCCGAACCTCCCGCCACCCACCCCACCAACCCACAAACCCCCGCCGACCACGCCGCCCCACAAACCTCGGCCGACCTCGCCGCCCCACAGTCATCGGCCGACCTCGCCGCCCCACAGTCATCGGGCGACCTCGCCGACGTACAACCATCTGCCGACCACGCAAACGCACAAACATCGATCGACCACGTCGACCCGCGAACAGCCACCCGCCCGGCCACCCCGCGAGCGTCCGACCACCGGGTTGAACTCGAAACCCCCGCTCACTCAGAGACCGCCTCACACGACCCCACTTCCACGCCGGACGGAACCTCAGCCCCCGATCCCGGCTTCGCCGCGGGCGCAGCGTCCGCACCTGACTCTGGTTTCGCCGCGGGCACAACATCCGCAGCTGACTCCGGCTTCGCTGTGGACCCAGCGTCCGCACCCGATCCCGGCTTCGCCGCGGGTGCAGCGTCAGCACCTGACGCGGGCGCGACGTCGACCTCTGACACCGCCTCCGCGCCGGAGGGTGCAGACGTTGAGTCGGCGGGTTCGGACTTTGATGTGACGGCGGAGATCGAGGCCGTTCGGGATGACGGTCCGGATGGGCGTTCGGAAGAGGCTCGGGACGGCCGGGTCTTCGACGCGGATCAGCGGGTTGACTCGCTTGGCGGTCCGCAGGCGGAGGGAGTCGACGAGCGGTACGACTCCCTCGACGGTTCGCGGGCGGAGCGGTTCGAAGATGGTCGGGGCCAGGATCAGCGCTTGGAAGCCGAAGACGAACTTGAGGTCGAGCAGTCCGTCGCTGGGTGGGATGGGCAGGCTGAAGGTCAGGTTGACGGTGAGAGTGTCGGCGAGTGGGGCGAGCCCGTCCAGCCGGAGCAGTTCGCCGATTCAGCGGCGGAAGCCACGCGTGCGGAGATGCTCACCGCGGCAAACCACGACGCGCCCGGGAGCGCGAACGTAGAGCTGGCCGAAGCGGCACGGTCGCCCAGGACAGGGTTGGCCGAGGCAGCCGGATCGGTCGGAGCGGTTGAGGTTGAGTCGGTGGAGGAGCCGGAGCGGTTGGTGGCGCCGCCGGTGGAGTCGGGAGGGATGGCGATCCCTGGGCTCGGGCTGGTGGGGGCGGATGCGCCCAAGGTGGAGCCGTTGCCTGGGTCGATCGAGGAGGCTATGCGGGCGGAGTACGAGCGCCCTCGGCCGCGGCCGAAGGAGTCTGCCGCGCTCGTGGCCTTGCGCGAGTGGTGCCGGGCGCGGACCAAGGTCGTTCCGTCCGGGTTCACGATCCAGGTGCAGGTGCTGGATCCCGGCAACCCGTCGTACCGGTTCGATCTGGAGCCGCCGGAGGTCGACGACCCGCAGTACGGCGCGGAGCGGCTTGCTGAGCTGCTCGGTGACCTCTGGACCGCGGAGTCGCAGAGTGAGCAGGGCGCGTGGCTGTTCGCGCGCTTCGATGCCGCCGGGCGGACGCTGCGGATCGACCGGTGGTACGACCAGGTTCCGGAGTGGTGGGACCACCCGATCGAGCAGCGACTCGACGTCCACGGCCTGGTCCGGCGGCTGAACGGACGCGGTCCGGACTGGCAACCGTCGTACCTGGAGAAGTTGTACACAACGGCGAGATAGCGTTATCCGTATGTTGCTCAGGATCTTCACCGAACCCCAGCAAGGCGCCTCGTACGACGATCTGCTCGCGGTCGCGCAGCGGACCGAGGAGTGCGGATTCGACGCCTTCTTCCGTTCCGACCACTACCTCGCGATGGGCGACGGGGACGGCCTGCCGGGACCGTCCGACGCCTGGATCACCCTCGCTGGACTCGCCCGTGAGACCAAGCGGATCAAGCTCGGCACCTTGGTCAGCCCGGTCACCTTCCGCCACCCCGGCGTGCTGGCGATCACGGTCGCCGGAGTCGACCAGATGAGCGGCGGCCGCGCCGAACTGGGGCTCGGCGCCGGCTGGTTCGAGGCCGAGCACGCGGCGTACGGGCTCGATTTCCCCGACACCGTCGGGCGGTTCGACCTGCTCAGCGAGCAGCTCGAGGTGATCAGCGGGCTGTGGGACACGCCGGCGGGGGAGAAGTACGACTTCGCGGGCAAGCACTACCAGTTGAAGGACTCGCCGGCCCTGCCGAAGCCGGTCCAGCAGCCGCACCCGCCGATCATCGTCGGCGGCGCGGGCAAGAAGCGTACGCCGGAGCTCACGGCGAAGTACGCGGCCGAGTTCAACGCCGGCTTCTCGAACGTCGAGGAGACGGCAGCGCGTTTCGCCAGGGTCCGCAAGGCCTGCGAGGCGATCGGCCGCGATCCCGAGACGATGGTCCTGTCCGCAGCGCACACGGTCGTCGTCGGCAAGGATGACGCCGAGGTGAAGCGCCGCTGCGCCGTGATCGGTCGCGACCCGGAGAACCCCGGCGACGGCTCGATCGTCGGTACGCCGGCCGAGGTCGCCGACAACCTGGGTCGCCTAGCGGCCGCCGGCTCCCAGCGCCACTACGTTCAGATCCTCGACCTCGCCGACCTGGACCACCTCGACCTGATCGCCTCCGAAGTCCTACCCCAGGTCTCGTGAGTCCGCACGCCGCTCATCAACAGAGCGGTCAGCGCGAATCCCCGCCGTCGGAATCGCGAATCAGATATTCCGAGTTAAGGTAGCTAAGTCGGAATAACTCCGGCCTTGTTCCGACTTAGGGCGATGAAGTGGCTTCACTCGATCAGGCGCACGGCGCTTGGCCGGCCCATCGGCCGGAAGTGCGACCGTGGCGGCAGGCTCATCGCGGCGGGACCATCGAAGACCGCACGCTGAGTGAAGTGGTCACGATACGACCGCCGCTGATCGCCGAGCTCGAGGTGAAGATAGCGCCAGCGGTGGCTGCATCGATGGAAGCCTGTGTTCGGGAAATCGCCGGGCTCGACTTCGCGCAGGGTGCCGAGCTGAAGGCTCTCGAAACGCTCTTGTTGCGGACCGAGTCGGTCGCCTCCTCGAGGATCGAGCACATCGAGGCGTCGCTGGACGACTTTGCTCGTGCGCTGCACGGGATCAAGTCCAATCCGTCCGCGACGTCCATGGTCGCCGCGACCGCAGCGCTGACAGCGCTGATCAACTCCGTCGACAACGGAGCCGAACTCGAGCTGAACCAAGTGCTGGCGGCTCATCGGGCATTGATGATCGACGATCCGCATGACCGTGCCTATGCGGGCCGCTTCCGCGACATGCAGAACTGGATCGGTGGCAGCGACTATTCGCCCCGCATCGCCTGGTATGTGCCGCCGGCGCCGGAGACGGTCGACGACTACATGATCGACCTGATCGCTTTCGCCAACCGGACAGACCTGCCGGTGTTGGCCCAGGCTGCCGTCGTACACGCTCAGTTCGAGTCGATCCATCCGTTCACCGATGGCAACGGGCGAATCGGGCGGGCACTCATCAACGCCGTACTGCGGCGTCGCGGCGCCACCAGTCGGGTGGTGGTGCCCATCGCATCGGGACTGGTCGCGCGCCGTGAGGAGTACTTCGATCATCTCGGCTCGTATCGCGTCGGCCGGATCGAGCCGCTGATCCTGGCTTTCGTGCGGGCCCGCAACGGTCGCGGCGCGAGAGTCGCAGGCAACTGCCCGCAGGATCGCAGAGTTGCCGGACCTCTGGCAGGAGGCGGTTGGCGCCCGCCGCGGTAGCGCCGCAACGAGGCTCTTGGACGGGCTGATCGCCACTCCGGTCTTCTCCGCAGCGGAAGCAGAGCAGGCCATCGGAGGTTCGACCAGCAGTGTCTACGCCGCGATCGAGAGGCTCGAAGAGACCGGCGTGATCCGCCCGCTGATCAGGCGGGTGCGCAATCAGATCTGGGGAGCGTCCGATCTGCTCGACGAAGTTGAGGACCTCGGGATGCGAATCGCGGCCGGCGTGAGGTGAGGTGCCGGAAGTGGCTCGATGTCGTGTATCTTGATGTCGAGAGAGTTTGTGAGGGAGGTTAGGGGAACCTGACCTTTCGGCTGGGCTGAAGGCTCGGCAGGATGGGCTCAGTGGGTACGGGATCGGACACAGGACCGGATAGAGGAGCAGGTTGATGGCCAGCGTCGACAGCTTCGGTGCCAAGGGTGCACTTGAAGTCAACGGAAAGTCGTACGAGATCTTCAGGTTGGCGGGGATCGAGGGTGCGGAGACGCTGCCCTACTCGCTCAAGGTGCTGCTCGAGAACCTGCTGCGCACCGAGGACGGCGCGAACATCACCGCCGAGCACATCAACAAGCTCGGCAGCTGGGACGCGAACGCGGCGCCCGACACCGAGATCCAGTTCACTCCGGCGCGGGTGATCATGCAGGACTTCACCGGTGTGCCGTGTGTCGTCGACCTCGCCACCATGCGTGAGGCCGTCGCCGAGCTCGGTGGCGACCCGACCAAGGTGAACCCGCTGGCTCCCGCCGAGCTGGTGATCGACCACTCCGTCATCACCGACGTGTTCGGCCGGGCGGACGCCTTCGAGCGCAACGTCGAGTTCGAGTACCAGCGCAACGGCGAGCGGTACCAGTTCCTGCGTTGGGGCCAGACCGCGTTCGACGACTTCAAGGTCGTCCCGCCGGGCACCGGCATCGTGCACCAGGTGAACATCGAGCACCTCGCCCGGACTGTTATGACGCGCCGCGACGGCTCTACTGTGACTGCGTACCCGGACACCTGCGTCGGCACCGACAGCCACACCACGATGGTCAACGGCCTGGGCGTGCTCGGCTGGGGCGTCGGCGGTATCGAGGCCGAGGCCGCGATGCTCGGCCAGCCGGTGAGCATGCTGATCCCGAAGGTCGTCGGCTTCAAGCTGACCGGCTCGGTGCCGGCCGGTGCGACCGCGACCGACGTGGTGCTCACCATCACCCAGCAGTTGCGCAAGCACGGCGTGGTCGGCAAGTTCGTCGAGTTCTACGGCGAGGGTGTCGCGGCGGTGCCGCTGGCCAACCGCGCCACGATCGGCAACATGAGCCCGGAGTTCGGCTCCACCTGCGCGATCTTCCCGATCGACGACGTGACGCTGGACTACCTGCGGCTGACCGGCCGCAGCGACGAGGACGTCGCCCTGGTCGAGGCCTACGCCAAGGAGCAGGGCCTGTGGCACGACCAGTCGGTCGAGCCGCGCTTCTCGGAGTACCTCGAGCTGGACCTGTCCACCGTCGTCCCGTCGATCGCCGGTCCGAAGCGGCCGCAGGACCGGGTCGCGCTGAGCGAGGCCAAGGAAGCCTTCCGCGGTGCGCTGGTCGACTACGCCACCGAGGAGCTGGACGTCGACCCGTCCGAGCTCGGCAGCTTCCCGGCCAGTGACGCGCCGAACGGTCACGGCAACACCAACGACGAGCCGCACGTGCCGCACGGCGCCGACGGCCGGACGTCGAAGAAGACCAAGATCACCCTGAACGGCCAGGAGACCGAGCTCGACCACGGCCACGTCGTGATCGCCAGCATCACCTCCTGCACCAACACCTCGAACCCATCGGTGATGCTCGCGGCCGCGCTGCTCGCGAAGAACGCGGTCGACAAGGGCCTGACCTCCAAGCCGTGGGTGAAGACCTCGCTGGCGCCGGGTTCGAAGGTCGTCACCGACTACTACGACAAGGCCGGCGTCACGCCGTACCTCGAGAAGCTCGGTTTCCACCTGGTCGGCTACGGCTGCACCACCTGCATCGGCAACTCGGGCCCGCTGCCCGAGGAGGTCTCGGCCGGTGTCCAGGAAGCCGACCTGGCCGTCGTCTCGGTGCTGTCCGGCAACCGGAACTTCGAGGGCCGGATCAACCCCGACGTGAAGATGAACTACCTCGCCTCGCCGCCGCTGGTGATCGCCTACGCGCTGGCCGGGACGATGGACTTCGACTTCGAGACCGATGCCCTGGGCAAGGACACGGACGGCAACGACGTGTTCCTCAAGGACATCTGGCCGGCCGCGGACGAGGTCGAGAAGGTGATCGCCTCCTCGATCAGCAAGGAGATGTTCACCAAGGACTACGCCGACGTGTTCGCCGGTGACGAGCGCTGGCAGTCGCTGCCGACGCCCGAGGGTAAGACGTTCGACTGGGCCGACGACTCGACGTACGTGCGCAAGCCTCCGTACTTCGACGGGATGGCCAAGGAGCCGTCGCCGGTGACGGACATCGCCGGTGCGCGGGTGCTGGCGAAGCTGGGCGACTCGGTCACCACCGACCACATCTCCCCGGCCGGTGCGATCAAGGCCGACGGCCCGGCCGGCAAGTACCTGGCCGAGCACGGCGTCGACCGCAAGGACTTCAACTCGTACGGCTCGCGTCGTGGCAACCACGAGGTGATGATCCGGGGCACGTTCGCCAACATCCGGCTGCGCAACCAGATCGCACCGGGCACCGAGGGCGGCTTCACCCGCGACTTCACCAAGGACGACGCCCCGGTCACCTCGATCTACGAGGCCGCCGAAGCGTACGCCGAAGCCGGTACGCCGCTGGTGATCCTGGCCGGCAAGGAGTACGGCTCGGGCTCGTCACGCGACTGGGCCGCGAAGGGCACGGCGCTGCTCGGCGCGAAGGCGGTCATCACCGAGTCCTTCGAGCGCATCCACCGGTCGAACCTGATCGGCATGGGCGTCCTGCCGCTGCAGTTCCCCGAGGGCGAGAACGCGGAGTCCCTCGGACTGACGGGCGAGGAGACCTTCGACATCAGCGGCGTCACCGCCCTGAACGACGGCGACGTCCCACGCACGGTCAAGGTCAAGGTCACCGGCACCGACGGGTCGACGAAGGAGTTCGACGCCGTCGTACGGATCGACACCCCCGGCGAGGCGGACTACTACCGCAACGGCGGCATCCTGCAGTACGTACTGCGCTCGCTCATCGCCAACTGATCGAGCACCAGAGAGGCCGGCCCGTTTCGGGCCGGCCTCTTTGCGTTGTTCACCAGTACGGCGACCGCCCGGTTGGCCGCTCCGTGCCGGTCAGCGGCAGCCGAGGCCCTGCTGGTACCCGGCGGGAACCTGGTCCTTGAGGATCGCGTCGGCGTACTGCCAGACCGCCTCCGGATAGTCGCCCGCGGCATTCATCTGCTGGAGGAACTTCCAGGAGTGGCTCGTCTTCATCGCCGCCACGGCTTCCCGGGCCTTGGCGGCGTCGCCCGACTTCTTCGCCTTGGTCCACTGATCGAGCCAGCCGCAGCTGACCGCCTTGGCGACTTCCGCTCCGACCTGGTAGCGGTCGAGCACGTTCTTGGGGACGACCGGCTTCGGGTCGAAGCCGGCCGGCACCGGGACACCGGCCGCCAGTTGACGTCAAACCGGTCCTTGCCTTTGCTGAAGGTGACCTGGTGTCGGAAAAATTGTCGGCGGTCCGGGATCTACTGGACCCATGGCTGACCGGGAGCATCCGCGCGAGGTGATCATGGCGGCCTGCGCCGAGCACGGTGAGGACAAGGTGATCGACTGGTGCGTCGCGCTGCTCACCGGCGAGATCTCCGGCGAGGACGCCTTCGGCCGGGAGCTGCCGAAGTTGGTCAGCATCACAGGCAGCCAGAATCCGGGCGGCTGGTCCCGGCCGGTCGATCCGGTCAACTACTACTGGGTGCGGGTGTGGGCGGCTCGGCCGTTCCTCTACATCTGGCGTGACGACGTGGTCGACGCGCTGCTGATCGCGGCCGGCGATCCGGCCTGGCGGGTCCGGGAGCACGTCGCGCGGATCACGGCCCAACGCGAGCTCGGCCAATTGGTCGAGCCGCTGCTCCCGCTCCTCTCGGATGACCTGCCGCGAGTCCGCGCGACCGCAGTACGGGCTGTCGGCGCTGCGGGGGAGTTCGAGCACGTCGCGGCCATTGAGGAGCTTCGTGACGATCCCGACAACGCAGTACGGGCCGCTGTCGAGCGTGCCCTTCAGCGGTTGGAGGACAGGCTGGATAGGGACGTGCGGTAAGGGCAGGTGGACCCCAGCCGCTCGGCCGCGGTCCACCTGACTGATCACAAGCTCAGAAGCCGAGGGTGTTCAGCTTCTCGAGCAACAGCGTCTGCTGCCTTCAGAAACCCTTGAAGTGCCGCTCAGCTGTCTAGGGTTGTCCGGAGTTTCTCGGCGTACGACGCCGCTTCGGCATCGTCGGCGTATTTGGTGCGCGGCCAGAAGAAGCCCCGCAGCCCGTCGCCCTTCGTCCGCGGTACGACGTGGACGTGCAGGTGCGGAACCGACTGCGAGACAACATTGTTCACGGCCACAAAGGACCCCTGAGCCTCGTACGCCGTACGCACAGCCGCGGCCACAGAGCGGGCCGCCCCGAACAATGGAACGGTCAGCTCATCGGGCAGCTCGACCATCGTCGCGATGTGCTCGCGTGGGACCAGCAACGTGTGCCCTTTGAACACCGGCCGGATGTCCAGGAATCCCAGCACTTCGGGCGATTCGTAGACGATGTGCGCCGACGTCGACCCCGCGATGATCGAGCAGAACAGGCAGTCCGCCATCAGCCGAGCTTCTCGTCGACGAAGCACCAGCGCCAGTCCTCGCCCGGTTCGAAGCTCCGCATCACCGGGTGACGGGTCGATTCGAAGTGCTTGCTGGCATGGCGTTCGGGGGAGGAGTCGCAGCAGCCGACGTGGCCGCACTGCAGACAGAGCCGCAGATGCACCCAGGTGCCATCCTCCGCGAGACATTCCTCGCAGCCTTCGGGGGTTTTCGGCGTCAGCACGCAGGGAGCCTGCTCGAGATGCTCGCACTCGGCGCCCGGCGCCTGCTGGATCCGTAGCGATTCGGACTGGCCGCCGACGTCGTCGGCCTCGGCACGGTCGAGGATCGACTCCTCGATGTCGAGCTGGATCTGGGCCCGCTGCAGGACCTCGTCGGCGACCAGGCCGTCGTCGCGGACCTTGAGGATGTGGCCGCGCTCGACCTCCAGCATCGCCATCCGCAGCCGCCGGTAGGCCTCGCTAGGAGTCTCGTACTCCGTTTCCGGCCGGCCGAGTCGCTCCCAGGCGGCCTGTGCGCGGGACTCACCTCGCTGGCGAAGCAGCGCGATCACCGCTGGGGGATCGTCCGGCGTGGCCAATCGGTCGAGTTCCTCTTCGGCAGCCTTGTGCGCTGCTTGCAGTACGGCGGCTTCCTGCAGCGCGTCCTCTGCGGGATCCGGGCCGGGCAGGCGCAAACGCCGTACGAGCCAAGGCAGGGTGGACCCCTGCAACAGCAGAGTTCCAGCGGTCACGGCTAGTGCTATGAACACCAGTACTTCGCGATGCGGCGTCTCCTCGGGCAGCACGAAGACCGCGGCGAGGGTGACCACACCGCGCATCCCTGCCCAGGAGACGACGACCAGGCTCTGCCAGCTGACCGGTCCAGGCCGGGACCGGCCGAGGATGCGCCGGGAGAGCACAGTGACCGGGAAGAGCCAGAGCGGCCGAAGCAGCACTACGGCCACGAAGACGCCGACAGTGGCGATCGTGATCGTGCCGGCCGACAACGGGCTGTGGGAGACGTCCTCGAGGATCCACCGGGTCTGCAGGCCGATCAACAGGAAGACGGTGTTCTCCAGCAGGAACTGGAACGTGCGCCAGTTGGTGCGCTCGGACATCCGGGACGCGGCCGACTGGATGATCGGCGCCTTGTGCCCCAGCAGCAGGCCGGTGACGACGACGGACAGTACGCCGGAAGCGTGGAACTCCTCGGCCGCGATGTAGGCGATGAACGGTGCGGTCAGGCTCAGCGTCGTGTCGAGCACCGGATCGGTGAACCGCTTGCGGATCTTGGCGAGCACGATGGCCACGATCAGGCCGACCGCGACGCCGCCACCGGCCGCGAGGAGGAAGTCGAGTCCGACACTCAGCGGGGTGGGGGTGTGGATGCCGCTCGAGTCGTCGCCACGGATCAGGGCGATGCTCGCGGCGCCGGCGGCGATCGCAGTACGGAGGCCGACCAGGGCGGTCGCGTCGTTGAGCAGGCTCTCGCCTTCGAGGATCGTGACGACCCTTCTCGGCAGTCCGACCCGTCTCGCGATCGCTGTTGCCGCGACCGCGTCTGGCGGGGCGACGACGGCCCCGAGGGCGAAGGCGGCCCAGAGGGGGAGTGGCTCCAGACCCTGCGACTTGGCGGCGCTGCCAAGGAGCCAGTACGCCACCAGGCCGACGCCGATCGTCGTGAACGCGACCAGGCCGACGGAGAGCAAGCCGATCGAGCGGCGGTGCTTGGAGAAGTCGACGAGGCTCGTCTTGATCGCAGCCGAGTACAGGAGCGGCGGCAGGAAGCCGACCAGGACCACCTCGTGCGACAACTCGATCTGTGGGACGAACGGCAGATAGGACGCCGCTACACCGACGACGACGAGCAGCAGGGGCGCTGACACCCCGATACGCCGGGCAAGCGCGGCCCCGGCCGCCACCACGGCGACCAGAGCGACCACCATGATCGCGATATGCACGGCCATAGTCTCGCAGCTAGTCGCGCTGGTTCGCCCACAGCGGACGTTGTCCACAGGGAAGGGATTTCGGGCTGGCCCGAGCGGGGCCGCTGGTCTAGCGTGAGCGCATCGGAACGCGTCGATCACTAGGGGTCATCATGAGCCGCCGCCCAGCTCTGCGAATCTCCGTCGCTCTCGCTCTCTTGGCCACCGCAGTCCTGCCCGCGACGCCTGCTGTAGCCGCGGGGGAGACAACGACGAACGGCTGCGTCGCGAGCGTTCCGGAGCCAGGGACGACCACGCCTGTGCAGATCTGCTACTCGCTCTTCAGACCTGAGGGCGCATCGGCCGGGCATACCGTGCCGCTGATCTTCCACAGCCACGGCTGGGGCGGGAGCCGGACGAAGGACCCGGCCGCCTTCAAGTCCTGGCTCGACGCCGGGTACGGCGTACTCAGCTTCGACCAGCGAAGTTTCGGCGAGAGCACCGGCGTCGCACATGTGATGAACCCGGATTACGAAGGCCGTGACGTGGTCAAGCTGGTCGACTTCGTCGCGTCCCTGGATTGGGTGACCAAGCAACGGCCGGGTGACCCGCTGATCGGCGCGATCGGCGGCTCGTACGGCGGCGGCTACCAGTTCGCAGGTGCCTTCACCGAGCTTCGTGACCGCGGCCGGACCAGGTTCGACGCGCTGGCGCCGGAGATCACCTGGTGGGACCTCAAGCAGAGCTTGGCCCCGGACGAAGCCGCGCGGACCATGTGGCTGGCGATCCTGTTCGCCGGCGGTGGTACGCATCTGCCACCGGCGGTGTCGGCGGCCTTCGTCTATCTGATGACGACCGGCACCTGGCCGACGGGGAGGGCCGGTCGGGACCTCGACGCGTTCTTCGCGAAGAACGGTCCGGCCTGGCACGTCGCGCACGGGCGGAAGCTGGACATCCCGGTGCTCTTCGGTCAGGGCTTGTCCGACAACCTCTTCAACCTGAACCAAGGCCTGCAGAACTTCCAGCAGGCGCTCACGCCGCGGTCGCGGGCGCACTCGATCTTCGTTGGCTACAACGGCGGCCATACGCTGCCGAGCGTGCTGCCGCCGGGCTTCGCGACGCCGGGCGATCCTTGCTCGATCGCGCTGGGCAGTCCGAACTTCGGTGCGCTGGAGCAGCGGTTCATGGATCTCAACCTCGTTGGCGGCAACACCGGCCTGTCCGGCTTCGGCAGCTACCACCTCGCCACCGCGGACGGTCGTTGCCTGAGTCAACGAAGTCTCACTCCGAACAAGCAGTACCGGCTCGGCAAGGTGACGACCAGCGCCAACCTGGGTCTGCCGATAGCTGTCGAGGTCGCCAAGGGCCCGATCACCATCGCCGGCGTACCACGCCTCGACGCTCGGGTGAGCAGCCTGCTGCCGGACGCGGGCGCGTTCTTCGCACTGAGCGTCGGTATCACGCCGCTGGACGCCAAGATCGTTCAGAACAACACGATGCCGCTGCGGGAGAAGAAGGTCGTCCGCGGCGCCCGCCGCTCGATCGACCTCCCCGGCATCGCCGTCGACGTACCGGCCGGCAAGTCTCTCTTCCTAACCATTTCCCCAGTGGCAGACATGTTCGCCGGTCAGAACGGCCGGATCCCCAACCTCCTGACCCTCGACCACACCACTCTCACCCTCCACCGGAGTACTCACTGAACTACAGCGAGTGCCGACACTTCGACGTAGCTCAAAGCGTTTGCCGCGAGCCGCCCTATCGGCCATCATTGTCCGGTTGCCGGGCTGGGACCGCGGCTGCGGCGGGGCGGCTTCAGCCACGCCCAGCCCGGCAGCATCTACTCAGCGGACCTGGTCGAGCCAGGTCTTGTAGGTCGTGAGGAACGGCTCGTCGGTCGCGACGGCCTGGACCAGCCAGTCGCACTCTTTTCGGGCAGCCTCGATCACGGCGCGGGGATAGCCGAAGGCGACCTGGTGTTCGGCGAACTCGTCCTCGTCGTCGATGTAGACCGTGCCGTCGCGCTTCTTCACCACGTCCAGGTCGAGATCGACCATCGTGAACTCGGTCTCGCCGAATGTCACCGACGTGGTGAGGTCGCAGTAGATCTCGGTCGACCGCGGCTCGTCGTTGAAGATCGCCGTGTACCAGCGATCGCGCGGAAACAGCTGCACGTGCGCCTGCGAGTGCCGCACCTCGGGCTCCTCTCCGCGCTGGGAGACGGAATCGGCCGGCGCGCCGAGCCAGACGCCGTACGAGTCCTCGCCCAGATACCGCATCCATTGATGCCAGTGCAGCCTCTGGTCATATTTGCGGTAGACCACCCGGACGTTGTGCATAGCGTCACCGTACCGGCGTGATCGGTCACCCGGCTGCTCGCTATCCTGTGCCGATGCGACGGATGCTCATCACCGGCGGCGCCGGCTTCATCGGCTCGAACTTCGTGCACGACGCGGTGCGCCGCGACCCCGACACGGAGATCACCGTGCTCGACGCGCTCACGTACGCCGGCAGCGAGAGCAACCTGGCTCCGGTCGCCGAGCAGGTCACCTTCGTCCACGGCGACATCTGCGACGCCGCGCTGGTCGACAAGCTGGTCGCGAACACCGACGTCCTGGTCCACTTCGCGGCCGAGTCGCACGTCGACAACTCGCTGAACGACCCGTCGCCGTTCATCAAGAGCAACATCATCGGCACCTTCACGCTGCTGGAGGCAGTCCGCAAGTACGACAAGCGGATGCACCACATCTCCACCGACGAGGTGTTCGGCGACCTGCCGCTGGACTCGGTCGACCAGTTCACCGAAGAGACGGCGTACGACCCCTCCAGCCCGTACTCCGCCAGCAAGGCGAGCTCGGACATGCTGGTCCGCGCCTGGGCCCGGTCGTACGGCGTGGCCGCGACGCTCTCGAACTGCGCGAACAACTACGGCCCGTACCAGCACGTCGAGAAGCTGATCCCGCGGCAGATCACCAACGTCCTGATCGGGGACAAGCCGAAGCTGTACGGCGCCGGCGAGAACGTCCGCGAATGGACCCACGTCGACGACCACAACGACGCCGTCCACCGCATCATCGCCGACGGCCGCCTCGGCGAGACCTACCTGATCGGCTCCGGCGACGAGCGCAGCAACAAGCAGATCATCGAGAAGATCCTCACCTTGATGGGCGAGCCGTCCGACGCCTACGTCCACGTCAACGACCGCCCCGGCCACGATTTGCGCTACTCCAACAACTCCACCAAGATCCGCACCGAACTAGGCTGGCAACCCAACTACGCCGACTTCGACGCCGGCCTCACCGCCACCATCAACTGGTACAAGACCAACACCCCTTGGTGGGAACCCCAAAAGTCCACCGCCGAAGCAAAGTACAAGATCCTCGGCCGCTAATTGCACATAGCTGCAATCTGCTGGACGCCATCACACCCCTTCCTGAAAGATGGCCCGGCCGTCGGCTTCCGTCCACGGCTCGAGGGGCCGGAGGGCTACATGGCTGGGTGGCGCAAAGCGCGCGGTGTACTGAGCTGGCGGATCACTACGGCGACAGCCAGCCTCCTCTCGGCCATCCGCGGACTGAACCCCTCACCTGCCGGCTGACGACCCGCCTGTGTCGGTGACGTCCGAGGGCCAACTGAGCGTATCGCTCGCACTCGACGGCGCGAGCGTTGCCCGCGATCTGGATCGAGATGATGGCGAGTGAAGTTCTCGAACCTCCTTCAGCAGGCTGCCGTCCGCTTGAGGAGCATGGGTAAGGGGCGAGTTTCTGATGGGACGGTGACCGACTTCTCGGATGCGGGTCAGCGTCTATTGAGCCTGGCAAGCTGGGCTGCCGGTCGTCGCGTCCCCACGGATCGATACGAGAGCGTCCTCGTCGAGGACGGCTACCGCTGGTTCGATCTGTTGGAGACCTTCTTGTCGGAGTTCGGCGGCCTGGTGCTGGGGGAGAGATTCGGGCCGTTCGGCGACATCCTGACGATCGACCCTGAGCTGGCGACTTCCGGAATCTATCGGGAACGTGTCGAAGAGTACGAGGAGTTCCTGGCCGTCGAACTGGTGCCGGTAGGAGTTGCTGCTCGTGGCCATCTGTGCGTGATGATGTCGCCGGCCGGATCGTTCTACGGCGGCTTCGATGACTTCCTCTGCTATCTCGGTGACAACGCGTTCGAAATGATCAGAAGAATTGCCACAAACGAAGGAGAAGTACTGCGCTGAGCCGTCACCCTGATCGCTGATCAGCCACCCTGCTGTGCACCGCCTGGCACACTCTCGAAGCCGTCCGCGGTGCCGACCTGACTGTCGCGGGCTTCACCGGCAGCCAGGCCGGCGCGTTCGTCGACGACCCGGAGTACGGACGTGTCCTCGAGATGACCGGACGCAGCCGCGAATCGCTGACCCTCGACCACTCTGTCATCGACGGCAGCGCCAGCTTCACCGTTGCCGCCCGCGTCAAGATCGGCGACCCGTCGAAGCCGATGGTGGTCGCGCGCCAGGGCACGTCTGGCAACGACACCTGGCGTATCGAGTACCGGCCGGTCGACGCCTCCACCAGCCAGTGGATCTTCGCCCGCACAGCCGCGACCTCCAGCACCGAAACCGCTACCGCCGTCTCCGTCGACCGTTCCACAGTTACCGATTGGCACCTGATCTCCGCAACCTACGCCGTCGCCCCCGGTGGAACCGTCAACCCCCGCCTCGACATCGCCGTCGACCTCTTCGACCGCTCAGTTCACCCCTTCCCCGCCACCCCAACCCGCGCCGGCGCCACCACCATCGGCTCCTCCCGCACCCAAACCACCCCCTTCGTCGGCCGCCTGGACGACCTCCGCCTCTACGCCGGAGTAGCCGCAGAACCCTTCCTCTGCACCACCTACCTAGATCCCAACAACTGCGGCTGACCCACTGCGATGGCGGAGCCCTTGAATGTCGGACTGGTGATCTCGCGGGCCATCGGGCTGCTCGTCCGGCGAATGGTCGGCTCGTCGCCCGAACGACTTGTGCAAACCAGGACTGGGGCCGCCCAGTCGATCTTGACCGGCGCGGGTTGGTCACCCGGCCGCCGAGTTGCCGTTGAGGGCTATCTCGAGGCGATGGCGAGGGAAGGCTATGAGCCAACAGTGCAGCTCGAAGAGTTTCTCGCCGAATACGGCGGGCTGAGCACCAGCCGCCCCGCGGCACAGGGTTTCGTCGAGGAAGTCTTCGCGACCGATCCCGTGACGGCGATTTCGAACACGCACAGGAACACCGTCGGCATGTATGAAGCGGTCACGAGCACCGCGCTCGTACCTATCGGCCAGGCCTACAACGGGCACATGGTTCTGATGATGGCGCCCGACGGACGCTTCTATGCCGGTTACGACAGCTTCTTCTTCTACGCAGGCGACGGAGCGGTCGAAATGTTCGCGCGCCTATTTTCCGGGCCTCTGGACCGGATCCCGATCCCCGATGAATAGATCCTAGGATGACGGCGAGTGCATCACCTGGACCGGACATCTCAACGGTTCTCATCTCCAGCGGAAGTGAGCGGGAATGGTTCAGGCTCCACTGATTCTGATCGGCTACTGGCGTAGTCCGGGCGACGAACGCTGGCCGGATCCAGCCAACTTCGTCGACGCCGAATTGGATACTGCGGAGCGCAGCGTAATCGGCGACTACGTGCAACGTGGCGAGGTGGTCTGGGGGTTCGGCGGAGTCTCAACCTGCAGGATCTGTGGCTGCGAGAACGGATCCCTCGAGCTGAGCGACGGCACCTACATCTGGCCAGACGGCTTCGCGCACTACGTTCTGCACCACGATGTTCGCCCGCCGGAGCGATTCATATCCCACGCGTTGTCGACGCTCGACGCCCTGGCCGAAGCCGGCCGCCAGGCGATCCGCGACGAGTCATGGTGGTCCAGTCTCTCCAACAGAACAACACCTCATGAGTAACCCGACCGGCCACGAGCTGTGCTCGCAGTAGAATCTGTAAGGGCAAGTGACCACGCATGATTCGTCCTCCACTACGCCAGCGGCAGGCCCCACGGGCCACTTGCGTCCGTCGGAGGGCTCGCTGTCGATCCACCGGTCTCTCAGCCGCTCACGTAGCCGCGTGCCCCGCTTTGTGTCCGTGTCGCCAACCCCTGATCCCTCCTGCGGACACTCATGCGGCAGTGCCCCAGAGACTGGTCGATAGCGGACGAGATGTGGCTGTCTCACCGCGCCTGCCCTGCGAGGAGCTAATGGGGCGTTACGCAAGTTGCAGCTAGCTGCAATCTGTCGAACGGTGGTTGACACTCTGTAGTCCCCTCCCTGAGGATTAGCAGCCGCCCGGCGTGAGGCACGGGCTGGATTGCCGGGGAGGGCATCGTGGCTCGTGGTGTGCGGGGATCAGTACGGCTTGCTGCCGTTTTGGGAACTGTGGCGGTGGTCGCTTCAGGTGGGGTCACGGTCGTCCCTACGATTGGAGCGCAGGCGGCGCCGATCAGGGTGGTGCGCACGGAAGCGGATGCGGTTGCCAAAGCGGCGCAGACGAGCGACGCGGTCGAAATTCCCGACCGGACTACGCCGACCACGCAGACCTTCGCAAACCCGGACGGGTCGCTGACTGCCAAGTTGTCGAACGCTCCCGTACGGGTGCGCCGAGCCGGCGTGTGGCACGACATTGACCCCACGCTGGAGTTCCGCGCTGACGGGTCCGTAGGGCCTAAGGCAACGATGTCCGAGGTGAGTCTCTCGGGCGGCGGTCTGAGCGCGCTGGCCGAAGTCGGCCTATCGAACGGCTCACTTCAACTCAAGGCGCCATGGAACCTCCCTCGACCGACGCTCGACGGAGCCAAGGCAACGTATGCCGATGTGCAGCCTGGGCTCGACATCGTCGTCGAGGCCACGGCTGAAGGAGTCAGCTACAACCTGGTGGTGAAGAGCCGCGAAGCCGCCACGAACCCGGCTCTGCGTTCGATCCACTTTCCGGTCACGGCTCCAGGGCTGTCGATCCGCGCGAACCGTCCCGGTGGTCCCGCGTACGTCGACAAGGACGGCCGGCTAGCCGTGACGGCCGGCGATGGGGTCATGTGGGACTCGTCCCAGGCAGCACCCCAGCAAAAGACGGGAACTGTCCGCTCATCTGCCCAAGCCGTCGAGGATGGCCCAGATGGAGCGCACGTCGCCGAGATGGACCTGAGCGGCGACAGCACGGGGCTGACCCTCGTTCCCAACTCAGGCCTACTCACGGCACCTTCCACCGTCTACCCGGTTGTCCTCGACCCGGTCTTGACGACCGTCAGCCGTACGGCGTGGGCCGCAGTCTGGCAGATCTATCCGACGACCTCGTTCTACAAGACCACCCATAGCCTGGGCGTCGGCAACGAGGATTTCGAACAGCACAAGATCGTGCGCTCGTACTTCCAGTTCGACACGCGCGGCTTCGCCGGCAAGAAGGTGCTCGCGGCAACCCTTCGGACGTACGAAGTTCACTCCGCGAGCTGCTCGGCACGCTCGGTCTCGGTGAGCCGAACCGCGCCGATCTCTACCGCCACCACCTGGAACAACCAGCCCGCTTACCAGCTGGAGGTCGGCAGCCAAAGCTTTGCTCACGGCTACAACACCTCCTGCCCTGACGCTTACGTGGAGTTCCCCGTCACCAACTCGATGGTGGACACCGCGACAAAGGGCTACGGCACCTCAACGTTCCGGCTTCGCGCTACCGACGAGACCGACGAAATCGCCTGGAAGCAGTTCGACTCAACCGGCCAGCTCGAAGTCAACTACGTCTCCCAACCAGCCGTCCCAACCGGCGTCGGACTTACCGACCCCAACCTGGGCTGCGACAGCGCCGCGACGGCACCGAACGTGGGGGCAAGGTCAATTACCCTCAGCGCGGTCCCCCGGCTCACTGCCACTGACACAGGTGCTCGCGTGCAGGTCGAGTACGAGCTATACGAGGGATCCACTCTGATCCGGACAACCAGGATGGGTCTGGACTCCCCTGGAATAGCAAGTCCGGTGACGATGGACAGTAGGAATTTGCGTCAGGTGACCTTCCACTTCAGGGCACGGACCTACTACCCGTACAGCTCTACTGGGGCGCTGGCATCGGCCTACTCGGCATCGTGCTACTTCAAGGTCGACTTGTTGGCGCCACAGAAGCCGATCGTCACTGCGAAGTACGGGACCGAGGACGTGCAGGATTGTGCAGATCCGAAAACCACTGCATGCCCTCCGGCGGTCCCCTACGGTGTAGTTATAACCTTCACGTTTAAAGCGACATCAACGGATGTCGTTCGCCAAGAGTACTGGTGGCTCAATTCATCTTCGCCGGTCAGTGTGTCAGGCAGCACGGTGATGAGACCACTGGTCCCTCAGCAGGAGGGATACAACCGTCTGTTTGTGAGGAGTTACGACGCCGCCGGACATCCGAGCGAAACAACCGAGTTCGAGGTAAATATCCAAGGTGCCTCGCCTCCTGTGGGGGACTGGTCCTTCGATGACGCACAAGGATCTCTGGTGGCAGCGGATACGGCGACGCCGGCGCACCCCTTGACGTTGAATGGTGCAACCTTCGGGACGGCGGGCCGTTCGGGCGGATCGCTCAAGCTCGATGGCGTAGATGACAACGCCCAATCAGCGAGTCCCGTCGTTGACACGTCGAACAGCTTCAGCGTTTCAGCCTGGGTTCGACTCACATCGAAGAAGGAAGCGGTCGTGGCCGCGGCGGCCGGCTCGGTGGGCAGCGCATTCGAGTTGTACTACTCCGCGTCGGCCAACCGTTGGGTATTCCTCCGGATGAAGACGGATACGGCGTCGCCAGTTGTTGTTCAGGCATTGTCTGACCAGCCTCCCGTGCTGAGCGCTTGGACGCACATTACGGGCGTATATGAAGAGGGCTTAGGAAAAATTCAGCTATATGTCAACGGCAGACTCCAGGCGGCCGGCAATGTGAACTACACTGATCCGGGATGGAAGGCAACCGGTCCGCTGAGCATCGGGCAAGGGAAGTACAATAGTGTGTACACGAACCGGTTCCCAGGATCCGTCGACTCGGTGCAAATCTGGCAACGTGGACTGAACCCGCAAGCGGTCGCGGCAGTCGCGAATCCGCGCAAGAATGATGAACCAGTCGTCAGCCTTGCCGCTCGATGGCCGCTGGACAACGCAGTACAGGGCACAGATGGCATTTGGCGCGCGTCAGACAGCATTTACGGCGCGGACCTGTCGGTGTCGGGCTTTGGCACTTCCGCTGACCAGTCGACGGCATTCGTTGACGACATCGACGATGCTGAGGGCCGCGGTCGCGTCCTGAAGTTCGGTGGCTCGGCAGCTGAGGCTGTGTCCTTGCCGAGGGCGGTCGTCGACGCGGAAGCCAGCTTCTCGGTCGGGGTGTGGGTGAAACTAGCGGATCCGACGAAGCCCATGGTCATAGCTCGCCAGACCGGAAGCGGGCGTGATGCATGGCGGCTTGAGTGGCAGCCGCTGGACGCATTGTTTGGAAGATGGGTCTTCGCTCGTGCGCAAGCGAACTCATCCGAGGATGACATGGCGATCTACTCAGACACGCTCACCCGTGCATCGGATGGCTGGCAACTGCTTGTCGCTCAATATGACCCGCAGGCCAAGAGTGAAACCAACGCCCAACCGTCCGGTGTGATCGGCCTAACGGTCAACAAGGATGCGACGGACGGAGGCCGGTCCGCCCACGATGCCCCCTATCGAGTGGGCGACACCACCGTGGCCGGTAAGGGACGTGCGACTGGCAGCGAGTTCGCCGGCCAGATGGACGATCTGCGGATCTATCTGGGCTCGCTCGAGGGTCCTGCGATCTGCAAGGAATACCCCGACTTGGACGAATTGACCTGTCCGAACGCGGCGGGCTGACCTATGACCGGCGAAAAGCGAGCGGAGAGAACAGCGATGATGGGCGCCTTGGCCAGGAAGCGGTCGTGGAAATTTGTGGCGGTTATCGCCGCCGGGTCTGTTTTGGTCAGCGGTCTCCAAGTCGGGGCAGATTCGACGGCCGTCGCCGGGGTAAGGCGCGGTGCTCCGCGACCGAGCGAAAAATCTATCGACGTTAGGCCGATAGATCAAAAGCTCAGCAAGGAGAGCTCTGTACGCCGGGCTGCGGCGGAGGCCCCATCACCGTCGAACAAGGCGCCGGTATGGCCTCAAGCAACAGACCAGGTTGTGCCGACAACGGCTGGGAAGACGGGATCGGCTGTCGTGTCGGCGGCACGCACTGGCTCTAGAACCGCAGCCGGCATTGCCCCATCTCAGTTGAGGGTCCGAGTGTTCGACCATTCAAAGGCTGAGCAGGCTGGGATCGACGGCGTGTTGCTGACCGTGTCGCGTGCAGACAGCCGGGTTGAGAGTGGCGTCGCTCAGGTGACGGTCGACTATTCCAGCTTCGCCGATGCCTACGGTGGAGACTGGCGCTCACGGCTTCAACTCGTCTCGTTGCCGACTTGTGCATTGACGACCCCGAAGGTGTCAGGCTGTCTGACGGCAACGGCCTTGGGTTCGACTAACGACGTGCGCGCCCAGAAGCTCTCTGCACCTGTCAGCGTTAACGGAACCGACCGGGTCCTGGCCGTCACCGCTTCCTCGGCATCGAGTTCGGGGGATTACACGGCGACTAAGTTGTCGTCGGCATCGAGCTGGGTCGGGGGATCGTCCAGCGGTGACTTCAGTTGGTCTTATCCGTTCAGGGTCCCACCAGCGACTGGTGGACCGTCACCGACCCTGGAACTCCAGTACTCCGCACAGTCCGTCGACGGACGCACAGCAGCGTCGAACAATCAGCCGTCCTGGGTGGGCGAGGGGTTCGAGCTCAGTGAGTCATACGTCGAGCGGAGGTACGCGAACTGTAGCGACCAAGGGCATGCCAACAAGTTCGACCAATGCTGGAAGTATGACAACGCCACGTTGGTCATGAACGGGAAATCAAACGAATTGGTGAAGTTTGGTTCCACCTGGCGGCTGAGGGACGACGACGGCTCAAAGGTCGAGAAGGTCACCGGAGAGAACTCGGACAACAACCATGAGGCGTGGAAGGTCACCACGCAGGACGGCACGCAGTACTTCTTCGGTCGGAACGTGTTGCCGGGGCTGACGGCCAGTACGCCGACGAACTCGGTGTGGACTGTGCCAGTGTTCGCTGATAAGAGTGGCGAAGAATGTTACAACGCCGATTTCTCTAAGTCGTTCTGCGACCAAGGCTGGCGTTGGAATCTTGACTACGTCGTTGATCCGCACGGCAACGCGATGACGATGTGGTACGCAAAGGAGACCAACTACTACGCCAAGTACGGCGCTGCGACCGCTACCGCCGCCTACACCCGTGGCGGTTACCTCACGGGCATCAAGTACGGCCAGACGGCAGACACGTTGACAGTCAACGCTCCGATGCAGGTGAACTTCGTTACCCAGGAGCGATGCCTCTCGAACTGTGGCTCGCTGACAAGTACTACGAAGGCCAACTGGCCCGATGTGCCGTTCGATCAGATCTGCGCCTCGGGTGCAGCGTGCACCAAGACCAGTCCGTCGTTCTTCTCCCGGCGCCGGCTGGACACGATCACGACGCAAGTGCTAAAGGGCACTGCTTACGCAAGTGTCGATCAATGGCAGCTGGCAGTGGACTTCCCGTCGAGCGGCGATCTCATGTCTGGCAAGGCACTCTGGCTGCAGTCGATCACTCATACCGGCCCTCGCCTCATCAGCTACGTCGGCGACGCCACTGAAGGTCACCTTTGGCCAGAAACCGTTGGCCAATCGGGTCGACGGCACGGATGGCCTGTCGCCGATGATGAAGCTGCGAGTCGGCAATATCTGGACCGAGACGGGCGCCGAGATAACGGTGAACTACTCGGGACCGGAGTGTGTGGCCACGACGCATATGCCAGTGGCGGCCGACCGCAACACTATGCGCTGTTACCCGGTGAAGTGGACGCCACAGAATGAGGTAGAGAGGGACGACTGGTTTCATCGGTATGTCGTTGATCAGGTCCGGGTTAATGATCCAACCGGCCGAGGCCAACCGGTCGTCACGAACTACACCTACTCGGGTGGGGCAGCTTGGCATTACCAGGAGAACGCATTCATCCCCAAGAAGAACCGGAACTGGTCGGACTGGCGTGGTTACAAGACGGTGACCGTCAGCGAGGGCGACGTCAACCAGCCAGGGCTTAAGACTAAGGCCGTCACAACCTACTTCCGCGGCATGGATGGCGATCGTCTGTCAGTGGGCGGTACCAAATCGGAGGTCGTGGCTGACAGCACTGGCGCGACCCGGGTGGATGCGGCCGCGCTGGCCGGGAAAGTTCGCGAAAGCATTACTTACCAGGCAGCCGGTAGCAGCGCCGAGGTGTCGGGGACGATCACGGACTATTGGACCAAGACGACCGCCACTCAGACGGTTGAACCCGCGTCGCAGACGGATCCTGTCAAGGATCCGGCCTTGATCATCGAGTCCAACTTCGCAAAGTCATCGTCGACCCAGGCGAGAACGGCCCGTGACGCAGGCCGTGCTGATCTCTATCGGACGGTCACAACGGCGTACGACGACGCCACCGGCCTTCCACTGAAGAGCCAGGATGGCGGCGATGCCGCAAAAATCAATGACGAGACCTGCACTCTGACCAGCTATGCCTCGAACAGTACGACGGGCATGGTTGCCTACCCGGCGCGTGTCGTGACATCGACCGGCTTATGTGACGCCGAGTCGGCTAATCCACCCACAGCGCGAGCTCTCGCGGACACACGTACCTGGTATGACACCGGCGGCTACGGTGTGGCTCCGACGAAGGGTGACGTAAAAGTAGTCGAGCGGCTGAGCGGATATGACGCGGACGGCCAGGCGCAATACTCGCCCATCGCCACGAATGTTTACGACACGCTCGGGCGGGTCACGTCGGTCACAGACAAGCTGGGACGGACGACGGACACGACCTATACCCCGGCCGGCCCTGGTGCGCTGACCCAGAAGACGGTTCAGGAGCCACCCATTGTGGCCTCCGGCGGAGCCACAGTCAGGCTGACTACCAAGACGGAGCTGTTGCCTGAGTGGGGTGTGTCGAGCAAGGTCACTGACGCCAACCAGAAGATCACCGAACTCGCCTACGACACGATGGGCAGGCTGACCGGCGTCTGGTTGCCGAACCGCTCAAAGGCCGGCGGTGACGGCCCGAACACCCGCTACACCTACAACTTGTCATCGACCGCAGCGTCCTCGATCCGCACGGAAACCCTCAATATCACCGCTGACGGCTACTTGAGCAGTTACGCGCTGTACGACGCGATGCTCCGGCCGCGCCAAACTCAGAGCCCCGCGGCCGACGGGGGACGGGTTATTGCGGAGACCAAGTACGACTCGCGTGGACTGGCGGTCATCCAGAACGGCGACATCTGGAATTCCGCAGAGCCCACTGGATCGCTGGTATCGGTGCTCGACGCGGAGGCTTTGGCAGAGACCGTCCTGACCTACGACGGCGCCAAGCGCTTGACCCAGTCAACCTTCGCATCAGCAGCTCAAGACAAGTGGTCGACCCGAACCATCTACGGCGGCGACACCGTCACTACTCTGCCGCCGGCAGGCGCTCCCGCAACTGCCGAAATCAGTGATGCCCGCGGACAAGTCGTCGAACGGCGCGAATACGACTCGAGTGTCGTGACGACGGGATATATCCCAACCAACTACACCTACGACTTGGCCGGACGGATGACCAAGCTTGTCAGCGGTGGGGCGACCTGGACGAACACCTATGACCTGATGGGTCGCAAGATCCAGACCTCCGACCCGGATGCGGGCGCCACGACCTACGGCTACGACGATGTCGACCGCCAGATTTCCAGCACCGATGCGAACCAGCAAACGTTGTTGACCACCTACGACAACCTGGACCGCAAGGTCACCCTTCACCAGGGCGCCAAGACCGACGGACAGTTGCTCGCGAGTTGGCTTTACGACGGCGCAGGCAACCTCGGCCAACCGCTGGGCTCGATCCGATACACAGCAGGAAAGGCTGGACCGCAGTACCAGAACCTCGTCGTATCACGAAATGTCCTCTACAACCCGACCTCAACCATGGTCGTCATCCCGAGCGTCGAAGGTACGGACCTTGGTCGGACCTACAGGACCAACACCGGCTATTCGCCGGACGCGCAGACCCCAAATCTCAACAGCCTGCCCGGCGGCGGATCGATTGGGCTGGAACAAGTCAACTACAACTACAACAAGCTCGGGCAGCCAGTCTGGATGCGGGGTGACGCGACCTATCTGCGGAACATCGACTACAGCAAACTCGGGGATCCGCTCACCTACTATTTGGGTAGCGAACTCGGCGATCCGCAGATTCAGCAGTCGTTTGAGGATGGCACCCACAGGCTCACTGCGAGCGTGGTCGCGCTCACCGGGTCCTTCTTGTCGAACCACAGGTATAGCTACGACCCGGCGGGTAACGTTCTCAAGGACACTAACGCTGTCGGGCCCGACACGCAGTGTTACGACTATGACGGTCACCGTCGCCTGACCGCAGCGTGGACGCCATCTAGCGAGGATTGTGTTGCGGCTCCGACAGCGGCCACCCTTGGCGGAGCCGCGCCATATTGGCAGTCCTGGAGCTATTCATCCACCGGTCTGCGTAAGACCGAAACCAACCACACAACTGCAGGCGACAGCACGGCTGCTTATACCTACGACGCGACGCGAACGCACTCGCTGTCGAAGGTTGTCACTACAGGTGCCGTGCCGAAGCCGGACGCGACCTTCACCTACAACCCAGCCGGCGGTACTGCGACCCGACCTGGCGACACCGGCCAGCAGACCCTGTCGTGGAACAGTGAGGGCAAACTCTCTAATCTGTCGTCGCAGTCTGGTGACACCAATTACATCTACGATGCTGACGGCAACTTGCTGCTTCGCAAATCGGCTACCAAGACGACCCTGTTCGTCGGGTCGCTCGAGGTTACGGTCGAAACCTCTTCAGGCGCGAAGGTCGTCAGTGCCCAGCGCCACTACTCGGTCGGTGGCAAGGACATCGCCGTCAGATCAAGTGTCAACAAGCTTGATTGGCTCTTCACCGATAACCACAACACCTCGCAGGTGACGCTGGACCGGGCTACGCAGGCCGCGGTCACCCGCTACTCCACCCCCTTCGGCGCTCCCCGAGGCCCGGCGGTGACCTGGTCAGACACCCACGGTTTCCTAGGCAAACCCGAAGACAAGACCACCGGCCTCACCCACCTCGGAGCCCGCGAATACGACCCATCCACCGGCCGCTTCCTCAGCGTCGACCCCCTCCTCGACCTGACAGACCCGCAATCCTTGCTCGGCTACGCCTACGCCAACAACAACCCCGTCTCCATGTCGGACCCGACGGGACTGATGAACTCAAAGGAACCAGATAGTGGTGGCAGCAGCGGCGACCCGTGGTCACCGCCTCCAACGGTTGACCAAGGGGATACCCACGAAGGTGCCGCCGGGCTGACGCGCTCTCATGATGATGAGGTCGACTACTACACCGAGCCAACGCATCGCGTAGTCGGGCATCTCTCACTAGTTGCCTCGAGTAGTCACCGCTACGCCGAAGCCTGGGAAGAGACGATCCCACTGTGGTTCAAGAAGATGAAGGGTGATCCCGCGTTACCCACCACAGCTTGCATCAACAACGACTACAACCATTGTGGCGGTTCAGAGGTCCTGGACATGGTCTGGTTCATGAAGATAATGTGCATGCGCCCAGGTATCGCGTGCGGAGGCGACCAAGGCTCGGGGGTCGGCGAGGCTATGGTGGCAGTTGGCCCAGGTGCCTTCTTTGGGGAACGACCTGGAAGTGGAGGCAAGGTCGGCGCCGGTGGTGCTATTGATAAGGGTCAATATTCAACTCGGATTAGCGCCCAGAAGCAGGCTAGGCATATGTTGAGTGGAAAAAATTATGATGGCGGCGGATATTTTAAGAATCCAGACGATCCGCAGAGAGTACTGGATGCGTTCCATTCTGGTGAAGGTCAGGTGATGGGTCTGGCCAAGAGCAGCGGGAATGTCGTGATTAGGGTTCCGGCTATTACTGGCTACAATAACAATATTCGATCCACCAACCTCAATCAACCTACTGATATGTTTATGATCAAGGGAACTAAGTCTGTTAGTGTAGTTCCCGTAAATCCGAACGGGGTTCCGCTAAGGTGATGGCAATTGCAGATGGTTACAACGGCTATGTGCTAATTTCTGTCCAAGGCTTACTGGGGCTCATCTCTGATGAGACGATTGCCATCGGCGTCGAGCTCACGGATTCCACATTTGTGCTTCGAGTCTGGGTTGCAGAACTCAATGCTGTGGTCGATGAGATGGCGGACGAGATAACAAGCGAGGTGGAAGCGCTGATGGATCCAGCTGACCTTCCGCTTGAAGTCGATGTGGTCGTCGGCGAGCCCAAGATTGACTGGCAGACTTGGGGCGGCCGGCTCGTCTATCGCAGGAAGCGCTGAGGAATCGTTGCCGCCTCGGAGAGCTTGGCCTGGAAGCCAGTGGCCAACGGCTCGAGCACCTTCACGGCTCCGCCCTCACCTTCCGCACCTGACGAACTAAATAACTAGTTTGCTCTTCAAAGCCGGGCTCCGAAACCCCAGCTATCCCCCCCAAAGACGACGAGCTGTTTTTAGCCGCTACGGAGACTCGTTTGGGGTGGGTGAGTCGAGCGGCTGACGTAGGAGGACCGTGAAGCGGGGCTGTTAGGGCTTGCGATTATTTAATGTTGTCCGGGTCGGGCGTGTGGTTGGCTGGTGGGTTGAAGGTCAGGTAGGCCGAGCGCATTACTGCGCCGGGCCCCCTCAGAACCGGACTTGCGACTTTCACCGCATCCGGCTCAAGCAAGCCCTGAGGGCTCGCTGGCAAGTACTGGATCAGGACGGGCTCGTCGGGGGACGACCTGCCCTTGACCAGCGTGTACCGGACGATCTTCGTCCAGGCGAACTTGGCGAGGTAGGCGCCGCTGTCGCGGTCACCGAACACCCACCGGTCTCGCCGGGACCCGTTGAATGCACCGAAGTACCGGCTCACGATTCAGCGCTTCGGTTTGCTCGGATGGCTATGTTGGCCCACCTATAAGCGAGTTTCCACACATACGCGTCCAGCGCTTGAAAGATCCTGCTGGGCACCACCGTCCGGTAGTAGGCGGCCCAGCCCCTGATGATGGGGTTGAGCCGTTTCAGCACCGCGAGTGCGTTGGCCCCTCGCAGGGCACGCATCTCGGTGCGGAGCCGTTCCCGGATCCGTCTCAGGGCCGCCTTGCTCGGCTTGATCAGCAACTTGCCGGACTGTCGGCGGGCGGTGAACCCCAAGAAGTCGAAACCGTCGTCGAGGGAGACGACACCCGTCTTGTCCTCGTTGAAGGTCAATCCCCTGGGCGCCAGCCATTCGGCGAGCCGGGCCTTTACCCGCCCTGCCTGGTGTCTGGTGTGACACAAGGCGACCAGATCGTCGGCGTATCTGACCACGGTCGGGGAGCCCGGCGCCATCACCCCGGCCTGGAGGCCGGAGGTCTGGTAGCGGGCCCCGGCGGCTTGTTCCATCCCGTGCAGCGCAACATTGAGTAGCAGCGGACTGACCACCCCGCCCTATGAGCAGCGCTGGGTTACGCGCAGCGCCCGGCGTTTGCCGCGGGTGGGGGCGGTCGTGACGACCGAACGCTGCGCATAATTCCGACGAAGTCAGAGGCTGGCGAGCCAGTCGAGCAGCTCGGGATTCTGGTTCCATTCAGCCAGGTCGGCGGTGACGACGTCGTAACGGCTTCGAGAGCCTTGCGCTTGGCCTCGGTGGAGGCCCGTGCATAGATCTCGGTGGTGGACAGGTTGAACCACCCCGGGTTTGATGCACACCTTCGTCGTTGGGAAGGTGGCAGTGATGCCAAGCAAGTACGGGACTGCCCTGGGTTCAGTTGACTCGCGGCGTGTGCCTCGACCTGACCGATCCGCAGTCCTTGCTCGCCTACGCTTACGCCAACAACAACTCAGCCAGCCTCTCCGACCCGAACGGCACCTGCGCGTTGATGGAGGGCGAATCCAGTTGCTCGGGTGGCAGGACGAAAACTCAACCATCAACACCAAGTAGTCACCATGACGCGCCGGTTTCGACGTCGAATTCGAACTCCGATGGCTCATCGGGTAACTCGTCAAATTACGACACCGACGACGATCTTTGGACGCCGCCTGCAAGGCCGCACCCGGACCGGATGTTCGAGATTGCTGGCTGCTATGGCGGACCAGGCTGTGTGATGCCTGAGGGTTTCTCTGGGATGTACGGCCCGTATCGTTACAAGCCGTTCGAGAAGGAGTTCGGCGATATACTGGTGGGCGGGCTGTTCTTCGACCTGCCAATGGAAATCTTAGTAGCTGGAAGGTTGATTGGGGCCGCTCGGTCGGCAATGCTCGCGTCGCGTGCAGGCGTGCAGCAGGTGTCGCTGAGAAAGAGGCGGGTTGGCTAATAAACTTCAGCGAGACTCTCCGTGCCGCTGGCGGCATCGGAAGGACGCGGAACCTAGGTGTGGCGAGGTTCTCCATTGACGGGAGGTCTGGCCAGATGGCCACGGTCAGTGGATCTGCACCCAGAGATGGGTTCGTTGGAATGCCGAAGAATCCGATACTATGGCGCGGTTTGGATGGAGTGAGCCGCCAAGCTGATACGGAGTGGAAGCTTCTTGAGCGGATCGCTCAGATCGCTGAACCGCAGTCAAGAGGCACGGTGGCACTGTATAGCGAAAGGGTAATATGCGAATCTTGCCCCGGAGTCATTTCTGATTTCAGATCACGGTACCCTGGTATTCAGCTTAATGTCTATTCCGGAGGTAAGTAATGAACGACTCGACGATGGATAAGGTTTTCGACAGATTGCTTAGTCGCGGTGTGTCGAAGTCTGAGTTCCGCGGCTGTAGTCCGCAGGAGATCGGCGAGATCAAGGCCCGACAGGGGGTGTCGGCGATTCCCGGCGAGTATCTTTGTTACTTGCAGCACATTGGTAGAGGTGCAGGAAGTTTCCAGAAAGGCACCGATGCCTATTACCCCAATGTCTTGGACCTAAAAGAAGCGGCCGAGGAACTTTTGGAAGAGAATGGATCGAAGATCGTTCTCGGCCCGAAGAGTCTTGTCTTCGAGATGCATCAAGGTTATGAATTTGCTTGGTTTCCGGACGTTGAGACCAATCGGCCTGCGGTGAATTGGTACAGTGAAGTTTCTGGCGACGAGATTAAAGAATGGCCCAGTCTACCCGCCTATTTGATGTACAGACTACGAGGTGGTTGATCGAAGGATTCGAGTGAATTATGCTACAAAAATGCCCGCTGTGTAGCGGGTATGCTGTTGCTGCGAGCGAATCACGACAGTGGCTCGCCTGGGGTAACCATTCAGGTTCCGGCGGGGAGTGGTGGTTTCCACAGGGCGATTGCAAAGTTGATCTGGCCGTGGGTGGCGTGTCGGTCTTGACTTGAGGTGGCGGTGTGTGTGGCGCGGGTGTGGAGACAGCGGCTCCGTTGGGATGCTGCAGGTTCCTACACCGTTTCCGCGTCGCAAGGGAGCTGAAGCGCCCCAGTTTTGATGCCGCATCTTTCTGAGTTGGAAGGATGTGCACCATGCCGAAGAGGATCGATCCCGAGGTTCGTGCTCGCGCTGTCCGGTTGGTCAATGAGCATTTGTCGGAGTATTCGTCGTTGACGGCCGCGGCGGAGGCGGTGGCCAGGCAGGTCGGTGTCGCGAAGGAGAGCGTGCGGCGGTGGGTGCTGCAGGCCCAGGTCGATGCCGGGTCCCGTGAGGGTCGGACGAGCGTGGAGGCGGCGGAGATCAAGGCGTTGAAGGCGAAGGTCCGCCGGCTGGAGGAGGACAACGCGATCCTGAAGGCTGCAACGGTTTTCTTCGTCGGGGAACTCGACCCCCGCAACCGTTGATCATGGGTTTCATCGACACCATGAGAGCCGAGGATCGCGCGGTCGAGTCGATCTGCCGGGTCCTGCGCGAGCAGGGCTGCCAGGTCGCCGCGCGGACCTACCGGTCCTGGAGACAGCCCGGCCGGCGGGTCGCGGTCCGGACCGTCACCGACGCGGCCGTGGTCGAGGCCGTGCGCGATGCCGCCTGGCAGCCTGATGCGAAGACCACAGAGCCGAGGCTGACTCCGGAGGGCCTGTATGGGCGGCGGAAGATGACTGCCCTGCTGCGCCGCACCAGCGTGCCCCAGGCCTCCTTCGGCGCGGTCGATCGGGCGATGCGCACGCTGGGGCTGGCCGGGGTGCGGCGCGACAAGGGCGTCCGCACAACGATCCCGGCCAAGGACGGGATCAGGGCCGGTGACCTGCTCGACCGCGACTTCGCCGCGCCGGCACCCAACCGCGTCTGGGTCACCGACTTCACGTATGTGAAGACGTGGGCCGGGTTCGTCTACGTCGCGTTCATCCTCGACTGTTTCGCCCAGCGGATCGTGGCCTGGCATGCCTCGACGAGCAAGCAGACCGATCTGGTGATGACGCCGCCGCGGATGGCGCTGTGGCAACGCGCCCGCGAAAACCACCCCACCATCGCGGGCGAACTGATCCACCACAGCGACGCCGGGTCCCAATACACCTCTATCCGGCCCGCCGAGCACCTCGAACTCGAAGGCATCCGGCCCTCGATCGGGTCGGTCGGCGAAGCCTACGATAACGCCCTGATGGAGACCATCAACGGTCTCTACAAGGCCGAGTGCATCCGCACGACCGTCTTCCACGACAGGCCGTACAAGACCATCGCCGACGTCGAGTACGCCACCGCCGGCTGGGTCGACTGGTACAACAACCGCAGACTCCACGGCACCCTCGGCCTGATACCACCCGTGGAGTTCGAACGAGCCCACTACGCTGCTCTCAACCAAGAGCCGCAACCCGCATAAGAGCGGCAGAGAAGCTGGGCGCTTCACTGCGGCAGTGACCTGGTCCGACACCCACGGTTTCCTAGGCAAACCCGAAGACAAAACCACCGGTCTCCACCACGTAGGCGCCCGCGAATACGACCCCACCACGGGCCGCTTCCTCAGCGTCGACCCTCTCCTCGACCTGACCGATCCGCAGTCCTTGCTCGCCTACGCTTACGCCAACAACAACCCAGCCAGCCTCTCCGACCCGAACGGCACCTGCGCGTTGATGGAGGGCGAATCCAGCTGCTCAGGCGGCAAGACGAAAACACCCCCACCGCCTCCGCCGCCAGGAAACCCCGGCGACCAGGGCGACGACGGCGATTCGGAGGGAGATACCGACAACTCATCGGGCGGATCCGACCACAGGGAGCACGGCTTCTTGGGCCGCTCGGGTCACCTCTTCGGCGTTGTCAAAGGCTTCGGGAAGACCGCTGTCTCTCAGGTCGCTTCAATCATTCCTGCTGCGAAGCAGCAATTGTCGTCAGACCTGTCCTGTGTGGCTGACCAGAGCCCGTACGCGTGCCTCCAAGTCCTTCGGCAGTTCGACCTAAGTGGACAGATAGCGCAGGGGATTGTAGCTTCGGGCGACGGGGTCATTAGTGATGTGAGAGGTGGGAGACCGGGGCAGGCGGTGGGCGCTGGGGTCCTATATGGCGTGGAAATCTTCGGCCTGAGAAAAGTGCCCGTGGCCGGCGAGAATATCGGTCTTAGAATTGCTGCGAGAAAGGCAGCAAGAGATGCGGCATTACTCGACGCCAAATATCTGCCCGGGCTATCTGCAGATAGCCCGAAGCCTCTACTGAGAGGTTCGACCGGGCGGATAAAGCCAGAAACCATGCAAGAACAGATGGCGATGAGGGAAGTCCGCAACAACCCTTCCGGTGTTCCGATACCCCGTATCGTACTAGTGGGGCGTGTCATTAATTAGGTAACGGTTGGTGGTGGGTCAGAATGGGGTATGGCGAACCGTCCTGCTGCCGCGTTGGTGCTTCGTGAGGGTGATCGGGAGCGGTTGGTGTCGTTGACGCGGTCGACGACGGTTCGTGCTGGGTTGGCGTTGCGGGCGCGGGTGGTGTTGCTGGCTGCGGGTGGGGTATCGAATACGGCGATCGCGGAGCAGGTGGGGTTGTCTCGTCCGAAGGTGATCGGGTGGCGGCAGCGCTACGTGCGCAGCGGGATCAAGGGTCTGGATGATGCCGAACGGGTGGGCCGGCCGCGCGAGATCGATCACGCGATGATCGTGGCCGAGACGTTGAAGCCGCCGCCGAAGCGGCTGGGGGTGACGCACTGGTCGTCTCGGCTGCTGGCCGTGCGGCTCAAGGTCGGCAACGCGACGGTCGCGCGGGCGTGGCGTGACTATGGGGTGCAGCCGTGGCGCAGTGAGACGTTCAAGTTCTCCACCGATCCGGAGTTGGTCGCCAAGGTCACTGATGTGGTCGGGCTGTATCTGGCGCCACCGGACAACGCGATCGTGTTGTGTGTCGACGAAAAGTCGCAGATCCAGGCTTTGGACCGGACTCAGAAGATGCTGCCGATGCAGCCTGGTTTTCCCGAGCGCCGCACCCATGACTACGTCCGGCACGGCACCAGCACGTTGTTCGCGGCACTGGAGATCGCCACCGGCACGGTGACCGCGGCCTGCAAACCCAGGCACCGCCACCAGGAGTTCCTTGCGTTCCTCAAGCAGATCGACCGCGCCTACCCCGACGACGGCACCGGTCAGGAACTGCACCTGGTGATGGACAACTACGCCACACACAAACGGGCCGAGGTCCGTGACTGGCTGGCCGCGCACTCCCGGTTCAAGGTCCACTTCACCCCGACCTCCGGGTCATGGCTCAACCTGGTCGAGGTCTGGTTCGGCATCATCGAACGACAAGCCATCCACCGCGGGACCTTCACCTCGGTCAAAGACCTCAACACAAAGATCCGAGCCTTCATCACCGGCTGGAACGACCGCTGCCACCCCTTCGTCTGGACCAAGACCCCAGACCAGATCCTCAAGAAAGCCAACCGTCACCGAACTTCAGAAACGCTCCACTAGGTGATGCGAGGTGGCCAGCGGCGGAAGGTTGGGTGAAGATGCAACAAGTCCAGGGAGGAGTGAATATTCACTACGTCAGGAATGCACTGACGGGAGCGGTCGATGACTTCAAATTTAAATGAGGATAGAATGAGACTAACCTGTATAGACAATGCTGCATCTTCTCTCGCAGAGCCACAGCGGCCCCGCGGGACGGTAGATGCCTCCTCTTACCCGATTACAGCAGGCAAGCAATATACGATTTATGGGATGTTCACATGGGAGAATATCCTGAATGTCCTGATTCGAGATGATTTTGATAAGCCTTGTTATGTTCCGGCCGGCCTATTCGACCTGGAAATACAACCGTTGCCTTCCGGATGGAAGTTTGGTCTGTTCTCGGGGATTCGAGCGTCCGGTGAGGGATTGTGGACCGACCCCTACGGCGCTGCGTGGGGTTACGCAGAGTTTGTTGACGATCCGCATCACGGAATCGGCTTAGTTGAGGGCGATCCAGCCGCGTTGGCAATCTTTGCAGAGCGGAGGGCGGAAGCTGAACGTGCGTAACTTTCATCTGCGGAAGGTCGGTAACGGGGAACGGGGTGGCGGCGAGCTTGATCTCAAGATCGCCTGCCGGAGAGTCACCGATGGGGCACTGTCACACTCAGCGCCCCGCCTTTAGACGCGAGCAACTCGGCAGGCGAGGGCGCGACCGGTCAGTGTAAAGCTGAAGATCATAAGCGCCAGGATATGAGCGGCACTCTCCGAATTGGTCGCCACGGAGATGCGGTGAGGAGCGAGTGGCAGAGCTGAGAAGGGCGCGAGGTGGCTCGGCGAATCTCGACGGAACTGATGCGCGAGCGCGTCAGTTCAGCCACGACGGAAGGTTGCGTCCTGGGTGGGTGTGTCGTGCGGCAGACGTAGGAAGGTCGCGAAGCGGGGCCGTTAGGCGGTGGAAGTGAGGGTTTTGAGCTTCTGCAGGTAGGTTTTGTAGGTGGTGGTGAAGGGTTCTGCGGTCGCGATGTTGGCGGTGATCCAGGTGCAGGTTGCCCGGGCTGTGGCGATTACCTGGGCGGGGTAGGCGTAGAGGTGTTGGTGGGCCTCGAATTCGTCTTCGTCCATGACCTTGATCGTGCCGTCGCGGAGTAGGCGGACGTCGAGGTCCAGGTCGACTGCCGTCACCGAGTCGACGCCGAATTCTGCGGGCATGGTGATGTCGCAGTAGACGCGGGTCGCGTGGGGGGCGTCGTTGAAGAGGGCGCTCCACCATTGGCCGCGGGGGAAGAGGCGGACTCGGTGGTGGTCGATGGTGACCCACGTGCCGTCGGCTCGCTGGGCCCGGGTGCCGGGCAGGGAGCCGGTCCAGAGGCCGTGTTCGTCCTCGCCGAGGTTGATCGCTTCCAGCAGCCGGTGTGGGCGCCCGTCGTACTTACAGAACAGCGTCCTCACCATGCTCATACCTTCCCCACCCCACTCCATGGCGATCACTGTAGGTGAGACCGACATCACAAGCGAGCAAGCTCCCCGCCGGGGTGTCCCCGCGGGCGAACAAGTCTCGGTCGCGGAGCGTCCCAGTGTGAGAAACGCATCCCTGCACGCTCCGCGTTCGGATTCCGGCGGGGGCGTGCATAGACTCAAGCATTCGAGGACAATCTGCGGAGGAGCTCGATGCGCGTGCTGGATACGGTCGGAGGACCTGAGGACCTCAAGGGTTTGACCGACCATCAGCTCACTGAACTCGCCGCGGAGATTCGCGACGTTCTGGTCGAGACGGTGTCGCGGACGGGCGGCCATCTGGGGCCGAACCTGGGCATGGTGGAGATCACCCTGGCGATGCACCGAGTGTTCGACTCGCCCCGGGACCGGCTCCTGTACGACACGGGCCACCAGACCTATGTGCACAAGCTGCTCACCGGCCGGGCCCCCAAGTTCGACACGCTCCGTCAGCAGGGCGGCCTGAGCGGATATCCGAGCCGCCAGGAGTCCGACCACGACATCGTCGAGAACAGCCACGCCTCGACCTCGCTCTCGTACGCCGACGGCCTCGCCAAGGCGTACCGGCTGAGGAAAGAAGACCGGCACGTGGTCGCGCTGATCGGCGACGGCGGCCTGACCGGTGGAATGGCCTGGGAAGCGCTGAACAACATCGCGGCGGCCAAGGACCTCAAGCTCGTCATCATCGTCAACGACAACGGCCGTTCCTACAGCCCGACCGTCGGCGGCCTGGCGACCCACCTGACCAGCCTGCGCACCAACCCGCGGTACGAGAAGATCCTCGACCTGGTCAAGAAGAACCTCGGCCGTACGCCGTACGTCGGCCCGCCGATGTACGAGGTGCTGCACGGGGTGAAGAAGGGCCTGAAGGACATGCTCGCCCCACAGGGCATGTTCGAGGACCTCGGTCTGAAGTACGTCGGCCCCGTGGACGGCCATGACCGGCAGGCGATGGAGGACGCGCTCGCCAAGGCGAAGGCGTTCGGCGGCCCGGTGATCGTGCACGCGGTGACCCAGAAGGGCTTCGGGTACGCCGCGGCCGAGCAGGACGAAGAGGACAACTTCCACCAGGTCCGGCCGAAGAACAAGCCGCGCGGCTGGACCGACGTGTTCGCCGACGAGATCGTCGAGATCGGCCACCGCCGGCCCGACGTGGTCGCGATCACCGCCGCGATGCTGCATCCGACCGGCCTGGCCCCGTTCGCGCAGGAGTTCCCGGACCGGATCTTCGACGTCGGCATCGCCGAGCAGCACGCCGTGACGAGCGCGGCCGGCCTCGCGATGGGCGGCATGCACCCAGTCGTCGGCCTGTACGCGACCTTCCTGAACCGCGCCTTCGACCAGTTGCTGATGGACGTCGCCCTGCACAAGTGCGGCGTGACCTTCGTGCTGGACCGCGCCGGCGTGACCGGCGACGACGGAGCCAGCCACAACGGCATGTGGGACATGTCGCTCCTGCAGATCGTCCCCGGGCTCCGGCTCGCGGCGCCTCGCGACGGCACGCGCCTTCGCGAGCTGCTGAACGAGGCGATCGACGTCGACGACGCCCCGACCGTACTGCGGTACGCCAAGGGCGAGGTCTTCGCAGACATCGACGCGATCGACCGGGTCGGGACCACCGACATCCTGACCAGGAACGGCACCGACGTCCTCCTGATCGGCATCGGCTCGATGGCCGCCACCGCGATCGACGTCGGCACCAGACTCCAGGACCAGGGCTTCGGCGTCACGGTCGTCGACCCGCGCTGGGTCAAGCCGGTCGACCCCAAGTTGGTCGAGCTCGCCGCGAAGTACAAGTTCGTCGTCACGATCGAGGACAACGGCCGCGCCGGCGGCTGTGGATCGGCGATCGCTCAGGCGCTCCGCGACGCGGGAGTGACCACGCCGGTGCGCGACTTCGGTATCCCGCAGCAGTTCCTCGACCACGCCAAGCGGGCCGCCGTCCTGACCGAGATCGGACTGACCGGTCAGGGGCTCGCCCGGGACGTGATCGAGATGATCGCCAAGCACCAAGGAGACGCGATCACCAGTGAGCCAGACACCGCGAGCGGCAGGCCCGGCGGGGCCTGACGCGGGGCCGGCGAGGGGCCGCCATTCGGCGGCCTCCCGGCAACAGCGCGCCTGGCCGCTGTTCCTTTCGCTGGTTCTCGTCGCCACCGCGGTCGCAGGCGGACTGGCCCTGCACCAGTCCCGGTCCTCCGGCCCAGACAGTTCTCAGGCCGCATCGAACGGCGCCTCCGGTACGCCGGGCGTCGACCTCGCCGCCAGGTCCGCTGGAGTGGACAAGGTCCTCGCGGCCCGGGCCCACGCGGTTCAGGCGGGCAACGAGCCGGAGTTCCTGGCGGACGTGGACCCCGGCAACAAGGCCTTGCTGGCAAAGCAGCGGATGCTGTACGAGAACCTCAGGCAGTTCGGCTTCGCCAAGCTCGGCTACGAGCAGATCCGCGAGCAGTTCGATCAGTCGCTGGTGGACAAGTACGGACCCTCGACGTACGCCGTGGCTGTCGCGATGGCGTACCAGATCGAGGGCATCGACCCGATTCCGGTGCGGACCGTGCTCGGCTACACCTTCACCCGCCGCCCGAACGGCCGCTGGATGCTGGTCTCCGACACCGATCTGGATCTCCTGTTGCCGCGGGGATCGCATCAGGAGGCCTGGGACATCGGCCGGGTCCTGGTGAAGCGTGGTCCGCGGGTGCTCGTGGTGGTGGAGCAGAACCAGGGCGCCCTCGCGACGAGCCTGGTCGCCAAAGCTGTCAGCGCGGTGAAGGCGGTCAGCAAGAGCTGGCCGGGCGGCTGGCACGGTGCCGGGTTCGTCATCTCGCTCGACGACAAAGTGGTCCGCGGCGCCGACTACTCGCTGCCGAAGAACGCCGAGGACGCGCTGGCGATGGCGACCTGGGTCTATCGAACGTTGCCGGG
Source organism: Kribbella qitaiheensis (assembly GCF_014217565.1). Lineage (NCBI taxonomy): Bacteria > Bacillati > Actinomycetota > Actinomycetes > Propionibacteriales > Kribbellaceae > Kribbella > Kribbella qitaiheensis. The sequence goes on from NZ_CP043661.1 coordinate 7,831,337, forward strand.
CGAGGCGACCGGGACGGGGGAGCGGGCCGACTCGTACGTCGTGATCAACCCGCGCAACCGGACCAAGGTGGACGCCCGGACGCTGGCTCACGAGTTCACCCACGTGGCGACCGCGCCCTACGGGGCCTATGTGCCGCGCTGGATCGTCGAGGGCGCCGCGACGTACATCGAGTTCCTGCCGATGGACGGCGCGATGGACCTTGCTCTCGACAAGTACCGGACGAAGGTCCGGACGAAGTATCTGGCCAAGGCCAAGAACCTCCCGGCGGACTCGACGTTCTTCAACAACGCGTCGAGCTCGTATCCGCTGTCCTGGCTGGCGTTGGACTACCTGTTCCACAAGTACGGCGGGACGGAGGTTGCCACTCTGTACCAGGAGATGGCGGCTCTCGGCACCACCCAGGCAGAGCGCAACCGGATCATGACGGAGCACCTCGGCATCACCGAAGCCGGCCTCTTCCAGGCCTTACGGGCAGATGCGGGCCTGTAGATGCCCTGTCAGGTTGTGATCGGAGCGTCCGGACCGAGTAGGGTAGCCGCGCTGTAGCAGACGGGCGGACCGGAGGAATCGACCCGACGTGAGTGTGACACCACCTAGCGCCGCTCCGGCTGGCGCTCAGGTTCCGCCCCACGGGCCCCGCCGCTGGCTGGGCCTCGTTGTCGTGGTCGCGCTCGTCTCCGGTGGTGTCGGCTACGCGGTCCAGGACCGGGATCGGGATGCCCGGGCCAGGCCTACCGTCACCGCGACCCCGACGAAGCATCCGAACCAGAGCAACAAGCCGCCCTCGAAGACCTCCGCGGCGATCGCTGCCCGCCGGCTCGCCGTCGACACGATCCTGCTCCGCCGGGCGCGTGCGGTCCGGATCGGCAACGAGGCCCTCTTCCTGCAGGATGTCGACCCCGGCGACGCGAAGCTCCGCCAGCAGCAGAAGGTGCTGTTCGCGAACCTGGTCGAGATCGGTTTCGGCGAGATCGGCTACAGCCAGGCCGAGGAGCGTTTCGACGCCGAGGCGCTCCGCGCGCACGGCGCCACGACGTACCTGGTCCGGGTGTTGATGCGGTACCAGATTCCGAACGTCGACATGACTCCGGTGACCACCGAACTCGGCTACACCTTCATCAGCCGGGGCGGCCGCTGGATCATCGCCGACGACAACGATCTCGACAAGGACCTCGGCCCCGGCGCCCACCAGGAGCCGTGGGACCTCGGCCGGATCGAGGTGCACCGCGGGCCGCGGGTGCTGGCGCTGGTCGAGAAGGGCGACACCACGCGTGGTCGCGCGATCGTCACCGAGGCGACCGAGGCGCTGACCGAGGTCGCGGCGTACTGGCCGCGGAAGTGGCGAGGCTCTGTGCTGATCGCTGCGCTCGACGACACCGACGTACGGGATGCCCGGTTCGCTGACGAGGACATCGAGTCGGCCGCGAGCGCCGGATCGACGTTCTCCTCGCTGCCCGGTGAGGACACCGCCGACGGCGTCGTGGCCGGCGCCTACATCGTGGTGAACCCGAAGGAGCGCGACCGGATCGACGAGATCCTGCTGTCGCACGAGATCACCCACGTGGCGACGGCGGATCTCGGCGGGTACGAACCGCTGTGGCTGGCCGAGGGCGCCGCGGAGTACGTGTCGTGGCGGGGGATCGAGGCGATCAGTGGGCCGGGTGAGGTCGGCAAGTGGGAGCAGGAAGTGGTCGACGACGCGCTGCCGACGCTCAACGCGCTGCCGACGGACGCAGGCTTCTACCAGACCAACACCGACGTGTACGGCGTGAGCTGGCTGGCAGTGCGCTTCCTGGTGTCGCGGATCGGGTTGCAATCGGTCGAGGACCTCTACGAAGACCTGGCCCGCAACGGCACCGACCAGTCGGCCCGGGACCGCGTCCTGCTGACCAGGACCGGCTACACCGAGGCTTCTCTGTGGCTCGCCCTCAAGGACTACCGGCCGCCGCGCTGAGCAGCGACTTCGTTGCCGCATTCATCCAGTCCATCTTGCTGCGACTCTGAGTGGCGGATTGACCTCACCGGGTCAGAAGTGCAGGCTCGGAGGGTTCCGTCCGAGTTGAGGAGGCGTACAGATGAGTCTGTTGCGAACGAAGACGATCGAGCAATCGATCGCCGACACCGACGAACCGGAGTACCAGCTCAAGAAACGCCTCACCGCCCTCGACCTGACCGTCTTCGGGATCGGCGTCATCATCGGTGCCGGTATCTTCACCCTGACCGGGCGCGCGGCGAAGGCGTACGCCGGACCCGGTATCGCGTTGTCGTTCATCCTTGCCGCGGTTTGCTGCGCGCTGGCCGCGCTGTGCTACGCGGAGTTCTCCTCCACGGTCCCGGTCTCGGGATCGGCGTACACGTTCTCGTACTTCTCGCTGGGCGAGATCTTCGCCTGGATCATCGGCTGGGACCTGCTGCTCGAGTTGATGCTCGGGGCAAGCGTGGTCGCGCAGGGCTGGTCGACGTACGCGAAGTTGTTCCTCGAAGAGATAGGCCTCGGCTGGCCGGACTCGATCGGGCCGGACAGTAACGTCAATGTGCTGGCGATGCTGCTGATCATCGTCCTGACGATCCTGGCGACGGTCGGCATCAAGGAGTCGCTGCGGGTCAACCTGGCGCTGGTCGCGGTAAAGCTGTTCGTGGTGCTGTTCGTCATCATCGCCGGCCTCTTCTACATCAAGAGCTCCAACCTGACCCCGTTCATCCCGCCGAGCGTGCCGGCCGAGAGCGGCGACGTCACCATCACCACCCCGTTGTTCCAGGCACTGTTCGGGTTCACACCGTCGACGTTCGGCGTGATGGGCCTGGTGTCCGGGGCGTCGCTGGTGTTCTTCGCGTTCATCGGCTTCGACGTGGTCGCGACCACCGCCGAGGAAGCGAAGAACCCGCAGCGCGACCTGCCTCGCGGCATCATCGGCTCGCTGGCGATCTGCACCGTGCTGTACGTGGCGGTCTGCATCGTGATCACCGGCATGGTCAAGTACACCGACATCAGCGGTGAGGCGGCTCTCGCGGAAGCGTTCAAGTCGGTCGGCAAGCCCGGCTTCGCGACGCTGATCTCGGCAGGCGCGGTCGCTGGTCTGACCACGGTCGTGCTGACCTTGATGATCGGCGCCGCGCGCGTCGTGTTCGCGATGAGCCGGGACCACCTGGTGCCGGCCAAGCTGGGCAAGACGCACCCGAAGTTCGGTACGCCGTACCGGCTGACCATCGGCATCGGGGTCGTCGTCGCGATCGTGGCCGGGGTGACCCCGATCGGCAAGCTGGAGGAGATGGTGAACATCGGCACGCTGGCCGCGTTCACCCTGGTGTCGATCGCCGTGCCGCTGCTGCGCCGGAGCCGCCCGGACATCGAGCGCTCGTTCAAGGTCCCCGGCAACCCGGTGGTGCCGATCATCGCCGCGGTTATCTGCATCTACCTGATGCTGAACCTGTCGCTGGAGACCTGGCTGCGGTTCGCGATCTGGATGGTGCTCGGCTTCATCGTCTACGGGGCCTACGGCTACCGGAAGAGCCGCGTCGGCGAGACCGAGCGCACCGGCCAGAGCACTCGGGCCTAGCTCGCTGCCTTCCCGGACGCCGCGTCCGCGAAGGTGATCGTCAGTCGGACCAGCCGCGCTCTCGGGATCGACACCGGGGGCGCGGCCTTCGACCGTCCGGAGGGCGCCGGCGACCTTTTCCGGAGTAGGATCCCCCCGCTGGACAACGGGGCGAGGAGAGTCTGGATGACCAAGCGGGGGCGGCTGATCGCGGGGATCGCCGCGGTGGCGGTCGCGAGTACTGCGGGGGTCGTCGTCGCGACTCGCGGCGATCATGGCGCGGCGCCGAGTGGGAGTTCCGCGATTGCGGCGGAAGCCACGCCAGGCGCGGCCTCTGATGACGCCAAGGCGACGCGTAAGCGCGAGGTCGGCGTGCTCCTGGCGCAGCGGGCGACAGCCGTACTGAAGGGCGACCTGAAGAGCTTCCTGACCGTGGTGGATCCGAAGCAGCCGGCGTTGATGGCCGGGCAGCGGATGCTCTTCACCAACCTGCGGAAGTTGCCGTTCACCAAGCTGACCTACTTCGCGGACGCGGAGCGTGAAGCGCCGGACATGGTGGAGAAGTACGGCGACAGCACGTTCTCCGTGCGGGTGATGATGCGGTATCAACTGACCGGGCTCGACACCGCGCCGGTGCAGACGGACCTCGGCTACTCGTTCACCCGGCGCGATGACAAGTGGGTGCTGGTCTCCGACACCGGGATCGACAACTACCTGAGCCGCGACGGGCATCGGCAGGCGTGGGACTACGGCGAGATCGCCGTCACCCGTCGCGACAAGGTGCTCGTGGTGGTCGAGAAATCCGAAGCCGCGCTCGGCGCGAAGATCGCGAAAAGCTCGGAGGGCGCGGTCGAGGCGATCCGCCGGCACTGGCCGCGACCTTGGAACGGCGCCGTGATGGTGATCGCGATGCGCGAGCCGCGGGTGATGAGCCTGCTGTGGACCGCCGGTACGGGTGACGGCTGGACGATCGCGGCGAAGGCGGTCAGCCTGTACGACGGGGAGCCGTTCAGCGTGAAGACCACGGCGCCGGTCGGTGCCCGGATCGTGGTGAACCCCGCCCTCCGCCTACGCACCGACGAGGACCTGCTGGTCCACGAGATGACGCACGTCGCGACCGCGTCGATCGGCTGGCGGACGCCGATCTGGCTGGTCGAGGGACTCGCCGAGTACGTCCGCTGCCGCTCGGTCGAGGACGACCCGCACTGGACGGTCGACCCCTACCGCAAGCGAGTCCGGACCAAGTACCTGCCGTCGCTGAAGTCGTTGCCGTCATCGGCCGACTTCGACGCGAACAGCGACCGCGCGTACGGCCTGTCCTGGTGGACCACGGAGTACCTGGCATCAAAGGAAGGCACCAAGGCCTTGGCTGCCCTCTACGCCGACCTCTCCGCCCACAACACCACCCCGGTCGCCTACGACGCCATCATCAAAAAGCACACCGGCAAAACCCCCGCAGCCCTGGCCGCCGCCGTAAAAGCCTGGCGCGGCTGACTTCTTTTCGCCCGCTGGCGGCCCAATTTCGCGTCTCCCGCGCCACGGGTGTGCTCCGCTCCTGGTGTTGGGGTTCCCCCACTGCTATGCCGGTGGGGGAACCCCAACACCAGGGGTGGAGCACACCGAAGGCGTCCGAAACACCAGCCGGTACGGTGCTCGCACGGCTCGCACGGCTCGCACGGCTCGCACGGCTCGCACGGCTCGCGGGGGCTCGCGGAGCTTGGCTGCGGGGTGGGGGACTCCGTGGTGCCGAGTGCTGGGGGCGGGCTTCCGGCTCCGCCCCCAGCGGTTCTCAGGTGAGGCTGGCGGTGCCCTTGGGGAGGAAGCGCCGGCCGTTGACCTTTTCGGCGATGCCGCTGCGGTCGAGGTACGGGGTGATGCCGCCGAGGTGGAAGGGCCAGCCGGCTCCGAGGAGGAGACAGAGGTCGATGTCCTGGGCTTCGGCGACGACGCCTTCTTCGAGCATGATGTGGATCTCCTCGGCCAGTGCGGTCAGCACCCGGCTGCGGAGTTCCTCGGCCGTCGACGGCTTGTCGCCGACCGTGACGAGCGCCTCGACCTCCGGGTCGACCGACGGCTTGCCCTCGGCGCTCCAGACGTAGAACGAGCTCTTGCCGGCGGCAACGACCTTGGCAAGGTTCTCGGAGACGGCGAAGCGGTCCGGGTACGAGCGGTTCATCGTCTCCGCGACGTGCAGCGCGACCGGAAGACCGACCAGCTGCAGCAGCACGAACGGCGGCATCGGCAACCCGAGAGCGGACAACGCCTTGTCGGCAAGGGGAATCGGCGTCCCCTCGTCGACCGCCGCGCTGACCTCACCGAGGAAGCGCGTCAGCAGCCGGTTCACCACGAACGCCGGCGCGTCCTTGACGAGCACGCAGGACTTCTTCAGCGTCTTGCCCACCGCGAAGGCCGTCGCGAGCGACGCGTCGTCGGTCTGCTCCGCCCGGATGATCTCCAGCAGCGGCAGTACGGCGACCGGGTTGAAGAAGTGGAAGCCGACCACCCGCTCCGGGTGCTCCAGCTCGGCGGCCATCGAGGTGATCGACAGCGAGCTGGTGTTCGTCGCCAGGATCGCGTCCGGCCGGACGATCTTCTCCAGATCGGCGAAAATCGTCTTCTTCAGCCGCAGTTCCTCGAAGACGGCCTCGATCACGAAGTCGGCGTCGGCGAAGACGGCGCGATCCACGGACCCGGTGACGAGCGCCTTCAGCTGGCCGGCCTTGTCCGGACGGATCCGGCCCTTGCCGAGCAGCTTGTCGATCTCGCCGTGCACGTATCCGACACCGCGGTCCACCCGCTCCTGGTCGAGGTCCGTCAAGACCACGGGCACCTCGAGCCGGCGTACGAACAGCAGCGCGAGCTGCCCGGCCATCAGACCAGCGCCGACGACGCCGACCTTGGTGACCGGTCGCGCGAGCGACTTGTCCGGCGCACCGGCGGGACGCTTCGCGCGCTTGTTCACCAGGTCGAAGGCGTAGAGCCCGCTACGGAGCTCCTCGCTCATGATCAGGTCGGCGAGCGCCTCGTCCTCGGCCGCGAAGCCACGATCGCGATCGTTGTCCTTGGCCGCCGAGATCAGATCCAGGGCCCGGTACGGCGCGGGCGCGGCACCGCTGACCTTGAGATCCGCGAAGCCCTTGCCCCGCGCCACTGCCGCGTCCCAGGCGTCACCCCGGTCGATCTCCGCCCGCTCGACCACCACGGAGCCGGTCAGCACCTTGCTTGCCCAGAGCAACGACTGCTCGAGGAAGTCCGCCGAGTCCAGCAGGACGTCGCCGATACCGAACTTCACCGCCTCGGGACCGCTGAGCATCTTGTTCTGGTTCAGCGCGTTCTCGACCACGACCTTCACGGCCTTGTCGGCGCCGATCAGGTTCGGCAGCAGGAAGTTGCCGCCCCAGCCGGGCAGCAGGCCGAGGAAGACCTCGGGCGTCGAGATCATCCCGGCCGCGACCGAGATGGTCCGGTACGACGCGTGCAGCGCGACCTCGAGGCCGCCACCCAGCGCGACCCCGTTGACGAACGCGAACGAAGGCTTGCCACCGTCCCGCAGCTTGCGCAGGACGCCGTGGCCGATCTTGCCCAGGTTGAGCGCCTGCTCGCGATCCGTCAGCTTCGGTACGCCGCTGAGGTCGGCGCCGGCCGCGAGGATGAACGGCTTCCCGGTGATGCCGATGGCCACGATCTCGTCGCGGGCCAGCGCCGCCTCGATCGCCTTGTTCAGCTCGGCCAGACCACGCGGGCCGAAGGTGTTCGGCTTGGTGTGGTCCTGGCCGTTGTCGAGCGTGATGAGCGCCATCGTGCCGGCCTTGTTCGGCAGCACGACATCGCGCGAAGGCGCGAGCGTCACCAGTTCGTCGTTCTCGATCGCGACGGGCCGCGTCGATCAGATCCTGCAGACTCATGCGGCTGCCCCTTCGAAGTTCGGGTTCTCCCAGATGACAGTGCCGCCCATGCCGAGGCCGACGCACATGGTGGTCAGGCCGTACCGCACCTCGGGCCGGAGCTCGAACTGCTTGGCGAGCTGGTTCATCAGCCGGATGCCCGACGACGCGAGCGGGTGGCCGTAGGCGATCGCGCCGCCGTACGGGTTGACGCGCGGGTCGTCATCGGCGATGCCGTAGTGCTCGAGGAAAGCCAGCACCTGTACGCCGAACGCCTCGTTCACCTCGAACGCCTGGATGTCGTCGATCGTCAACCCGGCCAGCTTGAGTGCCTTCTCGGTCGCGGGAACCGGGCCGATCCCCATCACCTCGGGCTCGACGCCGACGAAGCCGTACGAGACCAGCTTCATCTTCGGCGTCAGGCCGAACTCGGCGGCTGCCTCGGCGGAGGTCAGGATGCACGCGGTGGCGCCGTCGTTGATGCCGGCTGAGTTGCCAGCGGTGACCCGGCCGTGCGGGCGGAACGGGGTCTTCAGCTTCGCCAGGTCCTCCATCGTGGTGCCCGGGCGCATCGGCTCGTCGGTGGTCGCGAAGCCCCAGCCCAGCTCGGCGGAGCGGGTCGCGATCGGGACCAGGTCCGGCTGGATCAGGTCGTTCGCGTAGGCCTTGGCGGCGCGCTCCTGGGAGGCGACGGCGAAGGCGTCCACCCGCTGCTTGGTGATGGTCGGGTACCGGTCGTGCAGGTTCTCCGCGGTGGAGCCCATCACCAGCGCGGAGGGGTCGACCAGCTTCTCGGAGATGATCCGCGGGTTCGGGTCGACGCCCTCGCCCATCGGGTGCCGGCCCATGTGCTCGACGCCGCCGGCGATCACCACGTCCTGCGAGCCGAAGGCGATCCCGGCCGCGAGGGTGGTCACCGCGGTCATCGCGCCCGCGCACATCCGGTCGATGGCGTAGCCGGGAGTGGTGTTCGGCAGACCGGCCAGCAGGGCCGCGGTACGGCCGATGGTCAGACCCTGGTCGCCGATCTGGGTGGTGGCCGCGATCGCGACCTCTTCCACCTTCTCCGGCGGGAGCGACGGGTTCCGCCGGAGCAGCTCCCGGATGCACTTGATCACCAGGTCGTCGGCACGCGTCTCGGCGTACTGGCCCTTGGCCTTGCCGAACGGGGTGCGAACGCCGTCGACGAACACGACATCGCGGATCTCACGGGGCACGAGGGCCCTCCTCTGGGGGTCAGGGAGTTCGAGCAATCCCGATGCTACCCGTCGGTAACCGAGCGGCCTACCCGCCACGCCTGTGCCGCTGCTCACAAGGGTGGTGACAGGCCCCGACAGACCAGTACTCGCAAGGCGTGGCATGTGCCGGGAATCAGGCGCATGCTGGCTTCAGGTACGTCACTGGAGCCGTCTAGAATCACGTACTTCGCTGGAGCGAGTATGGACAAACAAGAAATGAGTGTCCCGGTGCTGTCCCGGGGCAAACACCGCAACCCGCGCAAGGGTGCCTGCTTCATGGAGTTCGCCTCGTATCTCGCCGGCGAGCCCTGGTCGGACCACCCCGCCTGTACGAACGCGCTGCTGGCCGGAGTGGCCCGCGACGTCAACGACTGTACGACGGACGCCGGCCGGACCAGGCTCGCTCCGCTCATCCCGTCGGTGATCGGCCTGACGCCGGACGACCCACACGTCGTACCGCGTATCGCTGCCGTGTGTATTCAGCAGGCGCTGCCTGTGGTGTCGCAGGAGCGCCAGTACATCCTCGCTGTCGCCTTGCTGGTGGGGGAGCGCCACCTGGCCGAGCTGGACGGGCGTCCTCTCGACAGCATGGAGCCGGCCTCGCAAGCAGCACTGGACTCGGTCCCTGCGGCTGCGAAGTGGGCCAGGACCTTCACTGCGCGAGCACACCGGGGTCACCCCGACTACGGCCGTCGTACGGCACCCAGAGCGGTGTCGTGTGCGGTCGAGGGCATCTCGCAGGCGTGCGTGTCGAATCCGGACGACCGGCTGGTCGACCTGCTGAGCGCGACGATTGCCGAGGCCAAAAGATGGATGCCGTTTCCAGTGGTCGTGGAGGTGGCACGGGAGTCGGCGCCCGCTCGTTAGGGCCGTTGTGGCGAGGTACTTACGGCGGTGACGTGTGTGCCGACGTAGGCTCGCTCTGTGACCTTGGAGATCGACACCGGCACCGGCCTGATGCCGGTACACATCTGGGAACCTACTAGCGGCAACGGACCGGGGATCCTGCTCCTCCAGGAGATCTTCGGCGTTTCCGACTACATCCAGCAGCGCGCCGCGGACCTGGCCGCGCTCGGGTACTTCGTGGTTGCACCCGAGATCTACTGGCGGCTGGACGACACCGACCTGGACGAGTCCGCACCGGACCTGCTCGAGCGGGCGGTCGCGGTGATGAGCCGCGTCGACTGGGACCTCGCCGTCTCGGACTCGGTCGCGGCACTGGAGTACCTGCGCGGCCGCGACGAGGGAGCCGGCATCGTCGGCTTCTGCTTCGGCGGCGGACTCGGGTACAACGTGGCCGCCGTGTCGAAGCCCGACGTACTCGTCAGCTACTACGGCTCCGCGCTGCCCCGGCTGCTCGACCTGCAGGTCGACGCGCCGAGCATGCACCACTTCGGCGACGCGGACGCCTACCTGGGTGCCGACCTCGACCAGATCATCAAGGCCGTCGACGGGCTCGAGAACGAGATCCACCGGTACCCGGGCGCCGACCACGCGTTCGACAACCCGCTGCCGGCCTTCCACCACGCGGAGGCTTCGGCCCTCGCGTGGGAACGAACCACCGAATTCCTGTCCCGCCACCTCCCAACCGATCGAGGAACTCGATGAGCCTGTACGACATCCCGCTGCAAACCCTGTCCGGCGCCGAGACCTCCCTCGGTGCTTACAAGGGCAAGGCAGTGCTGCTGGTGAACGTCGCCTCCAAGTGCGGCCTGACCCCGCAGTACGAAGGCCTGGAGAACCTGCAGAAGCGCTACGCGTCCCGCGGCTTCACCGTGCTCGGCGTTCCCTGCAACCAGTTCGGCGGCCAGGAGCCCGGCACGGCCGAGGAGATCGAGACGTTCTGCTCGACGACGTACGGCGTGACGTTCCCGATGCTCGACAAGCTCGAGGTCAACGGCGAGAACCAGCACCCGCTGTACGCCGAACTGACCGCGACCCCGGACGCCGAAGGCGCAGCGGGCGACGTCCAGTGGAACTTCGAGAAGTTCCTCGTCACCCCCGAGGGCACCATCGCGGCCCGCTTCCGCCCTCAGACTCTCCCCGAGTCGGACGAGGTAGTCACCGCCATCGAATCCCAGCTGTCGGCCTGACACCGCCGCGCTGGGGCCGCGCAACGCGGTCCCAGCGCTACCGGCTCTTGCGGCCGGTGAAGACTGTGGTGGCGGTGAGGAGGAATGCGTCGGGGCGGTGCAGGATGCCTTCGGGGGCGTTCGGGTCGAGCAGGACGCCGAGTGTGTGGCGGTCGTCGTCGGCCAGGGACTCGCTCATCGTGTCGTGCAGGCGGGTGAGGGTGGCGTGGAGGTACGCGCGGGCCGCGGCCGTCAGTGGTGCCGGTAGGTCGAGCAGGGTGGTGAAGCTGCCGACGTCGGTGAGACCGGCGCGGGTGAGCATCGCGGGCCAGTCCTCGACCACCTTGGTGCTGCCGGGGAGTTCGTCGCGCATACTGCCGAACCAGTCCTCCTGTACGGCGTCGAGTCGGGCCTGGAGACCGGGTCGGCCGATGCCGATGTCGCGGGGCAGGTAGCGCATCGGCAGGCCGCCTTCGGCGATCGCGAGTACGCCGGCGGGACGCAGTACGGAAGCAAGTTCGGTCACGGCGGCCTGCTGATCACCGAGGTGATGGACGGCCTTGCTGCTCCAGACCAGATCGGCCTGACCGAGAGTGCCGTCGTCGAGGCCGGGGAGCTCTGCCTGGCGGACGGTGACCCGGTCGTTGAGTCCGAGGCGTTCGGCTCGGGCCAGAGCGCGGTCCAGCAGACCGAGCGTCGGGTCAATCGCGACGGCCTCGCCATCCGGGAACGCTTCGGCGAACACACACGTCATCATTCCCGGCCCGCTGCCGACGTCGAAACTGCGCCGAGCCGATGGACCGAGCAGCTCCCTCAACCGAGCCGCCGTACTGCGAAGCGCCGGGAGGTGCAGCTCGCCATGGCTCTCCAGGTTGGTGGCCATGGCTTCCCAGTCGATGTCGGTGTCCCCGTGACCATGTCCGTGTCCATGGCCATGACCGGTGGTGGTGTGTGAGCTCATGCTGGAGAGCCTGCGCCGACCGCCTCGGGCAGGCAAGTTTTGTTGCCGTTTCCGCGAATCCGGCGCGGCGGACGCGGCCGGGGCCATACTGGCGGCATGGAGCAGCCGGGACCGGCCGGCATCGCGGCGGTCGTCGCCGCCATGCAGGAGCGGCTCGAAACCCTGACGCTGGCGGAGGAATCGCGCCGCGACTTCCTCGCGACCTACCAGCGGACGACGGGTGCGGTGAGCCGGGCCGTCGACCGTGGAGTGTTCGAGGACCCGGCCTGGGTCGAGGCCTGGGACGTTGCCTTCGCCAACTTGTACCTGTCGGCTTTCGACGCCGAGCGCGCTGGTGGTGATGGCGTTCCTCGCCCGTGGCGGCTCGCGTTCGACGCACCCGCGGGGCTGCCGCCGTTGCGGCATGTGCTGCTCGGCGTCAACGCGCACATCAACTACGACCTGCCGCAGGCGCTGCTCGCCGTGATCTCCGTCGAGCAGTTCGCCGATGAAGCGCTGCTGGACCGCAGACGCCGCGACCACGAGCAGATCGACGGAGTTCTCTCCGACCGGGTGGCCGCCGAGGACGCCGAGCTGGCGACGCGATCGGCACGGACGCTGCTGGACCGGGCGCTGCGGCCGCTCAACCAGCAGGCCTCGAAACGGTTCCTGCGAGAGTCGCGGCGCAAGGTATGGCACAACACTGTCGAGCTGCACAAGGCGCGAGTGGCTTCTCCGGACGACTACCGGATCCGGCTGGCAGAGCTCGAACTGCTGAGTGCGGCCCGGATCGCCGACCTGCTCGCACCGGGGCAGGTCCTGCTACGGCTGGCGGTGGCGGGTTTCGGCGTCGTACTACCGCCGCCGGCGTAGGCATCAGCCGATCGGCGCCAGCGTTCCCCGGGCGCGGAGCCCGTGGCGGGCCCAGAGGGCGATCGAGGCGAAGAACAGCAGCGAGAACCCGATCAACAACGGCCACGCGAGCGCCTTCGAGGAGTCGAGCTGTTCGCGGGCCCGGAGGGCGGCGACAAGGATCGAGCCGACCATGATCATCTCGACCTCGAGCATCCGCCGCAGCGTCGACCAGCGGGCGTCGTGCACGGCCCAGAGCCCGGCGCCACCCAGGCACGACACAGCAGCCAGAGTCCGGCCCGACAACGGGGTGAGCGGCCACGGCCACAAATCCAGGAACGTCGTTGGTGAGATGAACATGACGGTGCCCTGCGCAAGTGCGAGTAGGCCGATGCCGGCGATGACACCACGCACAATCGGGGGAAGCGCGTCGTCGCCCGTCGGGACGTCGTACCGCCGATTCGCCAGCCAGGAACCGAGGACCAGGAATGGCGCCACGAAGTAGAGGGCAGACCAGATCCAGAACGCCGGGTTGTCGTGGCTGAACTTGTCCCAGTGCAGCACTGTCGCCACACCGAGCAGCGTCGCGAACAAGGTGACCGACAACAATCCGGGAGCGAGGACATGCCACTGTCGCTCCAGCGCGGCCCGGATGAAGAAGTAGGCGCCGCCGAGGTACGCCGACGCGAGAACCATCGAGGTCATGGTCGGCCGCAGCGGCCAGGCCCACAACCGTGGGGTGTGCTGCGGGAACAGGTACAGGATCACGAACCCCGCGATCAGGAACGGCACGATGCAGAGCGACAGCACCCGTGTGTACGGCAGGACACGGTCGGCAGGGGTTGGCTCAGCGCTCATCGTCATCAGATCCTCGTCTTCTGACGATTGACCCGGCGGTCCTACCAGTCAAGTGGCCGGGCAGCAGAACGGCAGAGCATAAGAATCCCGTAATCCCACCCTGCCACCGTGGGTCCGAAACCGGCCGGTGTCGCCCAGCTTAACGGCTATATCGGGCAGGTCGTCCGAGCGGCTCATGTCTCCGTGCCGGTGGCACGGGCCTTCAACCGCGTACTCCAGTTGGCCGACCCGCCGACGGCGCTGCTGCGTCCTGGGACGGTTGTCCGGGTGCTGAAGGAGTCGCGTCGTTCACCGGCCGTGACCGGTGCCGCGATCCGGCACCCACGCGTGGGGCCAGACGCTTCGACCTGACGGCCGGCGCCGCGGAGTGGTTATTCCAGTACTTCGGGCGCGGCCGGCGCTTCGGTCGCAAGGGCGTCGGTCAGCACCTGGACGGTGAGCCCGATCTGCCAGTCCCGGGCGTTGTGCTCGCGAAGGAAGGTCGTGACCGCCGCGAGATCCGCGTCGGCCCGGGGGAGTCCAGGCCAATCGGCGGATCGTGTCGGGGGAGAGCAGGTTCTCGGTCGGCAGCCGGTGCGCCTCGGCGATCTCGCTCACGGCTGATCTCGCCGCGGACAACCGGGCGGCCGCGTCGGGATCGCGATCCGCCCAGGCTCGCGCCGGCGGCGGCCCGTCGTACCGGGGGCCTTGCTTGGGGAGCTCGGACTCGGGGAGCCGGCGCGCGTGGTCGATCGCTTCCCACCACGTCCGCATGTGCCGGTGGGCACCGCGGCCCTTGAAGGCGGTCAGCTTCTGCAGCGTGTCCCGGTCGGCCGGCATCGCGGCGGCCGCCTCGACGATCGCGGCGTCCGGCAGGATCCGGCCGGGGGAGATGTCGGCGGTCTCGGCGATCTGGTCGCGGGCCTCCCACAGCGCCCGGACGGTCGCGAGGCTGCGGCGGTTGCGGACGCGGTGCATGCCCGACGTACGGCGCCACGGGTCCGGCTTCGGTTCGCGCGGCGGTGCGGCCAGGATCGCGGCGAACTCCTGCTCGGCCCACTCCCACTTGCCTTCGCGGCGGAGCTCGGCCTCGATCTCGTTGCGCAGCTCGATCAGCATCTCGACGTCGAGCGCCGCGTAGATCAGCCACGGCCCGGGAAGCGGCCGGGTCGACCAGTCGGCCGCCGAGTGCTCCTTACGCATCTTGTAGCCCAGTACTTCGCTGACCAGCGAGGCCAGCCCGACCTTCGGATACCCGAGCAGGCGACCGGCCAGCTCGGTGTCGAAGACCTCGCGCGGCACCATCCCGACCTCGGCCAGGCAGGCCAGGTCCTGGTTGGCGGCGTGGATGATCCATTCGGCGTCGATGATCGCGTCACCGAGCGCGGACAGGTCCCCGAACGGGATCGGGTCGACCAGCGCGGAGCCGGAACCCTCCCGGCGTAGCTGGACCAGATACGCGCGGTGCGAGTAGCGGTAGCCCGAGGCGCGCTCGGCGTCGACGGCGACCGGTCCGGTGCCGGCCCGGAAGGCCTCGACGACCTCGGCCAGGGCCGGGTCGGTCTCGATGACCTCGGACAGGCCGTCGCGGAGTTCGAGCAGTGGTAGGTCCTCGGTGGGGTCGTCCGGGACCGGCGGCTGCTGCTGGGTCTCGGCCGGGCTCATCGGCCCCGCTGACCGCGCCGGGTCGGCATCGCGACGACGCCCGGCGGAACCGGCGGCAGGCCGGCCGCGGTGCAGAGCACCTCACCCCACGCCTCGGCGTGCTGGGTCACGTCGATCGCACCGCCCGGTCCTGGAACAGGGCTCCAGGACGCACGGATCTCGATCTCCGCCGTCGCGTCGTCATCGGCCATCCCGCCGAAACTCTCCGATACCACCCGAGTGACGGTACCGCTCGGCGCCAGGAAGTCGGCGCCCCGGTCGGTCAAAGCCTCGATCAGCCAGGTCCAGCCCACGCCACCGAGCAGCGCGTCCGTCACCATTTCCGGCTCGACGGCAGCGCGTACATACGCGACACAGCGGAAGGTCGACTGCCAGGCGTCGTTCCCGGCCGGGTCGTAGAGGATGACCAGACGGCCGGTGGCGACATCGTCACCGTCGACCGTCACGTCGGCGCTGACCGCGGCCGCGTGCGGTGCTATCCGCTGCGGTGCGGGCATCTCCTCGACGAAAACCTCGGGCCGGAACCGGGCTTCACGCAGTTGCGTCAAGGCCTCGGCGAACTCCGCGGGTGGCGCGTCGACCTGCTTGCGGGCACCCATGCTTCGCAGCCTACGACTGATTACTCACCGACGCCGGTGACGACGCGCCGGTGACGGCATCCGGGCATGGGATCATTGGTCTTGTGCCCGTGACGCAACCATCTCAATCACCCGTAGCTACCGAAGCTCTTGCGCAGTCCGCCTTCCTGCTGGCCGCCCGGGGTGAACCCGTGCCGCACACCCCTGTCTGGTTCATGCGCCAGGCGGGTCGCTCGCTACCGGAGTACAAAGCGATCCGCGAAGGCATCACGATGCTCGAGTCCTGCATGCGACCCGACCTCGTTGTGGAGATAACGCTGCAGCCGGTACGCCGTTACGGCGTCGACGCGGCCATCTACTACTCCGACATCGTTCTGCCGCTGAAGGCCGTCGGCGTCGACCTGGAGATTCAGCCGGGTGTCGGCCCGGTCGTCGCCTCGCCGGTGCGGACCGCCGCCGACCTGGTAGCGGTCCGGCCGGTCACGCCATCGGACGTCTCCTACGTCACCGAGGCGGTGCAGGAGCTCACGTCGCAGCTCGGCGGCACCCCGCTGATCGGGTTCGCGGGCGCGCCGTTCACGGTCGCGTCGTACCTGGTCGAAGGCGGCCCGAGCAAGGACTTCGCGAAGACGAAGGCCCTGATGTACTCCGACCCCGATCTCTGGCACGCGCTGGCGGACCGGCTGGCGGACGTCGCGATCGCGTACCTGTCGGTGCAGATCGAGGCGGGCGCCTCGGCGATCCAGCTGTTCGACTCGTGGGCCGGCGGGTTGTCGGCGCGCGACTACGAGCGATTCGTCCAGCCGCACTCGGCCAAAGTGTTCGCGGCGCTCGAGCAGTACGGCGTACCGAGGCTGCACTTCGGTGTGAACACCGGGGAGCTGCTGGGTCTGATGAGCGAGGCCGGCGCTGATGTCGTCGGCGTCGACTGGCGGGTGCCGCTCGACGAGGCCGTACGGCGAATTACCGCTGCCGGTGGTGCGCCGAAGCCGGTTCAGGGCAACCTCGATCCGGCGCTGCTCGTCGCGGGCTGGGAAGCCATCGAGCCGGAGATCGACCGCATCCTTGCCGAGGGCAAGGCCGCACCGGGCCACATCTTCAACCTCGGCCACGGCGTCCCCCCGACCACCGACCCCGAGGTCCTGCACCGAGTGGTCAAGGCAGTCCAGTCCAAGTCCGCCCGTGCCTGACCAGTCACCCGGCGGCCCCTTGCGTCCGAACAACCGAGGGTCAGACCCCTCACCTCTTCGGACGCAAGGGCTCGCGGGGCGCGGTGTGGAGTTGCAGCGGTTGCGGGCGGATCATGCGAGCGCCCTGCTCGCGTTCGAACTGGAGAACCGCGAGTACTTCGCGGGGTCGATTCCCGATCGCGGGGACGAATACTTCGCCGGCTTCGACGCCCGGCACGCCGCGTTGCTGGCCGAGCAGGAGACCGGGACCATCCAGTTCCACCTGCTTGTCGACGACGCCGGTCAGGTGATCGGCCGAATGAACCTGATCGACGTCGCCGACGGTGCGGCCGACCTCGGCTACCGGATCGCGGAGAAGGCGGCCGGCCGGGGAGTGGCGACGGCAGCGGTCAAGGAGCTGCTCGCGCTGGCGGCCGCGGAGTACGGGCTGGAATCCCTCCGGGCGGCGACCACGGTCACCAACCTGGCCTCGCAGACCGTCCTGACCCGCTGCGGGTTCGTGCCGTCGGGGGAAGTCGTGCTCAGCGGCAAACCGGGGATCACCTACACCCTGCGGTTGAGGGACAGCGGCGGCGAGCGAGGATAGGTGCATGGATCAGCCGCACGTGGTCGTTGTCGGTGGCGGGATCAGTGGGCTGGCGGCGGCGTACGCGCTGGCCAGCGGGCCGAATCCGCCGAGGATCACTGTGCTGGAGTCCTCGCCCAGGCTTGGTGGGAAGTTGGCGGGCGCCGAGCTGGAGGGTGTGCCGGTCGACCTTGGCGCTGAGTCCGTTCTGGCGCGGCGTCCCGAGGCTGTCGACCTGATCAAGGCGGTCGGGCTCGGCGACGACTTGGTGCATCCGGCAACGACCTCGGCCGGGTTGTGGATCGGCGACCGGATCCGGGCGATCCCGCCGACGGTGATGGGTGTGCCGACCTCAGCCGACACGACGGTCGACGTACTGGGTGAAGATGCGGCTGCGCGGGTTGCCGCTGAATCCGAGCTGCCGGAACCCGCGCTGACCGAGGACGTGGCGATCGGTCGGTTCGTCGCCGAGCGGATGGGTTCGGCGGTGACCGATCGGCTGGTCGACCCACTGCTGGGCGGCGTCTACGCGGGGCGAGCCGAGGAGATCTCGCTCGCCGCTGCGGTGCCTGACTTGTTCGCCAAGCTGAAGACAGCCCCGAGCTTGCTGGCGGCGACTGCCGAGCTGCGTGAGCTGGGACAACGCAGGGCTGCTGAGGGCGCTCCGGTGTTCGCTGGGATCCGCGGTGGCATCAACCGGCTGATCACCGCGCTGGAGACCGATCTGGTCGCCCGGGGGGTCGTGATCCAGCGCAGCGCAACCGTACGGCGGATCAGTCGCACGCGAGCCGGGTACGAGCTGGAGACCGGGCCGGTGCCTGCCCCGACGCTGCTGCAGGCCGATGCGGTCGTCGTAGCGACCCCGGCCTCACCGGCTGCTCGCATGCTGGCTGACCTGGTCCCGCGGGCTGCTACCGAGCTGGCTGCGATCGAGTACGCGAGTATGGCGATCATCACCCTCGCCGTACGCAAGGAGGACTGGCCGTCCACAGCAGCAGGGTCGGGCTTCCTGGTGCCGTCCGTAGAAGGCCGCACGATCAAGGCGTCGACCTACTCTCACGCTAAGTGGCAGTGGACCGCAGAGGCCGGGGGAGACCTCGCAGTACTGCGGTGCTCGGTCGGACGGCTCGGTGAGGAGTACGTGCTGCAGCGCACCGACGAGGAACTCACTGCACTTGCTGCGGCCGATCTGCGTACTGCGGTCGGGTTGGAGACGCCCGTAGTCGCCTCCCTGGTGACACGGTGGGGAGGTGGCCTTCCGCAGTACGCCGTAGGTCATCTGGGCCGCGTAGACCGGGTTGAGGCGGCTGTGGCGGAGCAACCTGGGCTAGCGGTCTGCGGCGCGGCGTACAGGGGTGTGGGCATAGCCGCCTGCGTCGCTGTAGCCGCTAAGGCAGTAACCCGGGTGCAGGCTCACCTGGAGACGTTAGGGACAATGGGGAGGTGACCGAGACGAAGCCGAAGGCGCGCGAGCTGAACAACGTGATCCGCTACACCCTGTGGTCGGTCTTCAAGGTGGACAAGCCACTCGGTGACGTGGACCGCGACGGGCTGGCTGCTGAGCTGGCGGACCTGGTCGGCAAGCTGGCCGCGGACGACGTGGTGATCCGGGGCTGGTACGACGTCGAGGGGTTCCGCGCGGACGCCGACTTCATGGTCTGGTGGCACGCGCCGACGTCGGACGCGCTGCAGAAGGCCTACCACCTGCTGCGTCGCTCGCGGCTCGGGCGGCACCTGGTGCCGGTCTGGTCGCAGTTCGCGCTGCACCGGCCGGCCGAGTTCAACAAGAGCCACATCCCGGCGTTCCTGGCCGACGAGGAGCCACAGCCGTACATCTGCGTGTACCCGTTCGTGCGGTCCTACGAGTGGTACCTGCTGCCGGACGAGGAGCGGCGCTTCATGCTGGCCGAGCACGGCAAGATGGCGCGCACCTACCCCGACGTACGGGCCAACACGGTCGCGTCGTTCGCACTCGGCGACTACGAGTGGATCCTGGCGTTCGAGGCAGCCGAGCTGCACCGGATGGTCGATCTGATGCGTGACCTGCGGGCGTCGACGGCACGGCGGCATGTGCGCGAGGAGATCCCGTTCTACACGGGTAAGCGAACCGAGCTCGGCGAGCTGGTCGCGAACCTCGCGTGACCACGCAGCGCAAGGCCTTCCCGGTCCTGTACGTCGGTGACGTCCGCCGCTCGGCCGAGTTCTACGGGCTGCTCGGCTACGTGCCGGTCTACCAGTTCCCGCTGGAAGGCGAGCCGCACTACGTCGGGTTGGAGCGCGGCGATTCCTCACTGGGCATTGCCGATTCCAGCTGGCCCGAGGCCCAACTCGGCATCACCGTCGGCACCGCTCCCCGCTTCGAACTGTTCGTGTACGTCGATGAGGTCGACGTAGACGTCGAAACCTTCCGCGCCGCCGGCTACACAGTCCTCCAGGCCCCAGCCACCATGCCCTGGGGCGAACGCCAGGCCTACGTAGCCGACCCCGACGGCAACCCGGTAGCCCTCGCCACCCCGATCTGACCGGGGCTGTTAAACGACAAGCGGCGCGTCGCCCCTCGTGGGACGGCGCGCCGCTTCGTGGTACTGGCTACTCCGCCGGGGTCAGCGCGAGGCTGACCGAGTTGATGCAGTAGCGGAGGTCGGTGGGGGTGCCGTAGCCCTCGCCTTCGAAGACGTGGCCGAGGTGGCCGCCGCAGTTGGCGCAGCGGACCTCGACGCGCTTCATGCCGAGGTCGTGGTCCTCGATGTATTCGACCCGGTCCTCGGCCAGCGGCGCGAAGAACGACGGCCAGCCGCAGTGCGAGTCGAACTTGGACTCGCTGCGGAACAGCTCCGCGTCACACGCCCGGCACTTGTAGACACCGACCGTCTTGGTGTCGGTGTACTCACCGGTGAAGGGGCGCTCGGTGCCCGCCTTCCGGAGCACCTGGAACTCCGCCGGCGACA